>NZ_CP151276.1:1726250-2080625 GCF_046736325.1 Paracoccus sp. ME4
GCGCGGCGCGCGGCGCGGTCCGGATCGTCGCCATCGCCGCGATATTCGTTGTAGGCGTCGATCAGCACGATGTTGTTGTTCACCACCACCCCCGCCAGCGCCATGATGCCGATGCCGCTCATCACGATGGAGAAGGCCTCCTGCCGCACCATCAGCCCCAGGAACACGCCCGAGATCGAGAAGACGATCGCCGTCAGCACCAGGAAGGCCTGATAGAAGCTGTTCATCTGGATCAGCAGGATCGTGAACATCAGGAAGATCGCCGCGACGAAGGCGCCCATCAGGAAGGTCATCGCCTCCTGCTGGTCCTCGATCTCTCCGCCGAAGGAGATCTCGACCCCGTCGGGCAGCTCGACCCGGTCGATGGCGGCCTGGATCGCGGCCAGCTCGGCCTGCAGCGTGGCGCCCGGCGCCAGGTCGGCGGTCAGGGTCTGCGTCTCGCGCGCGGCGATGCGGGTGATGGCGGCGGGGGCCGGGGCGGGCAGGATCTCGACCACGTTGGTGATGGGCACCTGCGCACCGGTGGGGCCCACCACGCGCAGCGCCGAGAGGTTCTCCAGGTTGCGCTGTTCGGGCGGATAGCGCAGCGCGATATCCACTTCGTCCACGGCGAAATCGGGCAGATAGGTGCCCAGGTTCACCCCCGTGGTCAGCAGCTGCACGGCGGTGCCGATGGTGTTCATGTCGATGCCGTAGCGGGCCGATTCCTCGCGGTCGACCTGCAGGCGGATCTCGGGGTTGGGGCGCGGTGTGTCGTTGGCGATGTCCACGAAGCGGCCCTGTGCTCGCATCAGCCGCTCGACCTCCTGGGCCACCTGCTGCAGGACGGGGCGGCTGGTGGCCGAGATCTCGATCTGCACGGGGCGGGCGGCACCGGGACCCGAGGCCGCGGCCTCGATCTGGATGCCCAGGCCCGGCACCTCGGCCGTGGCCTCGCGCATGCGCTCGATCACCACCGAGGACGGATCGCGCCCGCGCCAGTCCGTGAACTCGACCTGGATCTGGCCGATCACGTCGCTTGGCAGGCTGGAGCGGACGCGCTCCTCGACGCTGCCGATTGTGCGGGCATAGACGCGCTCGACCCCGTCGAAGCCCAGGATGCGCCGCTCGATCAGCCGCACCAGCCGGTCGCTCTCCTGGACGGACAGGTTGCCGTTGGCGGTGACCTGGATCTGCGCGCGTTCGGCGTCGGTCTCGGGGAAGAACTCCACCCCGCGGTTGAACTGCGCATAGGCGTAGATGATGACCAGCACCGACAGGATCGACAGGCCCAGGGTGACGCCCGGCCGCGCGATGGTCCAGATCGACAGCCGCGCCATCAGACCGGACCGGTCGTCCGCATCCGGGTCGGGCGGCGGCGGATCACCCCCGCCCACGGCGCCACCCACCACCGGCACGAAGACCAGCGCCATGGCCAGCGACATCAGCAGGACCGCGATCATGGTCGCGGGCAGGTAGAACATGAACTGCCCCGCCAGACCCGGCCAGAACAGCAGCGGGAAGAACACCGCCAGCGTGGTCAGCGTGGAGGTGGTGATGGGCCAGGCCATGCGCTGCGCGGCCAGCATGTAGGCGCGGGCCTTGGGCTGTCCGTCCGCGATCAGCCGCTCTCCCAGCTCGACCACGACGATGGCGCCGTCGACCAGCATGCCGACCACCAGGATCAGCGCGAAGAGCACGATGACGTTCATCGTGAAGCCGAGCGCCCAGATGATCAGGATGCCGCTGAGGAACGAGCCCGGAATGGCCAGCGCCACCAGGAACGACGCCCGCACGCCCAAAAACAGCACCGTCACCAGCATGACCAGCACGACGGCCGCGATCACGTTGTTCTGCAGGTCCGACAGCAGGTTGCGCATCTCCTTGGACTGGTCGTTCATGAAGACGACGGCGACCTGCTCGGGCCAGTCGGCGCGGGTCTCGTCGACCACGGCGCGGACCGCCTCGACGGTGTCGATGATGTTGGCGCCGGCCGACTTGCGCACGTCGATGGCCAGCGCGGGCTGGCCGTCGATGCGCGCGAAGCTGACCGGGTCCTTGAAGGTCTGGCGCACTTCGGCCACGTCCTGGACGCGCAGCACCGTCGCCCCGTCCACCAGGACGGGGATCGACATGATCTGGTCCAGCTGCACCACCGTGCCGGGGATCGACACCCCGATCCGCCCTGCCCCGGTGTCGAAGGACCCCGCCGCGATCAGCTGGTTGTTGGCGCGGATCGCCTGCGACAGCTGGTCCGGAGAGATGCCGTAAGTCTCCAGCGCCAAGGGATCGATCAGGATCTCCAGCTGGTCCTCGCGCTCTCCGGTCAGGTCGGCCTGAAGGACGCCGCCCACGGTCTCGATCCGGTCACTCAGCGCGCGGCCAAGCCGGATCAGCTCGCGTTCCGGGACCGGACCGGACAGCGCCACCGTCAGAATCGGAAAGGTCGCCATGTCGATCTCGCGCACGAAGGGGCCGTCGGCCTCGGGCGGGATGTCGGGGGCCGCGTCGTCCACCGCGTCCTTCACGGACTGCAGGGCCTGATCCTGGTCGAAGCCGGGCTGGAACTCCAGCGTGACGGTGGCAAAGCCCTCGCTGGCCACGGTGCGCATGCTGCGCAGACCGTTCAGCGCGTTGACCTGCCGTTCGATCGGCTCGGCCAGGAGGGTCGCGGAATCCTCGGCGCTGACGCCGCTGTAGGTGACGTTGACGATAAAGATCGGGATGTCGACCTCGGGCATCGACTCCTTGGGCATGGCGACATAGGCCATCGCGCCCGACAGCAGCAGCCCGATCAGGACCATGACGATGGTCCGCGCCCGAGAGAACCCCGCCGCGATAATCGCGTTCATCGGACGGCCGCCCCTGCGCCGGGTTCGGCCGCGTTCGCGGCGCCCAGCAGATCGGCGGCGGCCGCCGGATCGGCCGGATCGACCGGCGCCTCCGCGTCGCCCAGGATGCCGCGATACTCCTCGGGCGTCTCGCTGACGCGGACCGTCTGGCCGTCGCTCAGCGCGCCCTGCGCGATGGTCACGACGCGCGCGCGTTCGGGAAGGCCGGTGACCCAGATCGCCTCGGCGCGGGCCTGAACGATCTCGACCGGGGCAAAGCGCAGCGTCCGGCCGTCATCGGCGACGATGAACACGCCGATCCGCCCGGCATCGTCCAGCCGGATCAGCGCAGGCGACAGGCGGTGCGCCAGCTGCGGCTCCAAGTCCAGCGTGATCTGCGCGCTGAGGCCGGCGGGGATGCCGTCGGGGTTCGGGATCTCGACCTCGACGCGGAAGGTTCGGGTCTCAGGCGTGGCGACGGGCGCGATGAAGCGCACCCGGCCCGCGGCCTCGCGCCCGCCCTGAAATACGACGCCCGCCTGCTGGCCCACGCGCACGGCGGTGATCTCGGACTGGCGCACCTCGATGCGGGCGATCAGCGGGTCGTTGCGCACGATCTCCAGCACCTCGCCCCCGGCATCGACGAAGGTTCCCGTCTCTGCGATGACGCGGCTGACGGTGCCGGTGATGGGCGCGGTCAGGCGGGTGTTCTGCAGCTCCAGCTCGGCCGCGCGCAGTTCGGCGCGGGCCGATTCCAGCTGGGCAAAGCGCGACTGCAGCTCCGCCTCCGAGGTCACGCCCCGCTCGCGCAGCTGGCGCGCGGCCTCATAGTCGCGCTCGGCCGAGCCGACGGCGGCCTGGGCGCGCGCCACGCCCGCCTCGCGGTCGTCGGCCGACAGACGGGCCAGTGCCTCGCCCTGGCGGGCCTCATGGCCCTGGGTCACGACCTCCTCGACGATGCCGCCGGTCCGCGCCCGCAGGACCGAGGTCTGGTCGGGCACCACGTCCCCGAACAGCGCCGTGCGCGGCACGATGCGTTCGGCCTCCGACAGGCTGGCCGCGACATGGGCCACGGGGATCTCGACCGGCTGCGGTTCCGGGGGCGCCTCGCGGTTCAGCATGCCACCGCCGATCCAGAAGACCATGAAGCCGATGATCGCCAGAAAGACCGCCGTCGATGAGGACAGATAACGCGCCATGACCATTCCGTTCCAGACCGGCCGCGCCACCGCCCGCGCAACCCCCTGCGTCATAAATGGTTTCTCGGCCCACGCGGGTCAACCGCCGCGTCGGCCCTGCAATGCGGCATGGTGGCCCGTGAGAGATTCGAACTCCCGACCGGCCCGGTGTAAACGGGACGCTCTACCACTGAGCTAACGGGCCATGCCGTCGCCTTATGGCCCGCCGGACGCGTGTCTTGCAAGGCCCTGCGGCACTCCTGCATCGTCAGGATGGCGCAGGACGGTCTCCTGTCCGCGCGACAGGCGATGGACGGCGCCCTGATGAACCGGATCGCAGGCCAGTTCCGACAGCGGACGGTCCAGCACGATCAGGCGGATCATGCGCAGGGTGATGGCATGGGTGACGATCGTGGCGGGACCATCCAGCGTGTCCAGGAAGGACGCGCAGCGAGCGTGCAGCGCCGCGAACCCCTCACCCGCCGGGCAGCGGTCGTACCAGTCGAGCGGCCCCCCGGCGAAAAGCGGCGGATGCGAGCGGCGCAGGTCGGCCAGCCGCTGGCCGGCGAACCGCCCGACGCAGATCTCGACCAGGCGGTCGTCATGGCGATAGTCCGGGCCGAACACGATCCGCGCCGTCCGGTCGGCACGACCGAGCGGGCTGGACAGGCGCGCGCCCCCGACCCCGCGCATGAGCGCCGCCTGCCACCGCGCCTGCCGCATCCCGCGTTCGGTCAGCGCGGAATCACCGCGACCCTGAAGGCGTTCCTCCAGGTTCCATTCGGTCTCTCCGTGGCGGAGCAGATGCAGGTCGGGCCAGTCATGGCGCATCGTCGGATGTTCCCCGTGCCGGCGGCAGGCCGGCATCGCGGTTTATGATCCGGGGCCGTAGGGACTGTCCAGCCGCATCTCCGGGGGCATCGGCCGCGGGTCCGGCGACAGGATTTCGGTCAGCCCGTCGCGCAGGGTCGTGCCGGGCAGATCGCCGAACAGCGCTCGCATCCGGCGGTCGCAGCCCCGCGAATCGCGGATGTCGCCGGCCCGCGCGTCCAGGAAGGTCATGCCCGCCGCGCTGCCCGGCACGATGTCGTCCAGCGTCGCGACCAGATCCAGCAGGCTGATCGCCCGGTTGGTGCAGACGTTCGAGACCAGCGTGTCGGGCTCTGCGGCAAGGCGGTCCAGCGCGCGGCGGATGATCTCGACCACGTCGGTGACGTGGACGAAATCGCGCGTCTGCCGCCCGTCGCCGAACAGCGTGTGGGGCGTTCCCGTCCGCGCGTTGTCGCAGAAGCGCGCGACGACCCCGGCATAGGGTGAACGGATGCTCTGCCCCGGACCGAAGACGTTGAAGAAGCGCAGCCCGGCCGAGGGCAGGCCGTGTATCGTCCAGAAGGCGCGGGCGTGGTGTTCGCAGGACAGCTTGTCCGCGCCGTAGGGCGACAGAGGCGCGGGCAGCAGCGCCTCGTGGCAGAGCGCCCCCTGCTGATCGCCGTAGATCGCGGCCGAGGAGGCATAGACGACCGGCAGGTTCCCCGCCGCCCGCGCGGCCTGCATGACCGTGATCGTGCCGCCGATGTTGACGCGGTGCCCGCCCGTCCAGTCCGCCACGCATTCGGGCACCGACACCATCGCCGCCAGATGGACGATGCCGCTGCACCCCTCCACCGCCGCGGCGACCGCCGCCGGGTCGCAGACCGACCCGTGATGGAAGCGGGCCTCGGGCTGCACGGCGTCGCGGCTGCCGGAACTCAAGTCGTCCAGCACGACCACCTCGGTCCCCTGGGCGATCAGGCGGCGGGCCAGATGTCCGCCGATGAAGCCCGCGCCGCCGGTGATCAGGATGCGCGCGGGGCGGCTCATTCGGTCACCTCGGCATCCTGTAGGCGCAGCCAGTCCGTGAACATCCCCTCGATCTCGGCCACCATGCGCCGGCGCGGATAGCTGAGCTCGCGGTCCAGACCGAACACCCCCGCCCGGGCGGCGTGGTCGGCCGCGCCCTCCAGGGCCGCGCGCCCCGCCGGGCTGCTGTTGCGCTTGAAACGCGCCTTGAACATGGTCCGTGCCTCGTCGCCAAGCGCGTTCCAGACCATGTCGGCGCGGGTCGCGCGCTGCAGGTCGGGACGCCTGGAAAGGGCCTCGTCCAGGGCGATGGCGGCGCTGATGGCCAAGGCGTCCGGGTCCTTGGCGGCGCCGTCCGACAGGACGTTGCGCAGGATCGCGGCGGCATCGGCCCAGACCATGTCGGTCCCCTCCTGCTGCTGGCCCAGGGCGTGGATCTTCATCGCGGTCACGGCCTTCTTCTGCGCCGCGGCACGGACATGGTCGGGCAGGATGTCGCCGGTCCCGGCATTCAGCTCCTCGACCAGCACCCGCGCCGGCACCGTCCGCGGCTGCTGGGGGATGTGCTCGTCGGGGCGGATGTTGCGGACCAGCCGCTCGACCTCGGAAAGGTCGGCCTGCGGATCGGCGAAGAAATCGTCGCGCAGCGCCTCGCGCGCGATCAGGGAGAGATAGCCGATATGAGTCTGCAGCCGGGGCACATGCCGGTTGCGCTGCCGCAGGTGATCGGCCTCGGCCAAAGCGCCCGTTTCGGACAGGTCGAAGTAGTGACCGCCGGTCTGATGCAGCAGGATCGAGGCGATCGCCATGTCGTGGCGGTGATCCTCGAATTCCGGATGGGGCGTGCCCAGTTCGTCCGGCTGATCGGTCAGCGCGCGCGGGTCACGCGCCAGTTCCAGCCAGCGCTCGAGAAAGGCGAAGGACTCGGCCGACGGCATGAACAGGGCGGGACAGGCGTTGATCTGCGGGGCATAGCGCATTTCGTCCGTGTCGGCACCGGTCAGGATCATGCAGTCGCGCTTGGTGTACTGTCCCTGGACCAGCCATTCGATGCGCGTGCCCATGATGAACCGCTTGGGCATCATCGCGGTCAGCTCGACCGCGGCATGGGGAAAGGACGGGAACGGCTCGAACGAGCGCGGGGAGTAGCGGCCGGCATCATTGTAGACCACGATGTCGTTCGGCCCGACCTTGCGCAGCGTCTCGAGGATGATCCACGGCTTCCACAACCAGTAGCCCGCCCCGCGCGGCTGCTCCAGAATGGCGCGGTTCTCCTCCCAGAAGGGGGTCTGGCGCAGCTGGCGTTCGGTTTGATGCGTGGCGGTGTCGAACCCCGCCCGCAGCGCGCTTTCGCAGTAATAGTCCGAGTTCTCGCCGAACGGGGCGGCCTCGTTGCTGTAGACGATGAAATGCGCCTTTTCGATGCGAGAGTTCGGGTACATGCGGGGCGGTCCTGCTTCTGCGTTATTCGACGGTGACGGATTTTGCGAGGTTTCTGGGCTGATCGACGTCTGTGCCTTTTGCGACGGCCGTGTGGTAGGCGAGGTACTGCATGGGGATGGCGTAGAGGATGGGCTGGAAGGCGCCTCCGCCGGAGGGCAGCGCGAGGCTGGCGGTGATGCCCTCGCCCGCCGCCGCGATGCCCGCCGCGTCCGAGATCAGCAGCACCTGGCCGTGGCGCGCCATCACCTCCTGCATGTTCGAGATCGTCTTGTCGAACAGCGCGTCATGGGGTGCCAGAACCACCACCGGCACGTCGCCGTCGATCAGCGCGATGGGGCCGTGCTTCAGCTCTCCCGAGGCATAGCCCTCGGCGTGGATGTAGCTCAGCTCCTTGAGCTTCAGCGCCCCCTCCAGCGCGACGGGGTACAATGCGCCGCGGCCCAGGTACAGCACGTCGCGGGCCTGGGCCAGCCAGTCGGCCTGCTCGCGGCAGGCATCCGACAGCGCCAGCGCCTGCGACAGCAGCGCCGGGATCGCGCGCAGGTCGCGCAGATGCGCGGCCAGCCCCGCCGCGTCGATCCGGCCCCGGTCCTGCGCCGCCTTCAGCGCCAGCACCGCCAGCACCGCCAGCTGACAGGTGAAGGCCTTGGAGGAGGCCACGCTGACCTCGATCCCGGCCAGCGTCGGCAGGGCCAGGTCGGCGTCGCGCGCGATGGCCGAGGTGCCCACGTTCACCAGCCCCACGGTCCGCGCCACGCGGCCCCGCGCGTAATGCAGCGCGGCCAGCGTGTCGGCGGTCTCTCCGGACTGGCTGACGGCCACGAACAGGCTGCGATCCGACAAGGGCGGCTCGCGATAGCGGAACTCGGAGGCCACGTCGATGTCGCAGGGCAGGCCTGCCAGCTGCTCGAACCAGTATTTCGCGACATGGCCCGCCAGATGCGCGGTGCCGCAGCCGACCAGCGTGATCCGGTCCAGGTCCGCGAAGTCCAGCCCGTCGGGCAGCACGATCCGGTCGTCCTTGAGATAGCGCGACAGCACGTCGCCGATGACGGCGGGCTGCTCGGCGATCTCCTTGGCCATGAAATGGCGGTGGCCGGCGCGGTCGATCACGGTCGCGCCCACGTCGATGCGCGCGGTCGCGCGGCTGGCCTGGTGCCCGTCCGCGTCCCAGATCCGCACGCCCGCGCGGGTCAGCACGGCGTGGTCGCCATCCTCCAGATAGGTGATGCGGTCGGTGAAGGGCGCCAGCGCCACCGCGTCCGAGCCGATGAACATCTCTCCGTCGCCATGGCCGATGGCCAGTGGGCTGCCCTTGCGGGCGGCGATCAGCAGGTCGGGCTGGTCCTGAAACAGGAAGGCCAGCGCGAAGGCCCCCTCCAGCCGGGCCAGGGTCGCGCGCGCGGCCTCCAGCGGCGTCAGGCCCTGGGCCAGGTGGTGGGCGGTGAACAGCGCGACGGTCTCGGTGTCGGTCTGCGATTCGGGCGTGATGCCCAAGCCTGCCAGCTCGGCGCGCAGCTCGCGGAAGTTCTCGATGATGCCGTTGTGGACCACCGCGACGGGCCCCGAGCGGTGCGGATGGGCGTTGACCTCGGTCGCCGCGCCATGGGTCGCCCACCGCGTATGCCCGATGCCCGCATGCCCGGTCAGCGGCTGGTGGACCAGCAGGTCGCTGAGATTGACCAGCTTGCCCACCGCGCGCCGCCGCTCCAGCCGCCCCGAGCCGTCCACAGTCGCCACCCCCGCGCTGTCATAGCCCCGGTATTCCAGCCGCCGAAGCGCATCCACAAGCTGAGGAGAAACCTCGTGACGACCCAAAATCCCGATGATGCCGCACATGACGATGACCCGAACTCAGCCACAAAAATACGCAACCTGCCTTGCGCAACATCTTCGGTCTGACCCATCGCGCGCCCTGGCGTCAAGATGATGCCTAAAATCAATGCGGTTCCACTGCGGACAACGCTGCGCGACGCGGGCTGGACAGACGATGCGTTTACAGGACAACGGCATCACATATCCCGCAGGTGCGGCATGTCGGCTGCGGTCCGGACGCTCGGACGCCGCGCGGTTTGTCCTTGCAGCAGTGCGGCAGTGACGGTATTCAAAAGGCAGCGCGGGTGTAGCTCAATGGTAGAGCTTTTGCTTCCCAAGCAAGTGACGAGGGTTCGATTCCCTTCACCCGCTCCAGAATTTTCTGTCGAACTTTCGAAGTCAATCGCATCATCAGGTCGTTGCCCATCGGCATGTCGGCCGCTGTCACGACGTCGTGAATTTTGCTAAAGACTGCGACCATCAGGCGAACACTCTCTTGCAAGACCGAGGAAGATGTGGGCGGTCCACGCCTCGTTGTCGCAGCAACCAGCGATGACGAGGATAATCCCGCCGGCAGCGTTCCTATCATCGACGCACAGTTTTCTGGGCGTTGATGCAGAGTTCACCTTCCGAGGCGAGCGCCCCTTATTCCACAAATCTCATGCCACGCGCCCGATCTCAGCGGTACCAACTGCGTTAAAGCTGCTCATGAGGGGGATGCGGATGTGGAGCTAGACAGCCTGCCTGTCCGGGTCGCGTTCGGAGATGCGGTCCCCCAAAGATCTTCGGCAACGCATCTTCGCGTGGATCCGACTTCGGACGGGATAGCCGAACCGGTGAATCCAGTTGGCGCCTCCTAAGCGCTTGCTCACGTGCCGAATATCGTTGCAGGCGTGAGCGGCAGGGCAGTCCCACTTCCACAGGCGGCCGTTCCTGCGGATCGCAATGATGACAGTGCAGCATTGATCCACGATAGCGGGGTGAAGACGCCGGTTGCGAAAAGCGCCGTCGCTGGTCACGGCGCCGATCTGCTCATCGCGCGGAATCAGATCCGGCAGGACAGGCTGCACAGGGCTGACACCCTCACGGCTCGAGGTGAACTCCATCGCGCGAATGTCGCCGGTGGCAGTATCCATGGCCAGGTGAACCTTGCGATACTGGCACCTGCGGTGGGTCTCGTGCTTGCGCGCCGGCCGCTCACCGTCGCCCAGAAACTTGAATCCCGGTGCTGTCGACCGGCAGCTTCTGCGGTCCCGTCGTACGACGGTAGGGGGTCTGAACGGCCAAGGTTTTCCGTCTGCGGCTCAGCGTGGAGAAGTCGGGCACTGGCCAGTCGTGCCCTGCCATCATCAGGATGCCGGTCGTTCGCCGAAGCAGCAGGTTGAAGAGGACCTCCCCCATCAGGCAGAACTGGACCACAGCGTCGGAAAAAACGGGCGATCGGCCAGATCGGTCCTCCCTGATAGCCATCAACGCCATGTCCCCGTCCGGCCAGATCAGCAGCGAACCGCACTGCATCAGGGCGTCATTGCAGGACTTCCGGTTCGTGGTGCCGTAGCGGGCAGCCTCGGGCTTGGTCATGCCAGGACGCTTATCCGACAGCGGCTACCGCGGAAATCCTCGCTCAGGAAAGTTCTGCAACAACCCCCGATACTTGTATAACCACTGAAAGGGCGGGGGGCGAACCCCATAGCGATCGGAGTCGACAATGGCCCGGAATACGTCACGTCCACATTGATGACTTGGGCGTCGACGCAGGGTATCGCCTTGACTGACATCCAGCCCGACACGCCGCAGCAGAACTCTGACGTCGAGCGCTGCATGGTGATGACCGAGTGAGAAAGGCACTGCGGGACAAAGTAGCGCGCGCGCATCCCCGGGCGGAGGCAATGTACGACAGGGTTCAGGGGTGAAACCCGGCGATGTTGCACCGAACTCGTGTCGGGCAGTGTGAGTATCCGGAGGCGCGCGGCCGTTCGATACGGCAAGTGTCGGACGGTCACCTTTGCGTCCGTGGACCTTGCGCACACCCTCACCTCCGAGCAACCAACCCTGATCCCATCCTGCGAATCAAATGTGGGCAGCGCCGGACTTTCGAACTCGCTTCACTCCATTGCTCCGGACATCAAAAAAGCAGCTCTCAGTACAACCCCTCCGAAATGGATGAACATATAAAAATACTGAGGAACTTCTCACCTCCATGTTTTTTATATGGATTAAATCTAAGGTTGTTTTTTATATGATAGAACAATCAATTTTCAGAAGCGAAAATCCACTAATACGTTGTCAGTAAAATTTTACTCATATATCTTTTTCTCTAGGGTGGCGTAAGGTGCCCATCGCATTCCGATGGGTGAGACTGTTCGGAATTTCTGCAAAAGCGCCTCCTCCTGTGCAATCGCATGCTGGTTACGACGGGTTTTTGCTTTAATGGCTGCGCCAAAAATCCAGCAGACGTGAGTGCTCGATCTGAACATCGGAAGGCATGTCGTTGACCCCCGTAAGACTTTGCGAGGGTCGTGGTGGTTTAAATATTGTGAGGGAATACGATGTCACTGATCAACGGAACAGAGAATGCGGATCGGCTGAAGGGGACGGCCGGAGACGACATGATCGCCGGCGGCGGCGGTGCCGACCTGATCGAGGGTCTTGCCGGTCGCGACACCCTCGAGGGTGGTGCCGCGAACGACAAGCTGCGGGGCGGCGCGGGCAATGACAGCCTCTCCGGCGGGGACGGCAAGGACAAGCTCTTCGGCGATGACGGCAACGATCGGATGGCTGGTGGAGCAGGCAACGATCAGCTGGTCGGCGGGTCCGGAAACGACAAGATGAACGGCGACATCGGCAATGACGTCCTATCCGGAGGCAAGGGCAACGACCAGCTTTCCGGCGGCGCGGGCGCCGATTATCTGGACGGAGGCGTCGGCAAGGATCTGCTGGACGGCGGAACCGGCAACGACACACTGCTGGGCGGCGGCGGAAGCGACACGTTCGTCTACCGGATGGACAGCGACATCGACCTCATCCTCGACTTCACCATCGGCGGGCAGAACTCCGACCGCCTGCAGCTGGATGCCGACCTGTGGGATGACGCGTCTCTCACGGCGCAGGACGTGATCGACACCTACGGCACCGTCATCGACGGCAAGGCGGCGCTTGATTTCGGCGACGGGGACGTACTGATGTTCCAGAACATCAGCGACCTTCAGACCATCATCAACCACATCGACTTCATCTGAGGTGATGGACGCCAGGGCGCGGCTTACGCTGCGCCCTGATTTCGATCCATCGCCGCCTTGCGTCATTCATTTGCCGCGCCGTGCCTTTGGAATGAAACGATCGACGCAGAGCGCAGGTCCTTTCATTCCAGAGGCACGGTGATCATCCGCCTTGGGCGATATTCCGGCGTTTTCAAAGAAAAATCCTGCCCAATATTCAATATGTCGGTTCCGCTGGCCATGTCTCGTTTGAGCGAACATCGCCAATTCGCGCGCATCGCCCTTTGTGCCATGCTTTGCATCAGATGATCGCAGGCATATGACGGGTCATGCATATCTCCCTGAACGACTGTCATCCTTTGCGTTTACGCCGACTGGCACAGTTTGAGCAGCCGCCCGAGGCGCGGAGCCATCATCTCGCGCAGCGGGGTCGGCGATTGCGGTGATCCGGCTTCGTAAGGAGTGGACCGGAGTCTGGTGGTCCAAGGCCGGGCGGGGACGCTCGGTGTCGCAGTCCGCGGCTAAAGCCGCGATCACGACGTGCGCATGTGCCAGGTTGATGCCGGAAGGCTCGCCCTCGCACCGCAGTAGCACGAAAAGTAGGCGATAACCGAACCGTCGACGCTCGTCAGCCAGTTCCCGCAGCCACCCACGTCGCTGCGTATCCGGCCCACGGCTTGCGCCTTGTGGCGCACCATCCTGCGATCCGCTCTAACAACTCCGCACACCCGCCGAAGCGAGAACCCGACCAGGATCACATGCGCGATCGCCTCGCGCTTCACGGCAGGCGTCATCCCTCTTTGAGACAGGCTCCTTCATCGCAACGAGATCAGGCATCCGCACGGCCGGCAGCTTCGTCAGCCTGGCATTATCATCCTCGAGCGTCTTCAGCCGCTTCGCCTCCGACACCGTCAAGCCGCCGAACCAGCCTTCCAGTTATGGGAAGCCCCTTCCCACATGACACGCTTGCAGCACAGGTCAGCGCGCTAAGCGCCGCCGACGCATACGTCGACCGTGCTCGCCAACGATGCTGGTGATCTGCTCGCTCGTGAAGCCTGTTCGCTTCACTGTCCGTCCCCAAGTCGCGGCGGACACAAGGCGGCGGTGGAGAAATAATCCCTTGGCATGTCAATCCGCGCGTCACACACGACGGTCCGGCATTAAGGGATGAACCTTCGCATATTGGAAGTCACCGATCTGCAGCAGCGAATAGGCCGACATGCAAATCAGTGACATCACACCCGCGCCACGACCTGAAGCGATCGCACAAGCGCCAATGTTCCGCGCCGCTGGAACGGGCGGCCTGAGCACAGATGCTGACGCTGTGCAGCCGGCGCGTAAGCGTGCTCCAGCGCGTCCGCACGCCTTGACGGGGCGTTCCGTGACTTCCT
The DNA here is from genome assembly GCF_046736325.1 of Paracoccus sp. ME4. GTDB lineage: Bacteria > Pseudomonadota > Alphaproteobacteria > Rhodobacterales > Rhodobacteraceae > Paracoccus. Next base: position 1,739,945 of record NZ_CP151276.1, read on the forward strand.
GTCGCGTTCCAGCCACCGAACCGTCAGGTCGAAACCCGACCGGTCCCGCCTTCAAACGACTTAAATATCAATCGCCCGCGCCGGGGGTCTCCGAGAAGTACTTCTCCAGCTTGCCTTCCTGCCCGTCCATTTCGGCGGCGGTGGGCAGCGGGTCCTTCTTGCGGGTGATCACCGGCCACAGTTCGGAATACTTGCGGTTGAACTCGACCCAGGTCTCCATGGCGGGCTCGGTGTCCGGTCGGATCGCGTCGGCGGGGCATTCCGGCTCGCAGACGCCGCAGTCGATGCACTCGTCGGGATGGATGACCAGCGTGTTCTCGCCCTCGTAGAAGCAGTCAACGGGGCACACCTCGACACAATCGGTGTACTTGCACATGATGCAGTTGTCAGTCACGACATAGGTCATCTTGGCGCTCTTGTCCTGGAACTTTGGTTTGTCACCTAGGCATTCCCGGCGGATCAATCAACCCGTCGCGCTCTTCGGAAAACAGCAACTGCGCCTCCGAGGCCGGACCGCGCCGTTCGCCCAAGGCCAGGACTGTGAGAACCCGCACCTGCTGATAGGCCGACACGGTCAGCACGTCGCCCGGCCGCACGGCGCGGCCCGGCTTGCGGCAGGGCTGGCCGTTGACGCGGATGCCGCCGCCCTCGATCCGGGCGGCGGCAAGACCGCGGGTCTTGAAGACCCGCGCATGCCAGAGCCACTTGTCCAGCCGCAGGCCGGGGGTGGCCTCGCTCAACTCAGCTCTTGTCCTTCAGCTGCGCCAGGATGGCGAAGGGGCTGTCGGGATCGGCCTTCTTCTCGGGGCGCGAGGAGAAGGTCTTGGGTCCGTGCGACGAGGCAGGCTTGCCGCCGGGCTTCTTGCCGCCCTGGAACTTGCCGCCGGGCTTGCCCTGACGGTCGCGACGCTCGCCCTGGGGCGCGTCGCCACGGGGACGGTCGCCCTGCCCTGCCGCATCGCGGGGCTGGCCGTCGCGCGGCGCGTTGTCGCGACGCGGGCCGCGGCGTTCGCCCTGCGGACGCTCGCCCTGGGGCCGCTCGCCCTGCGGACGGCGGTTGCCGCGCGACTTCGGCGCCCATTTGAAGGTATAGAACACCTCGGTCTCGGGCGCGGCCGCGGGGGCCTCCGGCTCGGCGGCATCGGCGGCATCGGCGGCGACGTCTGCCTCCGGCTCGCGCTTCTCGGCCTGCTCGGCCTCCCAACGGGCGCGGGTCTCGGCGGCCAGCACCGATTCCTCCTCGGTCAGCGGCGCATCCGACGCCTCGCCCTCGGCGGCGGGGATGACCGCCACCGGCTCGGAGGTCTTGACCTTGACCCGCTCGCCGCGATCGGCAGCGTACCCAAGCCCCTGCATCAGCGCCGCGAACTGCTCCAGCGTCATGCCGGTGATCGACAGCATGTCGGGATTGGCCTCGAAGCCGCCACGCGTGTCCTGCGCGCGCAGCAGGTCGGCCAGACGCTCCAGCATGTCGATGCGGATCGCGCGGTCACCCGCCGGACGATAGCCCGACAGCGCATAGACCTGATCGGGCACGACCGGCAGGTGCGGGATGGTGACCAGACCCGGCGGCGGGCTTTCGGGGAATTCCGACAGGCCCTCGTGCAGCGACCACAGGACCAGACGCAGGCGCGTCGGCGCGGGCTTGAGCAGCGCGGGCAGGAAGATGGTGAACTGACCGAAGCGGACGCCATGCTTGCGCAGCGCGCCGCGGCTCTCCTGGTCCAGCTCCTTGACCTCGTTCGCGATGCCGTCGCGCGGCAGGATGCCTAGGGCCTCGACCAGGCGGAAGGCGAAGCCGCGCGCCAGGCCCGTCAGCGCCTCGTCGCGCTGCAGGGCCAGCAGCGGCTCGAACAGGGCCGCGATCTTGCGGTCGATGAAATGCTGGGCCCGGCGGCGGACCTTGTCCGCGATCTCGGAGCCGGCCTCCTCGTCGACGAAGACCTCGACGCCGGGATGCAGCGGATCGGACCCCTTGACCAGCTTGCCGACCGCCTGGTTGCCCCACATCAGGCCGCCCTGCTTGGTATAGTCCATCTCGGTGTCGGGCGCGTTGTAGAAGCGGTCGGCGCGCAGATGGAATTCGGGCTTCAGCGCGTCATAGCTCGCACGCGACAGCATCCGCGCCTCGTCGGCCGATCCGGTCTGGTCGGGGCGAAAGCGGAAGCCCTCCAGACGGCCGGCGAATTCGCCCTCGACCGTCACTTCGCCCTTGTCATTCACTTCGGCCACGAGGCTCTCCTTCTGCTTGAGCCGGCGCAGCAGCACGGAGGTGCGCCGGTCCACAAATCGTTGGGTCAGGGCCGCGTGCAGCGCGTCCGACAGGCGGTCTTCTACAGCGCGCGTCTCTCCGCGCCAATGCTTTTCATCGGCCACCCAGCCCGTTCTTTGCGCGACATAGGTCCAGGTGCGGATATAGGCCAGCCGCTTTGAGATTGCGTCGATGTCGCCGCCGGTGCGGTCGATGCGTTCGATGGCGCGCGCCAGCCAGTCGGCGGGGATGTGCCCCTCCTGCAGAAAGCCGAAGATCCGCGCCAGCAGCGTCGCATGCTCCATCGCCGAGATGCCGCGGAAATCGGGCACGCGGCAGACGTCCCACAGCAGGCGCACGTCCTTGCCGCCGCGCACGCGGTCGCGGATCTCGGGCATCTCGCGCAGGATCTTCAGGGCCGAGACGTCATCCGCCTCGCGGCCCCGGACCAGGATGTCATGGGCGGGGGCGGTCTCCAGGCTCTCGACCAGGCGGTCCATGGTCCCGAACTCCAGCGCCGCGTTGCGCCACATCAGCCGGCTGATCGGCGCGAAGCGGTGGTTCTCCAGCGCGTCGATCAGGCCCTCGTCCAGCGGCTCGGCCTCGCCGGTCACGCCGAAGGTGCCGGATTCGGTGTGCCGCCCCGCCCGACCCGCGATCTGGCCCATCTCATGGGGGAACAGCGGGCGGACGCGCTTGCCGTCGAACTTGTGCGTGGCGCTGAAGGCGACATGGCGGATGTCGAGGTTCAGCCCCATGCCGATGGCGTCGGTGGCGACCAGGTAATCGACCTCGCCGTTCTGATACATCTCGACCTGGGCGTTGCGGGTGCGGGGCGACAGCGCGCCCATGACGACCGCGCAGCCCCCCTTCTGGCGACGGATCAGCTCGGCCATGGCATAGACGTCGTCCACGCTGAAGCCCACGATGGCGCTGCGCGCGGGCATCCGCGAAAGCTTCTTCGACCCGGCCCAGGACAGCTCCGAGAACCGCTCGCGCCGCTCGAAGCGCGCATCGGGCACCAGCGCCGCGATGGCCGGGCGCATCGTGTCGCTGCCCAGGAACAGTGTCTCCAGCGTGCCGCGCATGTGCAGCAGGCGGTCGGTGAAGACGTGGCCGCGCTGCGGATCGGCGCAGAGCTGGATCTCGTCGATGGCCACGAAATCGGCGGCGATGTCGGGCATGGCCTCGGTGGTGGCGACCCAGTACTGCACCCGGTCGGGAACGATGCGTTCCTCTCCGGTGACCAGCGCCACGACCGACGGGCCGCGCGCGGCGACGATCCGGTCATAGACCTCGCGCGCCAGCAGGCGCAGCGGCAGGCCGATGACCCCCGTCCGGTGGCCCAGCATCCGCGTGATGGCGTGATGCGTCTTGCCCGTGTTGGTGGGCCCAAGGATGGCGGTGATCCGCCCGCGCGTCGTCATGCTCATGACCTCAGATATCGGTGCCGATGCGCTTGCGTTCCAGACGGGCGGCCCCGTCGATCGCCTCGGGCTGGTGCGGGTGGATGGCCAGGCTGGCGCGATAGGCGGCCAGGGCGCGGCCGTCATCGCCCATCTCCTCCAGCATGAGGCCCAGCTGCGTCAGCGCGGCGAAGTGGCGCGGCTCCAGGATCAGCGCCTGGCGCAGGTCGGCCAGCGCCGGGCCGAACTGCCCGGCCGCCGCATAGGCCGCGGCGCGGGCCTGGAACCCGGCGGCGAAATCGGGCGCGTGATCGGTCAGCGCCGTCAGGTGCCCGATGGCCGAGGGGATGTCGCCCATGTCCAGCGCCGCCTCTCCGCGCTGCAGCAGCAGGTCCATCGCGGGCGATCCCGACCGCGACCAGGCGCGCAGGATGTCGCTTTCCGCGATGCGCCAGCCCTCGCCCTCGGGGCGGGCCAGCCGGGCGAAGGCATCGGCCAGCGGATCGGCCGGCTGCGCCGCGGCGGCGATCGGCAGCGCGCTTGCAATAATCAGGAAAATCGTCAGAACCTTGTGACGCAATGCCGTGACGGCAATGTGGATAAACGGGCGGACCGGGTTCATAACTGACGGTGTAACCCAGCCCGCATGCCGGGCGCCAGCCAAAGCGCATCAGGAGAGACCAAATGAGCGAAGTCGTGACCAAGGCCGTCGCCAAGCTGAGCGAGAAGATCGACAGCTTCGATTCGACCGCGAAGTTCGTCATCAAGGACGAGGGCGCCATCATGATCGACGAGTCCGGCGTGCGCGCCGGCGACGAGGAGGCCGACGTCACCCTGACCGCCACCCGCGACGTGTTCGAGGGCATCATGAACGGCGACGTGAACCCCGCCACCGCCTTCATGACCGGCAAGCTGAAGATCGACGGCTCGATGGGCGTCGCGATGCAGCTGGGTCAGAAGCTGTCCTGAGCCTGATGCAGGACGCGCCCTTCCATCAGCTGCCCGACGACCGGTCGCGGCCGGCCCGCGCCTTCTGGGCGCAGGCCGATGACGGGGTGCGCCTGCGCCTGGCCCATTGGCAGGCCGAGGGCGGGCGGGGCAGCGTGCTGCTGTTTCCCGGCCGCACCGAATACATCGAGAAATACGCCCCCATCGCGCAGCTGCTGACCGCGCAGGGCTATGACGTCTTGGCGATCGACTGGCGCGGTCAGGGCATGTCGGACCGGCTGCTGCCCAACCGACGGGTGGGCCATATCGGCCAGTTCGCCGACTATCAGCGCGACGTGGTCGAGATGATGATCGCCGCCGAGGAATGCGGCCTGCCCCGGCCTTGGCATCTGCTGGCCCATTCCATGGGCGGCTGCATCGGCCTTGCGGCGCTGGACGGCGGCCTGCCGGTCCAGAGCGCGGTGTTCTCGGCCCCGATGTGGGGCATCAACCTGCGCCCGGTGCAGCAGGGCATTGCCCTGGGGGTCGCCTATCTGGCGGGACGCGTCGGACGCGGCGGCATCGCCGCCCCCGGCAGCGGCGGGGCGCAGACGACCTATCCCCTGGACGAGAGCTTCAACGCCAACCTGCTGACGCGCAACGGCGACGAATGGGCGCGGCTGGTGCGCGAGTCTGCAGCCTGGCCCGACCTGACCATCGGCGGCGCGACCTTCGATTGGGTCAGCAAGGCGCTGAACGAATGCAGCCGGCTGTCCCGCATCGCCTCGCCGCAGGTGCCGATGCTGGTCTCTCTGGGTTCGGACGAACGCATCGTCTCGCCGCAGGCCATCCGCGACCGCGCCGCGCGCTGGTCGGGGGCCGAGCTGCTGCTGATCCAGGGCGCGATGCACGAGGTGATGATGGAGGTGCCGGAGCTGCGCGACCGGTTCCTTGAGGCGATGCTGGCCCGGTTCGAGGCCAGCTGAACGGACGGGCCCGACGGCCCGTCCGCGATCGCCGCGTCACGCCGCCGGGGCGGCATCCTCCGTCACGCGCTTGGCGCCCGACAGGCGCAGCCTGATGCGTTTCAACCGGCGCGGATCGGCATCGACGACCTCGAACTCCACGCCCGAATCGTGCGCGATCACCTCGCCGCGCAGCGGCACGCGTCCCGCCAGCATGAAGATCAGCCCGCCGAGCGTGTCGACATCCTCGTCCTCCGCACCGGTCAACGTGAGGCCGGTCGCGGCCTCGACATCGTCCAGAGGAGCGCGGGCCTGGATCAGCCACTGGCCGGGCTTCTCCTGAACCCACAGGCCGCCTTCGTCCTCGTCATGCTCGTCCTCGATCTCGCCGATGACCTGCTCGATCAGGTCCTCGATCGTGACCAGACCGTCCACCCCGCCATATTCGTCGATCACCAGCGCCATGTGGATGCGCTTCTGCTGCATCTGCTGCAGCAGCACGCCGATGGGCATGGAGGGCGGCACATAGAGCAGCGGCCGCAGCATCGGGCGCAGCGTGAACTTGCCCCCTGCCCCGAAGCCGTGCTTCAGCGCCAGATCCTTGAGGTGGATCAGCCCGAGCGGGCTGTCCAGCGTGCCGCGGAACACCGGCATGCGCGAAAATCCGTGCTCCTGGAACATCGCGACCAGATCCTCCAGCGCGATGTTGGCGGGGGCGGCCACGATCTCGACCTTGGGGATGGCGACGTCGTCGACGCGCATCCGCCGCAGGTTCATCAGGCCGGGCGTGCCCAGGACATGGGGCGGCTGCCCGTCCGTCTCGGTCCCGGCCTCGCTGCCGGTCAGGGCCGACAGCACGCGGCCGAAGAAGCCCTTGCCGTTACCGGTCTCCCGCCCCTCGGCGTCATCGACGTCGATCGTCGGACTGTCCGACGCGTCGGGCGAGGGTTCGGATAATCGGCTTTCGGAATTCATCGGTCTTTCTCCTGATAGGGATCGGGGATGTCCATGCCGGCCAGGATGGCGCGCTCGGTCGCCTCCATGCGCTCGGCATCGGGGTCGTTCTGGTGGTCGTAGCCCAGCAGGTGCAGGGTCGCATGGACCAGAAGGTGGCGGATGTGGTCATCGACCGGCTTGCCTTGGGCCTCAGCCTCGGAAAGGCAGGTCTCATAGGCGATGGCGATGTCGCCCAACTCGTCCTCGTCGGGCAACTCGGGCATGGCGCCCGGCGCATGCAGCAGATGCTCGACCGACGGCCAGGACAGCACGTTCGTCGCGCGCGGCTTGCCGCGGAAATCGGCGTTCAGCGCGGCGATGCGGGCGTCGTCGCAGCCCATGACCACGACTTCTCCGCCCAAATCATGATGGCGCAGGGCGGCGGCGACCGCCTCGGCCGCCAGGTTCTCAAGACCGGCGGCCTCCCATCGGTCATCCTCGATGACGCAATCGACGGATATCTCGTCAGGCATCGTTTCTGAACGCACGGCGCGGCACATACTGGCCGCGCGCCTCCTCTGTCTCGCCGCGGGCAAGGGCGGCATTGTCCTCGACCTCATACGCCTTGATGATGCGCGCGACAAGCGGGTGGCGCACGACGTCGTCGGCGGTGAAATAGCTGAAGCTGATGCCCTTCACGTCCTTCAGGATGCGCTCGGCATCCATCAGGCCGGACATCATGCCGCGCGGCAGGTCGATCTGGGTGCGGTCGCCCGTGATGACCATGCGCGACCCCTCGCCCAAGCGGGTCAGGAACATCTTCATCTGCATGGATGTGGCGTTCTGCGCCTCGTCCAGCACCACGAAGGCGCGGCTCAGCGTGCGGCCGCGCATAAAGGCCAGGGGCGCGATCTCGATGCGCTTCTCCTCCATCAGCTTCTGCAGCTGCTTGGCGGGCAGGAAGTCATTCAGCGCATCGTAGAGCGGCTGCATGTAAGGATCGACCTTCTCCTTCATGTCGCCGGGCAGAAAGCCTAACCGCTCCCCGGCCTCGACCGCGGGGCGCGACAGGATGATCTTGTCGACATGGCCGCCGATCAGCATGGTCACGCCCACGGCCACCGCCAGATAGGTCTTGCCCGTGCCCGCAGGCCCGATGCCGAAGGCCAGCTCGTTCTGGAACAGCGACCGGACATAGGCCTTCTGCGCGTCGGTGCGCGGTTCGACCGACTTCTTGCGGGTGCGCAGCTCGTAATTGCCCTGCGCGAACATCTCCAACTGCTCGGCCGGGGTGACGTCGGCCGTGGGCTCGACCCCCATGCGCAACGCGGCCTCGATCTCGGCGGGGCCGACGGGACGATGCTGCTCCAGCCGGGCGTAGAGCCCCTGCAGCAGGGTCGCGGCTTCGGACTGGGCCTCGGGGCCGCCGACGACGGCGATCTGGTTGCCGCGCCGCAGGATATGGACGCCCAACGCCTCCTCGATCCGGGCCAGGTGGCGGTCGTTGGGACCGCAGAGGTCGATCAGCAACCGGTTGTCGGGAAATTCCAGCAGGGTTTCGGCCGTGGGTGCGGTGACGGGTGGCGTCGGGGTGAGGCCCAAATCGTTCTCCTGGTCAGAGGGTCGTTTCATGGTCGCAAGCGAAGCGGATTCGCACAAGGTCATCATCCGGGCCGCATGACTGATTTTGCGCAAGTTTGTGGCAGAACGAAGACGCCCCGCCAAAGGTTGCACGATCAACCGGCATCGGCGGCGCCCTCTGCGGCGGGCCTGCCCAGAAACCCGGCCAGCGCGGGCGCAGCGCCCATCGTGGCGACCGGCCCGTCATGCGCGATCCGCCCCCCGGCCAGCAGCGCCACCCGGTCGCCGATGATGCGGCAGCTGTCCATGTCGTGGGTGATGGTGACGGCCGTGGCCCCGGTCTCGGTCACGATGCCGCGGATCAGCGCGTCGATGGCGCGGGCGCGGATCGGGTCCAGCCCGGTCGTGGGCTCGTCGAAGAAGATCACCCGCGGGTCATCAGCGATGGCGCGGGCCAGGCCCACGCGCTTGGCCATGCCGCCCGACAGTTCGGCGGGCATCAGGTCGGCGGTCTCGGGGCCCAGGCCCACGCGGACCAGCTTGTCCAGCGCCACGGTGCGGGCGCGGCGGTCGTCCATGCGCTGGCGCAGCCGGAAGGCGACGTTCTGCCAGACCGACAGGCTGTCGAACAGCGCCGCCCCCTGGAACAGCATCCCGAAGCCCGCCATGAAGCGCGCGCGGTCCAAGGGCGCGCCCTGCCACAGGACGGTGCCCGCATCGGGACGCTCCAGCCCCAGGATGCATTTCAGCAGGACCGACTTGCCGGTGCCGGACTGACCGATCACGCAGAGGCTCTGCCCCTCGGGGATGGTCAGGTCGACGCCGTCCAGCACCCGCCGTCCACCGAAGGATTTGGTCAGGCCGCGCAGCTCGATCATTCGAAGAACAGCCCCGTCAGCACGAAGTTCGCGGCCAGGATGCCCACGGCGGCGGCGACGACCGCATTGGTCGTGGCACGCCCGACCCCGGCCGCGCCGCGTCCGGCGCGCATGCCGAACCAGCAGCCCGACAGCGCCACGATCAGCCCGAAGACCGCCCCCTTCAGCAGGCCCGAGGTCACGTCCCACGGCTCCAGATAGGCCCAGCTGTTGGCGATGTAGGTGGCCGAGGTGAAGCCCAGGGACCCCGTCCCCACCAGCCAGCCGCCCATGATGCCGATGATGTCGCCCACCGCGACCAGCACCGGCAGGCACAGGATCGCGGCCCAGAGGCGCGGCGTCACAAGCCAGCGCACCGGGTCAGTCGACAGCGTCACCAGCGCGTCGATCTGTTCGGTGACGCGCATGGTCGCGATCTCGGCGGCGATGGCGCTGGCCACGCGGGCCGCGACCATCAGCCCGCCCAGGACCGGGCCCAGCTCGCGCACCATGCCGATGGCCACGATGGCGGGCACCACGTCGGAGGCCTGGAACCGCTTGCCCCCCGAATGGATCTGCAGCGCCAGCGCCGCGCCGGTGAACAGCGCGGTCAGCCCCACGACCGGCAGGGACAGCCAGCCGATCTGGACGATCTGGCGCCCGATGGCCGCTGGCCGACCGATGCCGCCCAAGCCCTGCAGCGCGAACAGGGTCACCGCGCCCAGGGTCCGCGTCAGCCGAAGGACGGGCCGTCCGATCGCGCGGATGGCCCTCACCGATAGGTCCGGTCGTAGCGCGACCCGAGAGAGGTCAGCACCTCATAGCCGATGGTCCCGGCGATTTCGGCCAGCCGGTCGACGGGCTGATGCGCACAGATCAGGTCCAGGCGGTCGGGCACCTGATCCAGCCCGGTCACGTCCACGGTGATCAGGTCCATCGACACGCGCCCGACGATGGGACAGGCCACGTCGCCCGCGTAAAGCGATGCGCCGCGTCCCGACAGCGAGCGCAGGATGCCGTCGGCATAGCCCGCATCGACCGTCGCGATGCGGCTGTCGCGCGGGGCGTGCCAGGCGGCGGAATAGCCGACCATCTCTCCGGCGGCGACGTCGCGCGTCTGGATCACGCGCAGCGACAGTGTGACGACGCCCCGCGCCTCGGCGAAGGGCAGCCCGCCATAGAGGCCCACGCCCGGCCGCACGATGTCGAAGTGATAGTCCGGCCCCAGCAGGATGCCCCCCGTCGCGGCCAGTGACCGCGGCACGCCGCAGCCCTCGGTCATCGCGCGGAAGACGGCCAGCTGGGCGGCATTGGCAGGGTGGCCCGGCTCGTCCGCGCAGGCCAGGTGCGACATGATGAAGGCGGGACCGGCGGCCAGAACCTCGTCGCGGATCGCCGCCCATTCGGGCGCCTCCATGCCAAGACGGTTCATGCCCGTGTCCAGCTGGATGGCGAAGGACTGGCCCGGCCGCATGGCCCGGTCGCGAAAGAACTGCGCGGGGCTGTTCAGGACCGGGGTCAGCCCGGTCAGGTCCGCCCCCTCCATATGGCCCGACAGCACGCTGATGCGGGCATCCTGCGGCAGGTGCGGCCGGATGGCCCGCCCTTCGGCAGCCAGCGCCACGAAGAAGTCGCGGACGCCGGCGCGATACAGTGCGGGCGCGACGCGGGTGGCCCCCAGGCCATAGGCATCGGCCTTGACCACCGCGGCGGCGCGGGCACCGGGGGCACGGGCGGCCAAGGCCGCGTGATTGGCCAGGATGGCCGGAATGTCGATGATCAGTCCCATGGCCTTGGCTTGCCCCCGGTCCTGCGCGCCGTCAAGGCCGGACCGGCGCATCATTTGCAGTTATTCAGTTTGCGATGCGGCCTGACGGCATTGTTTGCAAATTTTCGCAAATTGTCTTGCGCCGTGCCGCCATCGCATTAGCGTCATCCCGTCGGACAGGAGGGCGCGATGAAGGACATTCTGCAGCAGTTGGAAGAGCGGCGGCAGCAGGCCCGTCTGGGTGGCGGGCAGCGGCGCATCGACACCCAGCACGCCCGCGGCAAGCTGACGGCGCGCGAGCGCATCGACCTGCTGCTGGACGAGGAGAGCTTCGAGGAGTTCGACATGTTCGTCGCCCATCGCAGCACCGACTTCGACATGCAGGACGACCGGCCCGCGGGCGACGGCGTCGTCACCGGATGGGGCACGATCAACGGCCGCATGGTCTATGTCTTCAGCCAGGACTTCACCGTCTTCGGCGGGTCCCTGTCGGAAACCCACGCCCAGAAGATCTGCAAGATCATGGACATGGCGATGCAGAACGGCGCCCCGGTGATCGGGCTGAACGATTCGGGCGGCGCGCGCATCCAGGAGGGCGTGGCGAGCCTTGCGGGCTATGCCGAGGTGTTCCAGCGCAACGTGATGGCCTCGGGCGTAGTGCCGCAGATCAGCGTCATCATGGGCCCCTGCGCGGGCGGCGCGGTCTATTCGCCCGCGATGACCGACTTCATCTTCATGGTGCGCGACACCTCCTACATGTTCGTGACCGGTCCCGACGTGGTCAAGACCGTCACGAACGAGGTCGTGACCGCCGAACAGCTGGGCGGCGCATCGACCCACACGAAGAAATCCTCGGTCGCGGACGGCGCCTTCGAGAACGATGTCGAGGCTCTGACCGAGATCCGCCGCCTGTTCGACTTCCTGCCGCTGAACAACCGCGAAAAGGCCCCGACCCGGCCCTTCTTCGACGACCCGGCGCGGATCGAGCCCAGCCTGGACACGCTGATCCCCGACAACCCGAACCAGCCCTACGACATGAAGGAGCTGATCGCCAAGGTCGCGGACGAGGGCGACTTCTATGAGATCCAGAAGGATTTCGCGGGCAACATCATCATCGGCTTCATCCGCATCGAGGGGCAGACCGTGGGGGTCGTCGCGAACCAGCCGATGGTGCTGGCCGGTTGCCTGGACATCGACAGCTCGCGCAAGGCCGCGCGCTTCGTGCGGTTCTGCGACGCGTTCGAGATCCCGATCCTGACGCTGGTCGACGTTCCGGGCTTTCTGCCGGGGACCGGCCAGGAATATGGCGGCGTCATCAAGCATGGGGCAAAGCTGCTGTTCGCCTATGGCGAGGCGACGGTGCCCAAGGTCACGGTCATCACCCGCAAGGCCTATGGCGGCGCCTATGACGTGATGGCGTCGAAGCATCTGCGCGGCGATTTCAACTATGCCTGGCCCACGGCCGAGATCGCGGTGATGGGCGCCAAGGGCGCGGTCGAGATCCTGTATCGCAGCGAACTGGGCGATGCCGAGAAGATCGCCGCCCGCACCAAGGATTACGAGGACCGCTTTGCCAACCCCTTCGTGGCCGCCGAAAAGGGCTTCATCGACGAGGTGATCCAGCCCCGGTCGACGCGTCGCCGGGTGGCCCGCGCCTTTGCCAGCCTGCGCGGCAAGCGGCTGACGAACCCGTGGAAAAAGCACGACAACATTCCGCTGTGACGGACGGGGACGGGCGCGCGATGCACAAGGTCGTGAATGATGCAGCCGGGCCACAGGGGGGCGGCGCTTTGGCGCCCGCCTTCCTGCGTCCCTGTCTGATCGCGGCGGGCTTCTCTATCATGCCGCGCAGGCCGGCAGATCAACAAGCCGACCACAACCCGAGCAGCCGGGCGCAACACCGCCCGCCCTACAGGAGCATGTTTCCATGTCGAAAAAGATCATCCTCAGCCTCGTGCTGGTTTCCGCCTTCGCCGCGTGCCAGCGCCAGCAGCCTGCCGACGTCTATGTCCCGACCGCCCCGGCCGCGCCCATGGTCAACCCCGTCACGACCGAGCCTGTCTATCAGGGCAAATTCGGCTAAGAACGGCCGTCCGACCATCGCGCGCGGGCGGCCTGCCTGCCCGTGCGCAGCGATCCGGCCCGCGCGCCCCAGCACAGGGGCCATGCCATGCTGAAGCATCGCGGCTTTCCCGGGCGCCTGCCCGGCACCGACTTCCAGTTCGTCATCCGGCGCGAGAATCGCAAGAAGGGCGCCACGCCCATCACGCGCCGCGAGCGGTTCAAGGACCGCAGGCCCGCCGACAAGCGCGCCGATGCGGGCTTCCTGTCCGCGCTGATCGCGCATTTCGGCGACGAACCCTTTCCCCGCGGCAATCTGGACGCCGGACGGCTGTCCTGGCTGATCGGCCGCGAGGTCGTGGCGGTGGGCGAATTCGACCCCGCCGATTACGACCAGCTGCTGCGCGTCGACATGACCGCGGCCGAGGCGGCCTTCCCCGAACTCTTCGTCAAGGATCAGGCCCCGGCCTTCGATTGGGACGACGAGGATGGGTGGGACGACGACGGGGCCGACGACGACTGATGGGCGATTTCGCGCTGAACCCCTTGAAGTCACACGCATGTCAGTTTGACGTGGGCGACAGCTATGCGATAACCCGGCACCACCTTCAACCGGCCCCCGGCGGGCCTCTCAATACAGGTTTTTCATCATGCAGACTTCTTTCTCGCTCCGCCTTGCCGGTCTGGCTCTGGTTGCGGCCGGCCTGTCGGCCTGCGCTCCCGGCTATCAGGGCGGCGGCATCGCGCCCGACGCGCAGCGCGCTGCAGGCGGCGCGGTCGCCGGTGCGGTCATCGCCAAGGCCCTGGATGAGGACCTGGCAACCGGCGCGGCCATCGGCGCCGTGGGCGGCGCGCTGTGCGACGACGCGGGCGTCTGCCAGCGTCGCTACTGATCGCTGCGCTGCTGAACCATTCGGGCGGGCGGCGCGTTGCCGTGCCGCCCCCCAACTGACAGGATCTTCACCATGTCCAAATTCCTCGCCATCGCCGCTCTGGTCGGCACCACGGCCATCGCCGGCTGCACCCAGGGCATCAATCCGACCGACACCGACCGCGCCCTCATCGGTGCCGGCGTCGGCGCGACCATCGCCAGCGTCAGCGGCGAGAACGCCATCAAGGGCGCGGCCATCGGCGGCGCGGCCGGTGCGCTGTGCAACGACGTCCGTCTGTGCCAGTGACCTGCTGATCGGCGCACCCGTCGCGCCGACCGTCTGCCAAGCCGTCCAAAGCCTTGCGCTTCGGGCGGCTTTTTCACGTTCCGTCCTGGGGGGGAGCCCATGTTCAAGAAGATCCTGATCGCCAACCGGGGCGAGATCGCCTGCCGCGTCATCAAGACCGCCCGCAAGATGGGCATCGCCACCGTCGCCGTCTATTCCGATGCCGACCGCAACGCGTTGCACGTGCGCATGGCGGACGAGGCCGTCCATATCGGCCCGGCCCCCGCCAACCAGTCCTACATCGTGATCGACAGGATCATGGACGCGATCCGCCAGACCGGCGCCGAGGCGGTCCATCCCGGCTACGGCTTCCTGTCCGAGAACCGGAAGTTCGCCGAGGCGCTGGAGGCCGAGGGCGTGGTCTTCATCGGCCCCCCCTCGGGCGCGATCGAGAAGATGGGCGACAAGATCACCTCCAAGAAGATCGCCCAGGAGGCGGGGGTCAGCACGGTCCCCGGCCACATGGGCCTGATCGCGGATGCCGACGAGGCCGCACGGATCAGCGCAAGCATCGGCTATCCGGTGATGATCAAGGCCAGCGCCGGCGGCGGCGGCAAGGGCATGCGCATCGCCTGGTCCGACGAGGAGGCCCGAGAGGGGTTCCAGTCATCGAAGAACGAGGCCGCCAACAGCTTCGGCGACGACCGGATCTTCATCGAGAAGTTCGTGACGCAGCCGCGCCATATCGAGATCCAGGTCCTGGCCGACCAGCACGGAGGCGCCGTCTATCTGCACGAACGCGAATGCTCGATCCAGCGGCGCAACCAGAAGGTCATCGAGGAGGCGCCCTCGCCCTTCCTCGACGAGGCCACCCGCGCCGCCATGGGTCAGCAGGCCGTGGCCCTGGCCAAGGCCGTCGGCTACACCAGCGCAGGCACGGTCGAGTTCATCGTGGACGGCGACCGCAACTTCTACTTCCTCGAGATGAACACCCGCCTGCAGGTGGAGCATCCCGTGACCGAGCTGATCACCGGCGTCGACCTGGTCGAGCAGATGATCCGCGTCGCCGCCGGAGAGCCTTTGCCCTTCGCGCAGTCCGACCTGACGATCACCGGATGGGCGATGGAGAGCCGGCTCTATGCCGAGGACCCCTATCGCGGCTTCCTGCCCTCCATCGGGCGCCTGACCCGCTATCGCCCGCCGGTCGAGGTGGCCGCGGGGCCGATGCTGACCGGGGGCAAGTGGCTGGCCCATGGCGCGCCGACGGGTGCGGCCGCGGTCAGGAACGACACCGGCGTCTATGAGGGCGGCGAGATCAGCATGTTCTATGACCCGATGATCGCCAAGCTGTGCACCTGGGCCCCGACCCGCGGCGAGGCCATCGAGGCAATGCGCATCGCGCTGGACGCCTTCGAGGTCGAGGGGATCGGGCACAACCTGCCCTTCCTGTCGGCGGTGATGGATCACCCGAAATTCGTCGCGGGCGACATCACCACGGCCTTCATCGCCGAGGAGTACCCCGACGGTTTCCAGGGCGCGACCCTGCCCGAGGACGAGATGCACCGCATCGCCGCCGCCGCCGCCGCCATGCACCGCGTGGCCGAGATCCGCCGCACCCGCATCAGCGGGCGTCTGGACAACCACGAACGCCATGTGGGCGACGAATGGGTGGTCTTTGCGGGCAAGCAGGACTGGCCGGTGCGCATCGCGGCCGATGCGCAGGGCGCCGATGTCACCATCGCGGGCCGCAGCATCCGGGTCGAGGGCGACTGGCGCCCCGGTCAGGCGCTGGCGCGGCTGGAGGTCGACGGGCGCCCGCTGCTGCTGAAGGTCGAGAAGATCGCGGCGGGCCTCAGGCTGCGCACGCGCGGGGCCGATCTGCGGGTCCATGTCCGCGCGCCGCGCGCGGCCGAGCTGGCCCGGCTGATGCCCGAGAAGCTGCCGCCCGACACGTCGAAGTTCCTGCTGTGCCCGATGCCCGGCCTGGTCGTCGCCGTCAACGTGGCCCAGGGCGACGAGGTGCAGGAGGGCCAGGCGCTGGCCACCGTGGAGGCCATGAAGATGGAGAACATCCTGCGCGCCGAGCGCAAGGGCGTGGTCAAATCCGTGAACGCGGCGCCGGGCGAGAGCCTGAAGGTCGATGACGTCATCATGGAGTTCGAATGATCCTCGCCCTGCCCGCCTATCTTCTGGCCGCCCTGCTGGGCGTCGCCGGGGCGGCGGGCACGCTGTCGGCGGTGGCGGCGCGGACGGTGCCGATGCTGGGCACGGCGGTGCCGCTGGCCTATCTGCTGCCGCCGCTGGTCGGGCTGGCGCTGTTCCAGCTGGCCTTCGGCCTGATGGCCGGGCGCTGGCGGGGATGGCGCTTCTGGGCGGCGGCGCTGCCCTTGTCCGCGGTGCTCTGGGGCGGCTGCCTGATCGCGCTGCTGCAGGGGGCCGCGACCTTGCGTCAAGCGGCGGTCGCCGCGGCCCTGGGCCATGTGCTGGCGGGTCTGGCCGCGCTGGCGGCCGACAGACGGGTGCGGCGGTGAGCGTTCACTCCGCCTCGCGCCGGCGCATCGGCATGCTGTCGATCAGCGACAGGATGGTGTCGACCGCGACGGGCACGCGCCGGTCCAGCTTGACCCCGCCATCCTTGCCGATCAGCAGCAGCCGGAAGCCCGGCCCGTCGCGCAGCGCAGCGACACCGGGCCCGTCGGTCAGCACCACCACGTCGCGCTCGGCCAGCTCGGCTTGGCGGTCCTCCAGAAGCGCCACCTGCCCGGCGACATCGTCGGGCGGGCCCAGCACCACGATGGGCCGCGCCTGCCAGCGCAGCCGCTCGAGGATGTCCGGCTCCGCCCCGCGGGCGGTCTCGGCCGGGGCCATCACGGGCCAGAGCGCGGTCAGGGCGGTCAGCATCAGGCGGGGCATCGGATGTCCTTTCGGGGTGGGGTGTCATGGCGCCGCTTGACGCCTATCTCAGCCCGCAGCTGCAGCAGGCCTTGGTCGGTGGGGCCTTCGTGGCCCTGGGCTGGATCGTGGCGCGGCGCGAAAGTGCGGCGCGGGACGAGGCGCAGCGCCTGCTGCGCCGCGAGGACCTGCAGCGCGCCCTGCTGGCTGAGATCCGCGCCCATGTCTTCACGCTGGAACGGCAGACCCCCGACGCGGCCGAGGCGGAACGGCTGATCGCGCTGGCCCGCGCCGGACGGCTGGAGCCCAGCCCGCCGCGCCATGCGAACGACCGCATCTATGCGGCGGTCATCGGCGACATCAACATCCTGCCCCGGTCGGTGATCGACCCGATCGTGCTGTATTACCGGCTTCTGGCGGTGATGATGTCGCTGGCCGAGGACATGCAGCGCGCCCCGCAGAAGGCCGCGGCACGGCGTGGCGGGATGATGGCCGATTATCTGCTGCTGACCAGCGAGGCCCGTGATGCCGGGTTGCGCGCCATCGCAGCGCTGACGGAGAGCCTGCCCAAGCCCGTGCTGGAGGTCGATCCCGATACCGTCGAGCGGCTGCGGCGCGACCTGCCGGGGGAACTGGCGGCGATGCGGGCCGATCTGGAACGCGATCCGCGCCGGATCAATACCCGATCCGCGGCCCCGAGAGGCCGGTGATGGGCGGCAATCCCAGGACACGCACGATCTCATTCGCGCGGCTTGCGGCCTGCGGGGCCTTGTCGTCGGGACGGGTCACGATCTGCACCCGGGGATCGCTGTCCACGCTGCGGATGGTGCGATCAGCGCGCGATGCGGGTGCCGGTTTGGATGCTGGCATGATCTGCTCCCTTGCGGTGGCGGACCGGACGTCCGCCTTCCCCGATGATATAGGGAACGCGCAGCAAATCCACAAGTTTCGCGCGGTCCCGGCCTATCGCGCCGGGCCGACCTCCTGGCGGCGCAGCGGCAGGCGGTCGATGGCGCGGCCGATCTCGCGCACGTCCCAGGGGCTGGGGCGGCGGATCTTGACCTGCCCGTCCTTGTCGATCAGCACCAGGGAGAAGCCCTGCGGACGCAGGTCGCGCCGCCACGAGCTTCCGGAGGCCGGGTCGCTGTCGGTGACGACCACCACATCGCGCCCGACCAGCGCCGCGCCGTCACGCTCCATCGCGGCGATCTGCTGGACGAAGGACGGATCGTCGGGCGTGTCGGCAAAGACCACGACCGGGCGCCGGCTCCACAGGAAATCCGCGGGCGCGGCGTCGTTCGCAGACAGGAATTCCAGCCGGTCCGAGCGGGGTGCGGGGTCCTCGGCCGGGGGGGCGGGCTCGCGTGCGGCCACCGGCGGCAGGCGGGCGGGATTGACCCGCGACACACTCTCCGCATCAGGGGCAGCCTCGTCGCGCGCCGGACCCATCGCGGCCAAGGCCATCACGATAATGAATAATCTCAATCTCATCGGCACCTCGTCATGTCCTGAATATAGGGCAGGACGGTCGGCAGGAAAGGACGTATCATGACAAAACCCACGCTGGAGGACTGGCGCAAATTGGCGCAGGCCGAGCTGAAGGGGCGCGATCCCTCCAGCCTGACCTGGGACACGCTGGAGGGGATCGCGGTCAGGCCGCTCTATACCGCCGCCGATCTGGAGGGGATGGAGCATCTGGACGGTCTGCCGGGCATCGCGCCCTTCACCCGCGGCCCGCGCGCCACGATGTATGCGGGCAGGCCCTGGACCATCCGGCAATATGCGGGCTTCTCCACCGCCGAGGAATCGAACGCCTTCTATCGCCGCGCGCTGGCGGCGGGGCAGCAGGGCGTGTCGGTGGCCTTCGACCTGGCCACGCATCGCGGCTATGACAGCGACCATCCCCGCGTCGAAGGCGATGTGGGCAAGGCCGGCGTCGCCATCGATTCGGTCGAGGACATGAAGATCCTGTTCGACGGCATCCCGCTGGACCGCGTGTCGGTGTCGATGACCATGAACGGCGCGGTCATCCCGATCCTGGCCAATTTCATCGTCACCGGAGAGGAGCAGGGCCATTCCCGCGCGGTGCTGTCGGGAACCATCCAGAACGACATCCTGAAGGAGTTCATGGTCCGCAACACCTATATCTATCCGCCCGAACCCAGCATGCGGATCATCGCGGACATCATTGAATACACCTCGGCCGAGATGCCCAAGTTCAACTCCATCTCGATCTCGGGCTATCACATGCAGGAGGCCGGGGCGAACCTGGTCCAGGAACTGGCCTATACCCTGGCCGACGGGCGCGAATATGTGCGCGCGGCGATCGCGGCGGGCATGGACGTGGATGCCTTCGCGGGGCGGCTGTCCTTCTTCTTCGCCATCGGCATGAACTTCTTCATGGAGATCGCGAAACTCCGCGCCGCGCGCCTGCTGTGGCACCGGATCATGTCGGAATTCCAGCCCAAGAAGCAGTCCAGCCTGATGCTGCGGACCCATTGCCAGACCTCGGGCGTCAGCCTGCAGGAGCAGGACCCCTACAACAACGTCATCCGCACCGCCTATGAGGCGATGTCGGCGGCGCTTGGCGGCACGCAGTCGCTGCACACCAACGCGCTGGATGAGGCCATCGCGCTGCCCACCGATTTCAGCGCCCGCATCGCGAGGAACACCCAGCTGATCCTGCAGGAGGAGACGGGCATCACCCATGTCGTCGATCCGCTGGCGGGCAGCTATTACATCGAGAGCCTGACCGCGGAGCTGGCCGAGAAGGCATGGGCCCTGATCGAGGAGGTCGAGGAGATGGGCGGCATGACCAAGGCCGTGGCCAGTGGCATGCCCAAGCTGCGCATCGAGGAGACCGCCGCCCGGCGCCAGGCCCTGATCGACCGGGGCGAGGACGTCATCGTGGGCGTCAACAAATACCGCAAGGAGAAGGAGGACCCGATCGACATCCTGGACATCGACAACGTCGCTGTCCGCGACAGCCAGATCGCCCGCCTGAACCGCATCCGCGCGGCCCGCGACGAGGCGGCCTGCACCGCCGCCCTCGCCGAGCTGACCCGCCGCGCCCGCGAGGGCGGCAACCTGCTGGAGGCCGCCGTCGAGGCTGCCCGCGCCCGCGCCACCGTCGGAGAGATCAGCATGGCCATGGAAGAGGAGTTCGGACGCCACCGCGCCGAGGTGCGCACCCTGGCGGGCGTCTATGGCGCGGCCTATGAGGGCGACGAGGGCTTTGCCCAGATCCAGCGCGACGTCGAGACCTTTGCCGAGGAGGAGGGCCGCCGCCCGCGCATGCTGGTCGTCAAGATGGGTCAGGACGGTCATGACCGCGGCGCCAAGGTGATCGCCACGGCCTTTGCCGATATCGGCTTTGACGTCGATGTGGGCCCGCTGTTCCAGACACCGGAGGAGGCGGCGCAGGATGCGGTGGACAATGACGTCCATGTGATCGGCATCTCCAGCCAGGCGGCGGGGCACAAGACCCTGGCACCCAAGCTGATCGAGGCGCTAAAGGCCGCGGGGGCGGGCGATATCCTGGTCATCTGCGGCGGCGTGATCCCGCAGCAGGATTACGACTTCCTGCGCCGGGCGGGCGTCAAGGCGATCTTCGGGCCGGGGACCAACATTCCCTCGGCGGCGGCGGATATCCTGGGCCTGATCCGGGCCGCCCGCGCCTGAGGATTGCGTCCCGCGACGGCCGGGGGCCAGCCCCCCGCACCCCCCGGCCGTGGCGACGAATGCGGGGCCTGCTTGCCTAAGGATGGTGGCTGTGAAACCCTGCGGGCAAAGAGAGCGGGTGGACCATGAGTGACGGGCGGAACGGATCGACGAAGCAGATCATCTGCATCAAGTGGGGCACCAAGTTCGGCCCCGAATACGTGAACCGCCTGCATGCGATGATCGCGCGCAACATCACGCCGCCCTTCCGGCTGTTCTGCTTCACCGATGACTGGACGGGGCTGCATCCGGACGTGGCGGTGCGGCCCCTGCCCGACTTCGCCTATCAGGCGCCCGTGAACACGCGCGGCAAATGGCCGAAATCGCGGCTCTGGGGCGATCTGGGCGACGTGACCGGGGTCGTGCTGTTCCTGGACCTCGACGTGATCGTCACAGGCAGCCTGGACGCGTTCTTCGAGCATGGCGACCCGGACGACACCGTCCTGGGCCTGAACCCCAACACGCCTTTCGAGAAGATGGGCCAGACCTCGGTCTATCGGATGCGGGTGGGCAAGCTGGCGCCGCTGCAGCAGATCTTCGCCGCCGATCCGCAGGGCGCCGCCGACACCTACAAGTATGAACAGCGCTTCGTCACCCGCAATGCACCGGGTGGCGTCACCTTCTGGCCGCGCGGCTGGCTGGCGCATTTCCGGTTCCACTGCGTCCCGCCCTTCCCGCTGAACTACCTGATGGAGCCGCGCATCCCGCGCGGCACCCGGATCGTGATGTTCCCCGGCAGCCTGAACCCGCCCGACGCCATCCTGGGCCGGTGGGACGAGGCCGACCCGGTTCGCCCGCCGCTGGAGCATCTGCGCGCGACGGTCACCGGGCCGCGGCGGGAAAGCGCGTGGAAGCATCTGCGCCACTATGTCCGGCCGACCTCCTGGGTGGACCGGCTGTGGCGTGAGTGATGGCGCTGCCCCGCGCCCCCGACCGCCTGCCCGACGAGATGGCCGCGGGGCTCGGCCACGCGGTCGCGGCCTTCGGCTTTCTGGAGGAGGCGCTGAAGCGGGCGATCTTCTCGCTGACCCGGCAGGGGCTGGGAGAGGATGCGGGCGATCACGCCCTGCACGCCTGGCTGCGCCGGATGGAGGATCTGGCCGACGACACGCTCGGAACGCTGATCGACAGCTTCCTGGCGGCCGCCCGGCGCAATGCGGTGGGCGACCTGGACAGCCTCAGCCGAAGCCTGCCCGAGCTGCGGCGCCTGCGGAACCTGCTGTGCCACGCCTCCTGGCGGCCCGGCGCGCAGCCCGGCAGCTGGCATCCGACCTTCATCAACACCCGCGGCGAACGCCATCCCCATGACATGACCGCGGCCGAGATCGCAGAGATCCGCGACCGCACGCTGCAGGCCGCGCGCCAAGTCGTCGCGGTGATGCGCCGCACCGGCATCGAGGGCGAATGGGCCGGAACTGACCCGTGATCGCGCGGCAGCCGTGCCACAGGCGGCTGCCGCGACCGCTTCGCGCGTTGCAACAGACGGCCCGGCGCGCTAACACCCGCGAAATCAAGGATGAGAGGAACCTATGTCGTCCCCCCTCCGCCTCGGCATCGCCGGGCTTGGCACCGTCGGGATCGGTGTCGTCAAGATCGTCCAGAAACACGCCGACCTGCTGGCCATGCGCTCGGGGCGTCCGGTCGCGATCACCGCGGTCAGCGCGCGCGACCGCATGAAGAACCGCGACGCGGACCTCTCCTCCTATCGGTGGGAGACGGACCCGATGGCGGTCGCCACGGCCGATGACGTGGATGTCTACATCGAGCTGGTCGGCGGCGACGCGGGCATCGCGCGCGACAGCATTGAGGCCGCGCTGCGATCGGGCAAGGACGTCGTCACCGCGAACAAGGCGCTTTTGGCCATGCACGGCCAGGAGCTGGCGCAGCTGGCCGAGGATCTGGGCCGGGTGATCCGCTTCGAGGCCGCCGTCGCGGGCGGCATCCCGGTGATCAAGTCGATGACCGAGAGCATGGCCGGCAACCGCATCACCCGCGTGATGGGCGTGATGAACGGCACCTGCAACTACATCCTGACGCGGATGGAAAGCGCGGGCCTGCCCTATGACGCGGTCTTCGAGGAGGCGCGCCAGCTGGGCTATCTGGAGGCCGACCCGACCCTGGACGTGGGCGGCATCGACGCGGGCCACAAGCTGGCGATCCTGTCGTCCATCGCCTTCGGCACCCAGGTCAACTTCGACGCCGTCGAGATCGAGGGGATCGAGCGCGTCAGCATCGACGACATCCACCGCGCCCGCG
This sequence comes from Paracoccus sp. ME4, assembly GCF_046736325.1. Lineage (GTDB taxonomy): Bacteria > Pseudomonadota > Alphaproteobacteria > Rhodobacterales > Rhodobacteraceae > Paracoccus. Next base: position 1,762,722 of record NZ_CP151276.1, read on the forward strand.
ACATGGGCTACCGCATCAAGCTGCTGGGCGTGGCGCAGATGACCGCGCGCGGCCTGGAACAGCGCATGTCGCCCTGCCTGGTGCCCGCCGACAGCCCCCTGGGGCAGCTGGTGGGCGGCACGAACATGGTGGTGATCGAGGGCGACAGCGTGGGCCAGATCGTGCTGCGCGGCGCGGGCGCGGGCGAAGGCCCGACCGCCAGCGCGGTCATGTCCGACATCGTCGAGATCGCCCGCGGCGTGCGCCTGCCGGTCTTCGGCCAGCCCGCGGGGAGCCTGACCGCGGCGCAGCCCGCCCGCACGGCCGTGCCCGCAGCTTACTACATCCGGCTGGAGCTGCAGGACAAACCCGGTGCCTTGGCCAAGGTCGCGACGGTCCTGGGCGATGCCGGCATCTCGATCGACCGGATGCGCCAGTATGGCCAGCACAGCCCGGCCAGCGTCCCGGTCCTGGTCGTGACCCACAAGACCACGCCCGAGGCGATCGACTACGCCATCGAGGCCCTGCCCCGCACCGGGGTGCTGGTCAGCGACCCGGTCGAACTGCGCATCGAGGAAGTGTGAAAAAGGGGGCCATCGGCCCCCGTCCCGCGCCGCAAGGCGCTGATCGTGTCGCGCCCCCTCTTCGGGGGCGCGTCCGTTTGGTCAGGCATCCTTGCCCAGATAGATGTCGACCAGCTTGCCCAGCATCGCCAGCGCATCCTCGCGCGACCGCTGAAAGCTGTTGCGCCCGATGATCGATCCGTTGCCGCCGCCATCGCGGATCGCGCGCGCGTCGTCATAGACCGCATCGGTCCCCTTGGCCGCCCCACCCGAGAACACCACGATGCGCCGCCCGCCAAAGGACGCCTGCATGCAATGCTCGACCCGCTTGGCTTGGGTCGCGATGTCGATCGCCTTGTCCTCATAGACCTTCTTGGCTTCTGCCAGCATCAGGTGATCGGTGGACAGCTTGATCTTGATGATATGCGCGCCGATCAGCGCCGCGATCTGGGCCGCATAGGCGGCCACGTCGATGGCCGTCTCTCCGTCCTTGGTGATCGCCTCTCCGCGCGGATAGGACCAGATGACGGTCGCCACGCCCTTGGCCGCGGCTTCCTTGCGCATGGCGACGATCTCCTCGAACATGTCCAGCGCCATGTCCGAACCCGGATAGATCGTGAAGCCGATCGCCGCACAGCCAAGCCGCAGCGCGTCATCGACCGACGCCGTGATCGCCTGGTTCTTGCCGGCCGTATCCGACATCAGGCTGTTGGCGCTGTTGACCTTCAGGATGGTCGGGATCTGGCCCGCGAAGGTGTCCGCCCCCGCCTCGATCATGCCCAGGGGGGCGGCATAGGCGTTCAGCCCCGCGTCGATGGCCAGCTGATAGTGGTAATGCGGGTCATAGCCCGCCGGGTTCGGCGCAAAGGACCGCGCGGGCCCGTGCTCGAAGCCCTGATCGACGGGCAGGATGATCATCTTGCCGGTGCCGGCCAGCTTGCCGGTCATCATCATCCGCGCCAGCTGCGCCTTCACGCCCGGCGTCTCGCCTTCGTAATGGGCCAGGATGCGGCGCACCGTCTCGGTCATCTGCATGGAAATCCTCCTTGGGTGATGCGGGCTGGATAGCACGCACCCATCCGGCGGCAATGCTGGTTACGCTAACAAAAACAGGCCGATGCGCAGTCCCCGACCCCGCGCCGGAATGGCGATCGCTAAAACCTTAGACGCATTTCCATCGATTTTTCGGCAAATGCCCGGCACCCTTCGGTGATGCGTACCGGCCCGTCCATCCCCAACGGAGGCAACGATGCTGACGATCAGTCCCGCGACCCATCCCCCCGCCACGGGCGGCGGTCATGCCGATGCCCGCACCCCGCCCGCCGCCGCGCGGCAGGCCGCGCGCGAGGTCGATCCCCAGGATCGGAGCGGGCCGTCAGACCGGCCGCGTGTCACGCCGCCCATGCCCTATGCGGACTGGCTGCGGATGCTGTCGGGCTATCAGGAGCAGACGATCGGGCGGCGGACCGCCCGACCGGACGCGCCCTAGCGCCGCGCCGCCTCGAGGGCCGCGACTCCGGGAAGGGTCTTGCCCTCCATCCACTCCAGGAACGCGCCGCCCGCGGTCGAGATGAAGGTGAACCGCTCGGCCACGCCCGCCTTGTTCAGCGCCGCGACCGTGTCGCCGCCCCCGGCGACCGAGGTCAGCACGCCCTGATCGGTCAGATCGGCCGCGGCCTGCGCGGCGGCGTTCGTGGCCGCGTCGAAGGGCGCGATCTCGAAGGCGCCCAAGGGGCCGTTCCAGATCAGCGTGCGGCAGGCGGTCATGGCCTGGCGCAGCGCCTCGACCGTGTCGGGGCCGGCGTCCAGGATCATCGCATCGGCGGGGCACTGATCGACGGGCAGCGTCTCGGACGCGGCGCCGGCCTTGAATTCGCGCGCGACCACGATGTCCACCGGCAGGTGGATGCGGCAGCCCGTGGCCTCGGCCTTCTCCAGGATCGCGCGGGCCGTGTCGGCCATGTCGCGTTCGGCCAGCGACTTGCCGACCTCCACGCCCTTGGCGACCAGGAAGGTGTTGGCCATGCCGCCGCCGATCACCAGATGGTCGACCTTCTCGACCAGGTTCGTCAGTAGTTCCAGCTTGGTCGAGACCTTGGCGCCGCCCACGACCGCCATCACCGGCCGCTGCGGATCGCCCAGGGCCGCGTCCAGCGCCTTCAGCTCGGCCTCCATCAGCCGGCCCGCGCCCGCGTTCAAGAGCCGCGCCAGCGCCTCGGTCGAGGCATGCGCCCGGTGGGCTGCCGAGAACGCGTCGTTCACATAGGCCCCGCCAAGCGCCGCCAGCGACGCGGCGAAGGTGGCGTCGTTCTCCTCCTCGCCCGCGTGAAAGCGCGTGTTCTCCAGCAGGGCCACCTGCCCCGGCTCCAGCGCCGCCACGACCCGCTTGGCCGCGCCGCCGATGCAGTCCTCGGCAAAGACCACCGGCTGACCCAGGGCCGCCTCCAGCGCGGGCAGGATCTGGCGCAGGCTCATGGCATCCACGCGCTTGCCCTTGGGGCGGTCGAAATGCGCCAGAAGGACGGGAATGCCGCCCTTGGCCTGGATGTCCTTGACCGTCGGCACGATCTTGTCGATGCGCGTCGTGTCGGTGACCTGGCCGTCCTCGACGGGAACGTTCACGTCGACGCGGGTCAGCACGACCTTTCCGTCAAGATCCATGTCGTCGATGGTGTTGAACTTTGCCATGTCGCATCCCTCAGGGTCCAAGTTTGGCGGAACTTGTCCCGCATGGCAGGCGCGCCGTCAACCGCGCCCGATCAGGCCGCGCCCATGCGACCGCATCGGGACCCCGTCACGGTTTCGCGCGTTGCACCGGGCCGCGACAGCCCCTAGATCAGGGGTCGCACCTGACAAAGGAGGGCCAGATGGCCGAGATCAAGGACCCGGAGAACACCGTCATCATCGAGCTGAAGGACGGCCCCGTCGTCATCGAGCTGCTGAAGGACGTGGCGCCCAAGCATGCCGAGCGCATGAAGGAGCTGGCCCGCGCCGGCGCCTATGACAACGTGGCGTTCCACCGCGTGATCGAGGGTTTCATGGCCCAGACCGGCGATGTCGAGCATGCGAACATGGAAAAGAACTACAACCCGGGCCGTTCGGGCACGGGCGGTTCGGACCTGCCGGACCTGCCGGCGGAATTCTCAAAGCTGCCGCATGACCGTGGGACCCTGGGCGCCGCCCGGTCGCAGAACCCGAACAGCGCGAACAGCCAGTTCTTCATCAACTTCAAGGACAACCATTTCCTGAACGGCCAGTACACCGTCTATGGCCGCGTCATCTCGGGGATGGAGCATGTCGACAAGATCGCCCGCGGCGAGCCGCCGGTGAACCCCGACCGCATGATCAGCGTCAAGGTGGCCGCCGATGCGTAAGCTGGCCCTGATCCCCGCCCTGCTGATGCTGGGCTCCGCCGCGACCGCGCAGGGCACCAACCCCGCCGTCGAGGATACCGACGGCCCGAACATGGTGATCGAGGTCGCGGATGCCGAAGGCACGTCCAAGGGCACGATCGTCCTGGACCTGCGCGAGGACCTGGCCCCGAACCACGTCACCCGCCTGGTCGAGCTGACCAATCAGGGCGCCTATGACGGGGTGGTCTTCCACCGCGTGATCGACGGCTTCATGGCCCAGACCGGCGACGTCGAGAACGGCCGCCAAGATGGCGACACCGCCATGGCCGGCATGGGCGGCAGCGACCTGCCCGACCTTGAGGCCGAGTTCAGCGACGCGACCTTCGACCGCGGCACCGTGGGCATGGCCCGCGCCATGGACCCCAACAGCGCCAACAGCCAGTTCTTCATCGACCTGGCCCCGGCGCCCTTCCTGGACGGCGAATATACCGTCGTGGGCCAGCTGATCGAGGGCTGGGAGGTTCTGGACGCCATCAAGAAGGGCGACGCGGCGGCCAACGGTGCCGTGACCGAGCCCGACTACATGCTGTCGGTCACCATCGCCGGTTCCGATGACGCGGCCCCCGCCGAGGAGGCGCCCGCCGAGGACGCCCCGGCCGAGGATGCCGACGCGGGCTGACCCTCAGCCGATGTCATGAAGGGGGGCCGGCGGCCCCCCTTTTCCTTCCCTCGGGAGCCTGCGCCGAGAGGCCGCACGGTTTGTGCTGCGCCGCCGCATATACCGCTTGCGGGCCGGGCGGCGCGGCTCCTAGGATGCCCGTGACATGAGCATCCAGACCCCAGACCTCGCCCAGCAGATCACCCCCTCGGCCCCCATCCGGCGCGAGCTGCACGGCTGGCGCGCCAAATGCCTGCAGCGTCTGGTCCGGATGCAGCTTCCCGTGCCGCCCAGCTTTGCCATCGGCGCGGACACGGTGCGCCTGATCGCGCAAGGCCGCGCCATGCCCGTGGATGCGCTGCGCGCGATCTTTGCGGGCAGCGGGCTGGTCAGCGTGCGCCCGTCGGCGGCGATGCCCGAATGGGGCGGGCCTGGAACGGTGCTGAACGTGGGGGTGAATGCCGACCTGCACGCGCGGCTGGCCGAACAGATCGGGCAGGCCAATGCCGATGCGGTCTATCTGTCCTTCGTGCAGAACTATGCCATCCACATCGCGCGGCTGGACCCCGACCTGTTCAGCCATGACGGCCCCGACGCGCTGTCCCAGGCCCTGCGCTCCTATCAGGCGGAGATGGATCAGCCCTTCCCCCAGGACCCTGCCGAGCAGCTGGCCCAGGTGCTGCGCAGCATGGCGCGGGCCTGGGACGGCCCCACCGCGCGGCTGCTGCGCCAGGCCAAGGGCGCGCCCGCCGACGCCCCCTTGGGCCTGGTGGTGCAGGAGATGGCGCTGGCGCTTGGCCCCGGCATCTGCGGCTCGGGCACGATTCAGTTCATCGACCCCGTCACCGGCACGCCGCGCGTGACGGGCCGCTTCCGCGGCCAGCGCCACGGCCCCACCGTCGGCGCCGGGGCCGAGACGCTGTACCTGACCCGCGACGACCGCGGCCCCTCGCTGGAGGAGACCGCGCCCGAGATCTTCGCCGATCTGGTCCGCTTCGGCATCGCCGCGCGCGAACGCCTGCGCGAGGAGATGCAGATCGAGTTCGTCGTCACCGGCGGCCGCATCAGCGTCATCGACGCGACCCGCGTGGCGCGCGGCAGCCGGGCGGGCGTGCGTATCGCCGTGAGCCTGGCCCGCGACGGCATCATCCCCCCCGAGGAGGCGCTGATGCGGGTCGAGCCGCGCGCGCTGGCCGACCTCCTGCACCATCAGGTCGATCCGCGCGCGCCGCGCGACGTGATCGCGCGCGGCATCGACGCCAGCCCCGGCGCCGCGACCGGCCGCATCGTCTTCACCGCCGCCGCCGCGCAATCGGCCCATGCGCGGGGCGAGCCCTGCATCCTGGTGCGCCGCGAGACCGTCCCCGAGGACATCCGCGGCATGCATGCCTCGGTCGGCGTGCTGACCGAGCGGGGCGGCACCACGAGCCACGCGGCCGTCATCGCGCGCGGTCTGGGCCTGCCCTGCATCGTCGGCGCCAGCGGGCTGAGCATCGACGCCCGCGCTCGCACCTTGCGCGCCGGGGGCCGCGTCCTGACCGAGGGCGACGAGATCACCATCGACGGCAGTTCGGGCGAGGTTCTGGCGGGTGCGGCCGTCCTGCTGCCGCCGGCGCTGGACGACGCCTTCACGCAGCTGATGGACTGGGCCGCGGGCGTGGGGGGGCTTGGCGTGCGCGCCAATGCCGACACGCCCGAGGACGCGGAGACCGCGCGACGCTTTCAGGCGCAGGGCATCGGCCTCTGCCGGACCGAGCACATGTTCTTCGACGCCGAGCGCCTGCCCGCCATGCGCGAGATGATCTTTGCCGACAGCCCCGGCGACCGCCGCCTGTCGCTGGACCGCATCCTGCCCATGCAGCGCCAGGACTTCGCCCGCCTGTTCGAGATCATGGCCGGCCTGCCCGTCACCATCCGCCTGTTCGACCCGCCGCTGCACGAGTTCCTGCCCCATGACCGCGAGGGGCTGCGCGAGCTGGCCGAATCGCTGGACCTGCCGCTGTCGGACGTGACCCGCCGCGTCGAGGCGCTGACCGAGTTCAACCCGATGCTGGGCATGCGGGGGGTGCGCCTCGGCATCACCGTCCCCGAGATCTACGACATGCAGGCCCGCGCGATCTTCGAGGCGACGGTCCAGGCCAGCCGCAAGGGCGATCCGGTCGTCCCCGAGATCATGATCCCGCTGGTCAGCGCCATGCGTGAGGTCGAACTGGTGCGCACCCGCATCGACGCCGTCGCCGCCGCCGTCAGGAACGAGATGCGCGCCGACTTCACCTATCGCCTCGGCGTCATGGTCGAGACGCCGCGCGCCGCCCTGCGCGCGGGCGACATCGCCGCGCATTGCGCCTTCCTGTCCTTCGGCACGAACGACCTGACGCAGATGACCTACGGCCTGTCGCGCGACGACGCGGGACGGTTCATGGGCACCTATGTCGGCCAGGGCGTCTATGCCGAGGACCCGTTCCACGTCCTGGACCAGGACGGCGTCGGAGAGCTGGTCCTGACCGGCGTGCAGCGCGCCCGCGCCCAGGCCCCCGGCATCACCCTGAGCGTCTGCGGAGAGCATGGCGGCAACCCCGAATCCATCGCCTTCTGCCACCTTGCGGGGGTCGATTACGTCTCCTGTTCGCCCTTCCGCGTGCCGGTCGCGCGGCTGGCCGCGGCCCAGTCCGCGATCAGAGGGCGCACGGGCGTGACGGCTGACTGATTCCTCAACCAACGGTTGACGCGCCCGGGCGCCTGTGCCGGTTCCCGCCGGAATCGCGCAAGGGCTGCGGCGGAAACATGCCCAAAAACGCGCTGAACCGCCTCGTTCCCGTCCTCACGGGGATGTGGGATGGTCGGGCCGATCATGAAAAACCTAATCACTTCGTCAGCCCGCCCGGTCTGCGGATGCCTTCGCGGGGCCGGGCCTTAATGCCCCGTCAATGCGGGACCTGTATTAGGACTGACTATGCCCAAGCTGTCTCACCGGCTGGCGCGCCTCTGTTTATGTGCCGCAACAGCCATGCCCCTCTTGTCCACGACTGCCGCCGCAGGGGGGAACGGTTCGCTGTTCTCCGATGACAGCGCGATGTTCTCGACGCTGAAGGCCGCCGCCAACGCGCCCCGCCCGACGCCGCTGTTCTATGCCGACGCCATGCCCGTCGAGCCCGAGATCACCCCCGACACCCCGCCCGAGACGCTGCAGCTGGCCAGCACCCGCAGCCAGCCGGTGTCGCGCGAGGATCTGGAATGCATGGCCGAGGCGCTCTACCACGAGGCCCGCGGCGAGGGCCGCCAAGGCCAGATGGCCGTGGCCGAGGTCATCCTCAACCGCGTGGACAGCGGCGCCTTCCCGCGCACCGTCTGCGGCGTGATCAACCAGCCCAGCCAGTTCAGCTACACCATCGGCGGCGCCAAGCCGATCCGCAACAAGGCCGCCTATCTGCGCGCCATGGACATCGCGGCCGAGGCCCTGTCCGGCGCCCCGCGCCAGCTGACCGGCGGCGCGACCTATTTCCACACGCCCGCCGTCAGCCCCCCCTGGGCCAACCGGTTCCAGCGCACCGTCCAGATCGGGCGGCACATCTTCTATCGCGGCAATCAGCGCGTCGCGTCGAACTGACCAACGCGGGGCTTGCCCGCGCGTCCGATTTGCTGTGAATGGCGGACATGGAACATCCTGACCGCATCTTTCTGCGCGACCACGTCCTCTCGGCCGAGATCGGCGCCTTCCAGTCCGAACGCGGCCATGCGCAGCGGCTGCGCTTCAACCTGACCGTCGATCTGCGCGACACGGTGGCGGGTGCGGGCGATCACGTCGATCTGGTCCTGTCCTATGACGTGCTGACCCAGGCCGTGGAGACCGCGTTGGCCGATCAGCGCTACAACCTGGTCGAGACCCTGGCCGAGCGCATCGCCGCCGAGGTCCTGGCCCATCCCCGCGCCGCCTGCATCGCCGTCACCGTCGAGAAGCTGGACCGCGGTCCCGGCGCGCTTGGGGTCAGCATCCTGCGCCATCGCGGCCGGGTGGCGGCGACCGGCGTCGCGGCGCCCGTGTCGATCCTGCTGCACGCGCCCGGCGCGGCCCTGCCCGAGGGCGCCGTCGTGATCCTGCCGCAGGTCGCGGCCGAGCCGACCGGCGGCCCCCATGCCCGGCGCCTGGCGCTTCTGGCGCTGGACCGGGCGGCCTGGACCCTGGGCGGCGATCTGGCCGTCGAGGTGGCCGAGACGCGGACCGAGCTGGACGCCGCGATCCAGCTGTGCCAACCGGTGATCTGGGCGCCGACCCGCCTGGCCATGGATGCCGAGGCCGCGGGCCAGACCCCGGCCGCGCTGGCCTTCTGGCTGGCCGGCAGGCTGGGCGCGGGGCGCATCGACGTGGCGGGTCCGGCCGCCGATCCGCTGCCCACAGTGCCGGACGGTCTGGACGTGACCGTCGCGCGGGTGGTCCCCGCCACGGCATGAGCAGCGCGCCCCGCGCCTATTTCCGGCCCATCCCGCAGCCCGAGGGCGGGCGCTGGCGGCTGGCGGGCGGCTGGACCGGCTTCACCCTTCTGGAACGGCTGGAACGGGGCCGCACCCCGCAGGTCGTGGACCGCGCCCCCGACGCGGTGATCGCCGCCCTGACCGCACCGCGCCAGCCGCTGCTGGGGCTGACGATGGCGCGGCCGCAGCTGATGGGCATCGTGAACGCGACGCCCGATAGCTTTTCCGACGGTGGCCGCTACGACCCCGTGGCGCAGGCCCGCCGCCTGATCGCCGATGGCGCCGACCTGCTGGACATCGGCGGCGAATCGACCCGCCCCGGCGCGGCCGAGATCGCCGTCCCCGAGGAAATCGCCCGCATCCGCCCGGTGATCGCCGCCGTCCGGGGGGCGCTGCCCCTCTCCATCGACACGCGCAAGGCCGCCGTGGCAGAGGCCGCGCTGGAGGCCGGGGCGGGCATGGTCAACGACGTGTCGGGGCTGGATTTCGACCCCACTTTGGCCGGGCTGGTCGCGGCGCGGGGCGTGCCGCTCTGCGTGATGCATGCGCAGGGCCTGCCCGAGACGATGCAGGACGATCCGCGCTATGGCGACGTGCTGCTGGACGTCTATGACGCGCTGGAGGCGCGGGTCGCGCGGGCCGAGGCGGCGGGCATCCCGCGCGCCGCGATCCTGGTCGATCCGGGCATCGGCTTCGGCAAGACCGAGGCCCACAACCTGGCGATCCTGCGCAGGATATCGTTGTATCACGGGCTGGGATGCCCCATCCTTCTGGGGGTGTCGCGCAAGCGGTTCATCGGACGCATCGGCGGCGCCGAGGCACCCGAGGCCCGCATGCCCGGCACCCTGGCCCTGACGGTCGCCGCCGCGGCCCAGGGCGTCCAGATCCACCGCGTCCATGACGTGGCCCCGCATGCACAGGCGCTGCGCCTCATCGCGGCCCTGAACGAGACCAAAGAGGCAGAGGCATGAGCAGGAAACTTTTCGGCACCGACGGCGTGCGCGGTCGCGCCAACAGCTTTCCGATGACCGCCGAGATGGCGCTGCGCCTTGGTGCCGCCGCCGGCCGCTATTTCCGCCGCGACGGCCGCAACCGGCACCGCGTGGTGATCGGCAAGGACACCCGCCTGTCGGGCTACATGCTGGAGAACGCGCTGACGGCGGGGCTGACCAGCACGGGGATGAACGTCCTGCTGCTGGGACCGGTGCCGACGCCGGCGGTGGGGTTCCTGACCCGCTCGATGCGGGCCGATCTGGGGATCATGATCTCGGCCAGCCACAACCCGGCCGAGGACAACGGCATCAAGTTCTTCGGCCCCGACGGCTTCAAGCTGTCCGACGAGGCCGAGGCCGAGATCGAATCCATCGTCGCGGGCGAATTGCAGCCCGTCCAGCCCGCCGAGATCGGCCGTGCCAAGAGGATCGAGGACGGGCGCGGGCGCTACATGGAATATGCCAAGACGACCTTTCCGGCCGGGCTGCGGCTGGACGGGCTGAAGGTCGTGCTGGATTGCGCCAACGGCGCGGCCTATCGCGCGGCCCCGGACGTGCTGTGGGAGCTGGGCGCGGATGTCATCCCGATCGGGGTCAAGCCGGACGGGTTCAACATCAACGATGGCGTCGGCAGCACCCATCCGCAGGCCTGCGCCGAGGCGGTCCGTGCCCATGGCGCCGATCTGGGCATCAGCCTGGACGGCGATGCCGACCGGGTGGTGATCGTGGACCAGACCGGCCGCGTGGCGGACGGCGATCAGATCATGGCGCTGCTGGCCGGGCGTTGGGCCGAACAGGGTCGCCTGTCGGGCGGCGCGCTGGTCGCGACGGTCATGTCGAACCTGGGGCTGGAGCGGTATCTGGGCACGCGCGGATTGCGGCTGGAGCGGACGCAGGTCGGCGACCGCTATGTGGTCGAGCGCATGCGCGAGGGCGGCTTCAACCTGGGTGGCGAGCAATCGGGCCACATCGTCATGACCGACTATGCCACCACCGGCGACGGGCTGGTCGCGGCGATGCAGGTGCTGGGCGCGATGGCCGAGACCGGGCGCACGGCCAGCGACCTGGTCAGCCAGTTCGAGCCGGTGCCGCAGATGCTGAAGAACGTGCGCTTTGCGGCGGGGGCCGATCCGCTGGCCGCGGAGCCGGTGCGCCGCACGATCGCCGATGCCGAGGCGCGTCTGGCCGGGTCGGGGCGCGTCCTGATCCGCAAGTCCGGGACCGAGCCTCTGATCCGCGTGATGGCCGAGGCCGAGGACGAGACCGTCCTGCGCGAGGTCGTGGACGGCATCGTCGCGGCGGTCGAACGCGCGGCCTGACCTGCGTCCCGCGACGGCCAGGGGGCTATGCGCCCCCCGGACCCCCGGCGTCGCCCCGATGGGCTCAGGGGCGCTGCGCCACCGGATCGAAGTCGTAGAGCCAGTCGAACCGCCCCGGCATGACCGAAGGCGCCAGCCGGTCCGCCACCCGCAGGACGGCATGCGCCCCCACCCGCTTCACGCCGCCCAGGTGATAGTTGCGTGCGTTGCCGTTCGCGGCCTCCACGATGCGCGTCACGCGCGGCTGGCGCAGCGCCTGATAGCGGGCCAGCGCCGCGCCCTGATCCGGGATCGCGTCAAGGCAGGCAGCCAGCGTCCAGGCATCCTCGATCGCCATGCCCGCGCCCTGCGCAAGGAAGGGCAGCGTCGGATGGGCGGCGTCGCCCAGCAGGACCAGCCGGTCGTCATGCCAGCGCGCCGCCACCGGATGACGGAACAGGCCCCAGAGGTTGGTCTCGCGCACCCGGGCCAGCCAGCCGAGCACCGGGCCGCGCATATCGGCGAAAGCCGCGCGCAGGCGGTCCGGGTCGCCCGGATGGGACCAGCCCTCCTCGTGCCAGGCGGCGCGTTCCTCGACGGCCACGATGTTGCGCAGGCCCTGCGGCAGGGGATAGCTGACCAGATGCCGGCCGGGGGCCATGAAGACCTGCGCCTCGGCCGGGCCTCCGGGATCGGGAATGACCGCGCGCCAGGCCGTCTGGCCGGTGAAGAACGGCACCTGCGGCCCGTTCAGCACGGCGCGATGCGCGCTGCGCAGCCCATCGGCGGCGATGCAGAGCCCCTCCTCGGCGGCGCTGCCCTCCACCCCCAGCCGCAGGGTCACCCCGGCGGCCTGCACGGCGTCGGCCAGGAGGGCGATCAGCCGCGGGCGGTGGATCAGCAGGAAGCGGGCGTCGGGACGGTGCGCCAGCAGGTCCATGCGCAGCACCCGCCTGCCCCGCGCATCGTTGAGCTGCACCGCCGCATTGCGGAGCGCGCCACGCTCCAGTGCGGGACCGAGGCCCAGCGCGTCCAGGACCCGCACGGCATTGGCCGAAAGCTGTATGCCCGCCCCGACCTCGCCCAGTGCGGGCGCGCGTTCCAGGACGACGACCCGCGCGCCACGCCGCGCCAGGGCCAGCGCGGCGGTCAGCCCGCCGATGCCCGCGCCGATCACGGTGATGGGACGGTTCGACAGCGCGGTCACGGCAGCCCTCCTGCGATGCGGCGACGGGCCCCGTTGCGGATCAGTCGTCGCGGTGGACCCGCTCCTTGCGCTCGTGGCGCTCCTGCGCCTCCAGCGTCATCGTGGCTATGGGGCGGGCATCCAGGCGGCGCAGGCTGATCGGCTCTCCGGTCATCTCGCAATAGCCGAAATCGCCGGTCTCGATGCGGCGCAGGGCCTGGTCGATCTTGCTGACCAGCTTACGCTGACGGTCGCGCGTGCGCAGTTCCAGCGCGCGGTCGGTCTCCTCGCTGGCGCGGTCGGCCAGGTCGGGCACGCTGCGGGCGCTGTCCTGCAGGCCTTCGAGGGTTTCCGCCGACTGGTCGAGCAATTCCTGCTTCCACGCCTCCAGCTTACGACGGAAATATTCGCGCTGGCGTTCATTCATGAAGGGCTCGTCCTCGGCGGGACGATAGTCCTGGGGCAGGAAGGTCTGGGCTTTCATTACGTCCTCCGGCAGTGCCGGGCGGAGCAAAAATACCGGCACCTTGCGCGCCCCCATAAAGTATGGCGTCCTGCTTGTCACTAGCCTTAAAGGGCGGAAAGGCCTTGGCGGCCCGAACATCCCCCTTTCGCCAAGCGCCTGCACAGAAGGAGAGTTTTCATGCAGTTCACCGGAACGGACCGTTATGTCGCGCCGCCCGATCTGGCGCTGGCGGTCAATGCCGCCGTGACGCTGGAACGCCCGCTTCTGGTGAAGGGAGAGCCGGGCACCGGCAAGACCGAACTGGCCCGTCAGGTCGCGGCCAGCCTGGACATGCCCATCATCGAATGGCACGTGAAATCCACGACCAAGGCGCAGCAGGGCCTTTACGAATATGACGCCGTCAGCCGCCTGCGCGACAGCCAGCTGGGCGATGCGCGGGTCCATGACGTCGGCAACTATATCCGCCGGGGCAAGCTGTGGCAGGCCTTCGCCGCGCCGTCCCGCGTCGTGCTGCTGATCGACGAGGTGGACAAGGCCGACATCGAGTTTCCCAACGACCTGCTGCAGGAGTTGGACCGGATGGAGTTCCACGTCTACGAGACCGGAGAGACCGTCCGCGCCACGCACCGCCCCGTGGTCATCATCACCTCGAACAACGAGAAGGAGCTGCCGGACGCCTTCCTGCGCCGCTGCTTCTTCCACTACATTCGTTTCCCCGATGCGCAGACGCTGAAGGCCATCGTCGCGGTGCACCATCCGGGGCTGAAGCCGCGCCTGCTGGAGACGGCCCTGTCGCAGTTCCTGGAGCTGCGCGAGGCGCCGGGGCTGAAGAAGAAACCCTCGACCAGCGAGTTCCTGGACTGGCTGAAGCTGATCCTGGCGGATGACCTGTCCCCCGAGGACCTGGCCCGCGACCCCGGCACCATGCTGCCCCGTCTGCACGGCGCGCTGCTGAAGAACGAACAGGACGTGGCCCTGTTCGAGAAGCTGGCCTTCATGGCGCGCCGTCAGGGCCGCTGAGAGAAGGCGCCTGCTGTCCGGACGCGCGAAAGGCGAAACCCTTTCCCGGTTGTGAGCGCCCGCACCGGCGGATTACCCTTCGCCGGTCATCACCAAGGGGGGACCAGCATGACCGACGCACAGGGCTTTGACACGATGGCGATCCATGCCGGATCTCAGGCCGATCCGGCGACCGGCGCGCGTCAGGTGCCGATCTATCAGACGACGGCCTATGCCTTCCGCGACGCCGATCACGCGGCGCGGCTCTTCAACCTGCAGGAAGTGGGATACATCTACTCCCGCCTGACCAACCCGACGGTGGCGGCGCTGCAGGCCCGCATCGCGGCGCTGGAGGGGGGCGCGGGGGCGGTCTGCTGCTCATCGGGCCACGCAGCGCAGATCATGGCGCTGTTCCCGCTGATGGCGCCGGGGCGCAACATCGTGGCCTCGACCCGGCTCTATGGCGGGACGGTCACGCAGTTCAGTCATACGATCCGCCGCTTCGGCTGGTCGGTGAAGTTCGTCGACATGGACGATGCCGAGGCGCTGCGCGCGGCGATCGACGCGGATACGCGGGCGGTCTTCTGCGAATCGATCAGCAATCCCGGCGGCTACGTCACCGACATTCCCGCCGTCGCGGCGGTGGCCGATGCGGCGGGGGTGCCGCTGATCGTGGACAACACCCTGGCCACCCCCTATCTGTGCCGCCCCATCGAGATGGGCGCGACCCTGGTCGTGCACAGCCTGACGAAGTACATGACCGGCAACGGCACCGTCACGGGCGGCGTCGTGGTGGACAGCGGCCGCTTCGACTGGTCGGCCAGCGACAAGTTTCCCAGCCTGTCGGCCCCCGAGCCCGCCTATCACGGCATGGTCTTCCATCAGACCTTCGGCGACATGGCCTTCACCTTCCACGGCATCGCGGTGGGGCTGCGCGATCTGGGTATGACCATGAACCCCCAGGGCGCGCATTACACGCTGATGGGGATCGAGACCCTGCCCCTGCGCATGGCCCGCCATGTCGAGAACGCGCGGAAGGTCGCCGCCTGGCTGGAGGCCGATCCGCGGGTCGAGCGGGTGACCTATGCCGGGCTGGACAGCTCTCCGTGGAACGCGACGGCGCGCAGGCTCTATCCCAAGGGGACGGGGGCGCTGTTCACCTTCGCGATCAAGGGCGGCTATGAGGCGGCGGTGCGGCTGGTCGACGCGCTGAAGCTCTTCAGCCATGTGGCCAATCTGGGCGATGCGCGATCGCTGGTGATCCACTCGGCCTCGACCACGCACCGGCAGCTGACGGAGGAGCAGCAGCGCGCCGCCGGGGCCGCCCCCGAGGTCGTGCGCCTGTCGGTCGGCATCGAGGATGCGGACGACCTGATCGCTGACCTGGACCAGGCGCTGGCGCAGGCCACCGCCTGAAGGGCGCGCGGGCCGGGGTCGTCCCGGCCCGCGCGCGTCGCGTCAGTTGGCGGGCGCTTCGGGCAGCGGCTCGACGATGCCGGGAACGATCGGCTCGTCCGGCGCGGGAGCGCCGTCGCCGGGCATCGGCGGATGGACCGGCTTGCCCTCCGGACCACCATCGGGGCCGCCGTGATGACCGCGATGGCCCATCGGGGCGCAGGCGCCCTCGCCGGCCAGGGCGTACTCGATCTCGACCTGGGCCGACATCTGCACCTGACCGGGCTGGACAGGCACGCTGTCGGCCATGGCGGCCTCCATGCGCATCATCGGCGCCGGGGCGCCACCGCCGGTCTGGATGTCGCGCAGGGTCAGCACGGGACCCAGATCGACGCCTGCCGCCTCGGCCAGCAGCTCGGCCTTGCGGCGCGCATCGGCGACCGCCTGCCCGCGCGCCTCGTCCAGCGCGCCCGCGCCGTCCTCGCGGCTGAAGCTGATGCCGCCGATCTCGTTCGCGCCCGCCGACACGATCGCGTCCAGCACCTCGCCAAGGCGCGCCAGGTCGGCGACGCGCACGGCCACGGTGTTCGTCGCCTGATAGCCGGTGACGGTCGGGGCCTGGTTCTCGCCGTACTGCATCAGCGGATTCAGATTCAGCCCGGAGGTCTGGATATCGGCCTCGGCGATGCCCGCGCCGGTCAGCGCGTCGATCACGGCCTGCTGCTGGGTGCTGTTCTGCTCCATGGCGGCGGCGGCGCTGTCGGCCTGGGTGGTGACGCCCAGCTGGATGGTCGCCATGTCGGGGGCGATGCGGGACTGGCCCTCGCCGGTGACGATAAGGCGCGAGGGTCCGGCCGGGCCGCAGGCCATGGGGGCCGCCAGCACGGGCCCCGCGCTCAGCGCCGCCAGCGCGGCGGTCAGCGTCAGGCGCCGCATGGCGCGGCCGTTGAAGGTGGGTCGCATCGAAGGATCCTTTCTGATCGCGGTATCCATGCCGCCTTGATGCCCTGCCCCCGGCTTTGTTCCTAGCCCCCGCCGCCCGAAATCCGATCACAGATATGGCAGTTCTTCTTTCAACACTCCACAATTTGGGGTAGTGATGGACGGTGTATAACGACGTCGCGGGGCACGCCCACGCGCCGCACCCCGAGCAGTGAAGACAGCCATGAACCAGCACGCCGCGCCTCCCGAATTCGCCATGAGCTTTACCCAGGAGGCGGTGCAGCTGGAATGCCGCGACGGCCTCGACTGGCAGCCCCTGGGGCAGGCCCGCTTCGCGCGCGGCGACCTGGCCTCGGTGCTGAACGGGCTGCGCCAGCAGGCGGGCGGTCAGATCGGAGAGCTGGACACCGTGCTGGTGATCCCCGACGACCAGATCCTCTACACCGTGCTGACGGTGCCCTTCGGGTCGGACACGGCCGCGACCATCGCCCGCGCGCTGGAGGCGGCCACCCCCTATGGCGCGGATGAGCTGGCCTTCGACTGGTGCCCCGCCGTCAACGGCGACATCGAGACGCTGCGCGTCGCCGCCGTGTCGCGCCGCACCCTGGACGAGGCCGAGGAATTCGCCTGCGCCCAGGGCTTCCGTCCCACGGGCTTCCAGGCGCGTCCGGGCGACGACCGCTTCGACGGCTGCCCCGACTTCGGTCCCTCGCGGCTGGCGCAGGAGCGGTTCAACCGCCGCCCCTTCAGCGGACCCGACCTCAGCCAGGCCCGCGTGCTGGCCCCCGTGATCGACGCGCCTGCCGCGGACGCCCCGCAGGCGGAGGCCCCGGCCGTCGTCGCGCCGGTGCCCGTGCCGATCCCCGCGACCGTCATCTCGCGCATCACGCCGCATGTGGTGGTGACAGCCGCCCCGTCCGTCGCTCCGGCACCGGCCGATGAGCCGGCGCCCGTCGCGCCCGGCACGGTGATCCGCCACGGCACCACCCCGCCCCTCAGCGCGCGTCGCCTGTCGCCGCGTGCCGAGGCCGTGCACAGCCGCGCCGCCGCCGCCCGCAGCCAGCGCGGTCAAGCGCCCGCACCCGAGGCCGCCAAGGCCCCCGGCCTGATCGAGCGGCTGCGCGACCTGGACCCGGCGCGCCTGCCCGTGATGGTGGGCGGGCTGTCCCTGGCGCTGGTTCTGGCGCTGGTGCTGCTGGGCCGACCCGCGCCCGAAGGCGAGGTGGTGACCGCAGCACCCGCGCCCGAGACGACGCCGCTGCCGGCGCCCGAGGCCGCACCTGCCGCCCCTGCACCCGCGGCCACCGTCGCCGAGACCGCGCCGGAGGCCCTTCCCGCACCCGCGCCGCAGGGTCCGGCGCAGCCCGATGCGCTGGATCTGGCCCTGGCCGAAGCGCTGGCACAGGCCCGTGCCGCCAGCGCCGCGCCCGCGCCCCTGCCTGAACCTGCCGCCGTGGCACCGACTGCGACGCCGGACCAGGCCGCCGCGGCCACGTCGGTCGCCGCATTGACGGCTCCGGTCGCCGCGCCACAGCCTGCGCCCACCGAGACCGCCACCGCTGAAGCCGCGCCTGCCCCCGTGGCCGAGAGCGCCGAAGCGCCCGCGGCGGTTGCACCGGTCGCGCCGGCGCCGCGCCCTGCGGCCACCCCGGCGCCCGTACCCGTGGCCGAGCGGCTGGCCAGCTCGGCCCGTCCGCCGCGCGCGACGCCTGCCGCCGCCGCCGCCCCGGCCGCGCCGGACCGCCAGCCGCAAGTGCCCGCGAACCCGCTGCCCTTCGAGGTCCAGAACCGTCCCACGCCGACGCCGGTCGCCGCCGCGCGCCCGCCGTCGCGCCCGGCCGAGGCGCCCCGCGCCGCCGCCCCTGCCGCACCCGCGCCCGCCGCCGCACCGCAGGCCGCCTCTCCGGCCGCCGCGCCCGCATCGCGCCCGCCCAGTGCGCGCAGTGCCGCGCCCGACACCGCGCAGACCAGCGCGCCCGCACCGCAGCGCCCCGAGGGGCAGGCCGGATCGCGCCCGCCGTCGCGCCCCGAACAGCTGTCGCTTCTGGAGGAGGGCAGCACGCCCGAGGATGACCAGCCGCTGCACCTGACCCTTGCCGAGCGCGATGCGATCCGCGCCCAGCTGCGCGATCTGCGCACCGCGCAGGCCGGAAACGGCGGGCTGAGCCCGGCGGAACGCGGGCTGGTCTTCCAGCTGGCCGATGCCCGTCCGACGCGCAAGCCCGTCTCGGTCCGCGCCCCGTCGCAGAGCGCGGTCGAGGCCGCGGTCGCCGAGGCGGTCAGCAGCCCCCGCCCCACCGCGCGCGCCAGCCTGGCGGCCCCCGTCACGCAACCTGCCGTCGCCAGCGCGCCCACGGCCGCCCCGGCGGGCGCCATCGCGCGCTCGGCCCGGCCCTTGGCCCGACCGGGCAGCCGCGCCGCCGATCCGGCGGTCGAACAGGCCATCGCCGCGGCGATCGACGCAAGCCCCGCCCGCCCCGGCGCTGTGGGGCTCAGCGCGCTGACTTCATCGGCGATCCCGCCGCGTCGTGCGGGCGGTGCTGCGGTCAATGCGATGGCCGCCGCCGCACCCGTGGCCGCGGCGGCACTGGCCCCCTCGGCCCCCGATCTGCGCGCCGCCGCCGAGGCGCAGTCGGCCGAGGCCGCGATCGCCGAGCAGCGACGCCTGGACGACGAGCTGCAGGCCCAGGCCGAGGCTCGCGCCCGGTCCCACGCCGCCGCCGATGCCCGTGCCGAGGCACAGGCCCGCGCCCAGGCCGAAGCCCGCGCCCGCGCCCAGGCCGAGGCCGAGGCCCGCGCCGCCGCCTCGCGCAACCAGCGCTATCAGCCCCCGGAGGTGGACAGCGAGCCCGAGGTCGTCGCCGCCGTCCCGCAAAGCGCCATCGGCAACGCCGCCGCCAGCGCCACCGTCAAGGACGGCATCCAGCTGAGCAGCACGCAGATCATCGGCACGATCGGCGCGGGCCGCGCCAGCCGCGCGCTGGTGCGCCTGTCGAACGGGCGCGTCCTGACGCTGCGCCTTGGCGACCGCATCAACGGCGGCACGATCAGCGAAATCGGCGACAGCCGCATCACCTATGTCAAGCAGGGCCGCGCCCATGCCCTGGGTGTGCTGAACGGCCAGTAACGCCCGCCGTCACCCGTCCAGGCGGGTGATGGTGAAACCCTGATCCTCCAACAGCGACAGCACCCCCGCCTCTCCGGGCAGGTGCAGCGCGCCGAAGGCCGCGACGATGCCGTCCGGCCCGGCGCGTTTCGCCCCCTGCAGCAGCGGCGCGATCCAGGCGCGGTTGCGGTCGTCCATCAGCCGCGTCCGGACCAGGCTCAGCTGATCGTCCACGGCCTGCCGAGACAGGCCGGAATTCGCATAGGCGTCGAAGCGGCCGAACTCCCAGATGCTCCAGACCTCGCCGCGGAAATAAGCGTCGGTCAGCGTCACCGCGTAATCGTCGGCATAGTGGGCGGCGGGCAGGCCCGCGCGGATCATGTCCAGCTCCTCCTCCGGGCTGAGCCCGGCGAAGAGGCCGAAGATCGTGTCCCACGGCTCCAGCGACCGGACCGGGACACCCGCCGCCTGCGCCTCCTGCGCCAGCATGCGATCAAGGCCCTGCTCTCCGCTGCCATCGGCCATGGCGCGGACCATGCAGGGCGACACGCCCAGCATCAGCGCCACGTACCAGGGCCGCATCCGCGCCGCGATGACGCCGGGCGTGCCACGGTCGGACATGGCCTGAGCCAGCGCGTCCCATTCCGCGGGCGCCAGCCGCTCGGGCAGCGTGGGGCCGTCGGGATCGACCATCAGCGTGGGATCGGCGGCCAGGGCCTTGGCCAGGCGATCCTCATCCGCAGGCGCGGCCTCGACGAACAGCGCATCGGCTGCGGCCAGCGCGGGGGCCACCCGGTCCAGCGTCGCCTGATGCCGCGGATCGGGGAAATGATAGGTGCCGATCAGGGTGATGCGCTGATCGCCGCGCTCGGCCTGAAACAGCAGCCCCTCGTGATAGGGCACGGCCTCGCTGGCGGCGCGGATCGCGGCGGCCCGCTCGGGCGGCAGCGCGGCCATGAGGTCGCGTCCGGTGCAGGCCGCAAGGGCCGACTGGCCGGAGAGGGCAAGAAGGGCGGCAGCGATCAGCAGGCGCATCTGGGTCCTTTCGACGGGGGTCGGGGCGGCGCACAGGCTGACATATCGGGGGCGCGCGAACCAGTGCCGACGGTCGCGGAACGCACGTCGACCCCGTTGACAGGCGGTCGCACCCGTCCTATCTCTCCCCCATTGGCACTCGCATCCGGTGAGTGCCAACAGTGCAACACTGCAACCTGAAACATCGGAGTGTTCGACAATGGCATTCAAACCGCTGCATGACCGTGTGCTGGTCCGCCGCGTCCAGTCGGAAGAAAAGACCAAGGGCGGTCTGATCATCCCCGACAACGCCAAGGAGAAGCCCGCCGAGGGCGAGATCATCTCGGTCGGCGAAGGCGCGCGCAAGGATTCCGGCGAGCTGATCGCGCCGTCCGTCAAGACCGGCGACCGCGTGCTGTTCGGCAAGTGGTCGGGCACCGAGGTGACCGTCGACGGCGAAGAGCTGCTGATCATGAAGGAAAGCGACATCTTGGGCGTTCTGGCCTGATCGTCGATCCCTTTCCTCAACACTGAATTCAGGAGAATTAAATGGCTGCGAAAGAAGTCAAGTTCAGCACGGACGCCCGCGACCGCATGCTGAAAGGCGTCAACATCCTGGCCGATGCGGTCAAGGTGACGCTCGGCCCCAAAGGCCGCAACGTGGTGATCGACAAGTCCTTCGGTGCGCCCCGCATCACCAAGGACGGCGTCTCGGTCGCGAAAGAGATCGAGCTGTCCGACAAGTTCGAGAACATGGGCGCCCAGATGGTCCGCGAAGTCGCTTCGCGCACCAACGATGAGGCCGGCGACGGCACCACCACCGCCACCGTCCTGGCTCAGGCCATCGTCAAGGAAGGCATGAAGGCGGTCGCCGCCGGCATGAACCCGATGGACCTGAAGCGCGGCATCGACCTGGCCACCTCGAAGGTCGTCGAGGCCATCAAGGCCGCCTCGCGCCCGGTGAACGACAGCGACGAAGTCGCTCAGGTCGGCACCATCTCGGCCAACGGCGAAGCCTCGATCGGCCGTCAGATCGCCGACGCGATGCAGAAGGTCGGCAACGAGGGTGTCATCACCGTCGAAGAGAACAAGGGGATGGAGACCGAGGTCGAAGTCGTCGAAGGCATGCAGTTCGACCGCGGCTATCTCTCGCCCTACTTCGTCACCAATCCCGACAAGATGATCGCGGATCTGGAAGACGCCTACATCCTGCTGCACGAGAAGAAGCTGTCGTCGCTGCAGCCGATGGTTCCGCTGCTGGAAGCCGTGATCCAGTCGGGCAAGCCCCTCGTCATCGTGGCCGAGGATGTCGAAGGCGAGGCCCTGGCCACGCTGGTCGTCAACAAGCTGCGCGGCGGTCTGAAGATCGCGGCCGTCAAGGCACCGGGCTTCGGCGATCGCCGCAAGGCCATGCTGCAGGACATCGCCATCCTGACCGGCGGTCAGGTGATCAGCGAAGATCTGGGCATGAAGCTGGAGAATGTCGGCATCGACATGCTGGGCCGCGCCAAGAAGGTTACGATCAACAAGGACAACACCACCATCGTCGATGGCGCCGGTGACAAGCCCGAGATCGAGGCCCGCGTCGCTCAGATCCGTCAGCAGATCGAGGAGACCACCTCGGACTATGACAAGGAGAAGCTGCAGGAGCGCGTGGCCAAGCTGGCCGGCGGTGTTGCCGTGATCCGCGTCGGCGGCATGTCGGAAATCGAAGTGAAAGAGCGCAAGGACCGCGTCGACGACGCCCTGAACGCGACCCGTGCGGCCGTCCAGGAAGGCGTGGTCGTCGGTGGCGGCGTGGCCTTGGTGCAGGGTGGCAAGGTGCTGGAAGGTCTGGAAGGCGCGAACAGCGACCAGAACGCCGGCATCGCCATCGTGCGCCGCGCGCTGGAAGCTCCGATGCGCCAGATCGCCGAGAACGCGGGCGTCGACGGCGCCGTCGTGGCCGGCAAGGTCCGCGAATCGACCGACAAGGCCTTCGGCTTCAACGCCCAGACCGAGGAATATGGCGACATGTTCAAGTTCGGCGTGATCGACCCCGCGAAGGTCGTCCGCACCGCGCTGGAGGACGCCTCCTCGGTGGCCGGTCTGCTGATCACGACCGAAGCCATGATCGCCGAGAAGCCCGAGCCCAAGGGCGCGGCCGGCGGCGGCATGCCCGACATGGGCGGCATGGGCGGGATGATGTAATCATCCCCCTCTGCCATCCGGCGGAAACGGAAAAGGGCGCCCCGATCGGGCGCCCTTTTTCATGGCCGGTCGGCGTGACGCTCAGCGCGTGACGCCCTGCACGCCCATCGACTTGCACAGTGACAGAAAGCGCGATTCGGCCACCTCGCCCATCAGGCGGCGGCCCGTGGCGGTCAGGCGCAGCTCCAGCGTGTCGTCCCTCAGCCGCAGGCTGGCCGCGTCCGACGGATCGTCGATGGCGAACATCGCGCCAAAGCGCATGGCCTTGCCCAGGATCTCCGCATCGCGGATCTGCGCCTCGTCCAGCAGCGCGAAAAGCGGCGCCATGTGCGACTCTGCGCGGCTGTTCTTGTAGCGGTGCAGCAGCGCCAGCCCCAGAAAGACCCGTTCGGGATGGCTCAGCGCCGCCATGTTGGCGCGGGTGACGTTGTCGAAGCACGCCTCGGCCCGGTAATCGGGATGCGCGCGCCAGGCGGTGTCGTGAAGCAGGCAGGCGGCGCGGACCAGGCGCTCGCGCTCGGGCGGCATGTCCGGGAACAGAGGCGCCAGGAACTGGAACAGCTTCTTGCCGAAGCCCGGCAACCGCGCCATCTGCTTCTCGGTGAAGCGCGCGGCCTCCAAGAGCGGGTCGCGACGGCGCAGCGTGTCGGACATGTGCTCATAGAGCAGGCCCTCGCGGATGCCATAGCTGGAGACGGCCAGCTCCTTGGGGCGGAACACCTCGATCATCTGCGACAGGACCTTGGCGGCCAGCGGCACAAGCTCGATCCGCGAGGCGGAGATGCCGACCTTGGAGCGCAGGCTGCCCAGGTCGTGGCGCTCGATCCAGCCGATCGTGTCCGACAGCGACTGCGGCGTCATGCGGTATTCGTGCAGCACCGTCATGGGATAGCCGGTCCGCTCCATGTCCAGCCGCGCCAGCGCCCGCCACGACCCGCCGACCAGATAGATGCGTTCGTGGTCGGTGCCGACCTGTTCGGCCAGACGGTCCAGTACGGTCGCGACATGCGTGCGCAGCCCCTCGGGCGGCACCTGCTGCAGGCGGAACGGGCCCAGCTGCGACGAGACGCGCCGCCCGACCTTGCCATTCGCCACCTCGGCCAACTCCATGGAGTTGCCGCCGATGTCGCAGACCAGCCCGCGCGCATCGGGCCATCCCAGCAGCACGCCCTGGGCGGACAGCCGGGCCTCCTCCTCGCCGTCGATGATGTGCAGCTTGAGACCGGTCTCCTTCTCGACGCGGGCCTGGAAGGCGGGGCCGTCCTCGGCCTCGCGCATGGCGGCGGTGGCGACGCAGGTCAGCGGCTCGATGTCCATGCTGCGCGCCAGGGCGGCAAAGCGCGCCAGCGCGGAAAAGCCCCGCTCGATCCCCTTGGGGTTCAGCCGGCCCGTGCGTGCCATGTCCTGGCCCAGACCGGCCATGACCTTCTCGTTGTAGAAATAGGCGGGCGATCGCGCGGCCCCGTCGAAGACCACCAGTCGGATCGAGTTCGACCCCACGTCGACCACGCCGATGCGTTTCAGCGCCCGCTTGGGCAGCTTGCGGAAGGTGTTGCCGAATGGCTCGATCGTCTGTCCGGTGGTGGTTCGCACGCCGTTCATCCTTGCGCCCTTCCTTGCTGTCGGTTCGCCGTCTCGGGCCGGTGTCTTGGCCCGGCGGGGCCTGCGGGTCAATCCGCCGAATGGGTCAGGGCCGGAACGTCACGCGCCCCCGCCGTGCCCCGGCCCGACAGGGACGGGTTCTCCATGAAGAAGCGGTGACAGTTGAACAGGTCGTCGCGCCCTTCGGGAAGGTAACGCAGATAGCGGCCATCCGGCTGCAACAGCCAGCTCTGTGCCTCGTCGGCCATGTTCGCGGCCATCACCTGGTTCACGATCTGCGCCTTGACGGTGTCGTTCACGCATTCGACCAGCGTCTCGACCCGGCGGTTCAGGTTGCGGTCCATCCAGTCGGCCGAGCTGATGAAGACCCGCGCCTTGGCCGACGGCAGCCCGTGACCCGAGCCGAAGCAGACGATGCGACTGTGCTCCAGGTATCGCCCGACGATGGACTTCACGCGAATGTTCTCCGACAAGCCCTTGATGCCCGGCCTTATTCCGCAGATGCCGCGAATCACCAGGCTGATGCGCACCCCCGCCGCGCTGGCCGCATAGAGGGCCTCGATGACATCGATCTCGATCAGCGAGTTCATCTTGGCCCAGATGGCCGCGGGACGGCCCTGGCGGGCATATTCCGCCTCGCGCCCGATCAGGTCGATCAACCGCGACTTCAGGTCGATGGGAGAGATCGACAGGTTCTCGAGGCCTGCGGGCTGCACGTAGCCGGACAGATAGTTGAAGACCTTGGTCGCGTCGCGCCCCAGGGCCGGATTGCAGGTGAACAGCGACAGGTCGGTATAGATGCGCGCGGTGATCGGGTGATAGTTGCCGGTTCCGTAATGGGTGTAGGTCACCAGCCCGTCGCCCTCGCGCCGCACGATGGTGCTGATCTTGGCGTGCGTCTTGTAGTTCACGAAGCCGTAGACGACATGCGCGCCCGACCGCTCCAGCCGGCGCGACTGGCGGATGTTGGCGGCCTCGTCGAAGCGGGCCTTCAGCTCGACCAGCGCGGTCACCGACTTGCCGGCCTCGGCCGCCTCGCAGAGCGCGTCCACGATGGGGCTGTCGCGGCTGGTGCGATAGAGCGTCTGCTTGATCGCCAGCACGTCCGGGTCGCGCGCCGCCTGCGCCAGATAGCGCACCACCATGTCGAAGGTCTCGTAGGGGTGATGCAGCAGCATGTCCTTCTGGCGGATGGCCGCGAACATGTCGCCGTCATGGTCCTGCACCCGTTCGGGCACGCGCGGCGTGAAGGAGGGCCACAGCAGGTCGCGGCGATCGTCCAGCACCAGCTCCTTCAGGTCGGCCATGCCCAGCAGGCCCTCGACCTCGATGACCTCGTCGGGGCCGACCTCCAGCTCCTCCATGATCAGGCGGCGCAGGCGGTCGGGGGCGCCGGCGGTGATCTTCAGCCGGATGACGCTGCCGCGGCGGCGGCGCTTCAGCGCGGTCTCGAACTCGCGCACCAGGTCCTCGGCCTCCTCCTCGACCTCCAGGTCGCTGTCGCGCAGCACGCGGAAGCTGCAATGGCCGGTGTCGCGATAGCCCGGAAACAGGCTGGAGAGATGCATCAGCAGCAGGTCCTCCAGCCTCAGGAACCGCTGCCCGCCCGGCAGGGGCACGAAGCGCGGCAGCTGCGCCGGGATCGGCAGCAGCGCCTGCATCCGGCGGCCGTCGGTCTCGCGCGCCAGCTCCAGCGCCAGCGAGAAGCCGGTGTTCGGGATGAAGGGGAACGGGTGCGCCGGGTCGATGGCCAAAGGCGAGAGGACCGGAAAGACCCGGTTCTGGAAGTGGTCGTTCAGGAACTCCTCCTCGGCGCGCGTCAGGCGCTGTCGCGAGAGGATGCAGATGCCTGCCTGCTCCATCTCGCGGCGCAGCGTGTTCCAGACGCCCTGCTGGGCGCCCATCAGGCGGCGCGCATCGGCGTTGATCAGGGCCAGCTGCTCGGCCGGGGACAGCCCGTCATCCGAGGGCGTGGTGCTGCCCTCGCGCACCAGCTCGCGCAGGCCCGCGACGCGCACGGTGTAGAACTCGTCCAGGTTGGTCGCGCTGATCGAGACGAAGCGCAGCCGCTCCAGCAGCGGCACGCGGGGGTTGCGCGCCTCGTCCAGCACGCGCCAGTTGAAGGACAGCCAGGACAGCTCGCGGTTGAAGAAGCGCGCAGGCCCTTCGGGGGTGCCCCCGGGCAGGTCCTTGGGTTCGGGAAAGGGGGTGCGAAGGAAATCGGCTTGGGTCATGATCGTCCGGCGGCTGGCGTGGCCCCGATCATGCGTCAGCCTCGGATAGCTTGTCCAGAAGCTCGGCCGCGATGCGCCGCGTGACCGGCCCCTTCTCGGCCATGGCGGCGGCGTCCATCTCGGCGACCAGGCGGCGGGCCAGGCCCAGATCGCGGTCCATGCGCAGCACCAGCCAGTCGATCAGCCCGGCCGGCACGGCCAGCTGACGATCCGCGAACAGCTTGACCAGCACCGCGGCCAGCAGGGCCTCGTCGGGCGGGCCCAGCCGCACCTGCGGCATCGCATCCATGCGCGAGCGCAGATCGGGCAGCACCAGGCCCCAGTCGCGCGGCGGCGTCCGCGCGGTCAGCAGCAGCAGGCAGTCGCGCGGCCCGCAGAGGTTCCACAGGTGGAACAGCGCCTGTTCGGCCCCCGCCGCAAAGCCCGCATGATCGGCATCCTCGACCACCACCGCACCCCCTTCGGCCGCCAGCAGGTCGGCCGCATCGGGCCGCAGCGCCGAGGCGCTGATGCGCCGCGCGCCGTTCTCGGCCGCCCAGAAGGCCGCCAGATGCGACTTGCCCGCCCCCTCCGGCCCGATCAGCAGCATCCGCCCCGACGGCCAGTCCTGCGGCCGGTCCAGCACCCGCAGCGCGTCGGCATTGGCGGGCGCGGGCAGGAAATCGGCGCGCGCATGCGCCGGAGGCGTCGTCAGGTCCAGGGTCAGCTGCCGGGCGGACGGGAACGGGGTCACGCGGTCAGGCCCCGTCGTCGCGTCGGGCCAGGTCTTCCTGCATCGTCTGGATCTGCTGCTGGCTGCGCACGCGGTCGGCCTCCATCCGGGCCAGGCGGATGCGCTCGGCCACCGTGCCGGGGGGGACCATCTCGACCAGCAGGGGCTGGGCGGGTTCGTCCGGCACGCCCTGCCCGGTGAACAGCGGGCTTTCCAGATAGCGCGCGATCAGGAACCGCGCCAGGACCCCCAGGGCGGCGGCCATCGGCACCGCAAGGACCAGCCCCACGAAGCCGAACAGCGCCCCGAAGACCGACAGCGCCAGGAGCAGCCAGACCGGGTGCAGGCCCACATGGCCGCCCACGATCTTGGGTTGCAGATAGTTGCCCTCGACCACCTGGCCCAGGCCGAAGATCGCCACGACCGCGCCGATCCATAGCGGATCACCCCAGAAGCTGAACAGCGCGACGCCGATGGCCGTGGCCCCCCCGATCAGCACGCCGACATAGGGGATGAAGGACAGCATCGCCGCCATGATGCCGATGAAGAAGCCGAAGGGCAGCCCGACCAGCATCAGCGCCAGCGCATACCACGTCCCCAGGATGGCGATGACCACCGCCTGCCCGCGCAGGAAGCCCGACAGCGCCTCGTCGATCTCGGAGGCCAGGGTGCGGATGGTGGCGGCATGCTCGCGCGGCAGCAGCGTGTCCACGGCGCGCACCAGATGGTCCCAGTCCAGGAGCAGGTAGAAGGCCACGACCGGCACGATCACCAGCAGCGCCACCGTCCCGATCAGCCCGGTCAGCGAACCCAGAAGCGTCGAGGCGACGCGCCCCGCCTGATCGCCCACCGCGGCCTGCAGGTCGGTCAGCGTCTGCTGCAGGCCCGCGCCCTGCGGGATCAGGTCGGGAAAGCGCGTGTCCAGGAACAGCCGCCCCTGCTCGATCATCGCGGGCGCGGTCTCGATCAGCGCGCTGGCCTGCCGAACCAGGAGCGGCACGACCAGGAGCACGACCGTGACGAAGGCCAGGACCACCGCGACCGTGATCACCACCACCGCCATGGTCCGCGACAGGCCCGCCCGCTCCAGCCGGTCGGCCAGCGGGTCCAGCAGATAGGCCACGCCCGCCCCCAGGATGAAGGGCAGGACGGCCTGTCCCAGAAGCCACAGCAGGATCGCCATGGTCAGGGCGGCGATGCCCCACCACATGACCTGCTTGCGAATGGGAATATGCATGGACCTGCCCCTGTCGGTGATGTCTGTCGGCCAGAGTGCCGCCCCGCGCTTGTCGTTGCAAGCGGCGTGCTTGGCAAGGCCCGGGCGATCCGCTAACCCTGCCCGGAACCGTCATCAAGGACCCTGCCCATGCGTCTGTCGCGTTATTTCCTGCCTGTCCTCAAGGAAGACCCCAAGGAGGCGCAGATCGTCAGCCACCGCCTGATGCTGCGCGCGGGTATGATCAAGCAGCAGGCGGCGGGGATTTATTCCTGGCTGCCCCTGGGGTTCAAGGTGCTGAAACGCATCGAGCAGATCGTCCATGACGAGCAGATCCGCGCGGGCCACATCCCCATGCTGATGCCCACACTGCAGCCGGCCGACCTGTGGCGCGAGAGCGGCCGCTATGACGACTATGGCGAGGAGATGCTGCGCATCAAGGACCGCCACAAGCGCGACCTGCTCTATGGTCCCACGAACGAGGAGATGATCACCGACATCTTCCGGTCCCATGTGAACAGCTACAAGGACCTGCCCCTGACGCTGTATCACATCCAGTGGAAGTTCCGCGACGAGATCCGCCCGCGCTTCGGCGTGATGCGCGGCCGCGAGTTCCTGATGAAGGACGGCTATACGTTCGACCTGACCAAGGAGGCCGCGCTGCACGCCTACAACCGGCACCTGGTCAGCTATCTGCGCAGCTATGAGCGGATGGGCCTGCAGGCGATCCCGATGCGCGCCGATGGCGGCCCGATCGGCGGCGACTACACCCACGAGTTCCTGGTCCTGGCCGAGACGGGCGAATCCGAGGTCTTCTACGACAGCCAGATCACCGACCTGACCTTCGGCGACCGCGCCATCGACTATGACAGCGTCGAGGAGTGCCAGGCCGTGCTGGAGGAATTCACCAGCCGCTACGCCCGCACCGACGAGACCCATGACCAGGCCGTCTATGCCGAGGTCCCCGAGGAGCGCCGCCGCACCGCGCGCGGCATCGAGGTCGGGCAGATTTTCTATTTCGGGACGAAGTATTCCGAACCGATGGGCGCCACGGTCGTGGGTCCCGACGGCCAGCGCGTGCCGGTCCACATGGGCAGCCACGGCATCGGCGTCAGCCGCCTTCTGGGCGCGATCATCGAGGCCAATCACGACGCCAAGGGCATCATCTGGCCCGAGGGCGTGACGCCCTTCCATGTCGGCATCGTGAACCTCAAACAGGGCGACAACTCGACCGACGCAGCCTGCGACGCGATCTATGCCGAACTGCAGGCGCGGGGTCTGGACCCGCTCTATGACGACCGCGACGAGCGGGCGGGGGCGAAGTTCGCGTCGATGGACCTGATCGGCCTGCCGTGGCGCATCACCGTAGGCCCGCGCGGCCTGACCGCGAACAAGGTCGAACTGACCTGCCGCCGCAGCGGAGAGACCGAGGAGATGTCCCCGCAGGAGGCCATCGCCCGGCTGGAGCAGATCTATCAGCCGGTGCTGGCCGCGGGCCGCGTCGCGGGGTGAACCCATAGGCTGCGGCGGTCTGCCCGGACCGCCGCCCCCGGACCGGGCAACCTGTCCAAAAACCATGCAAATGCGCGCGACAACGCACTTTCTTTTTGGAAGGGTCGCCCCTAACGTGACGCGCAGGACAATGTTCCAACTGGGAGACTTCCACATGAAAAAACTTCTTCTTGCGACCGCCGCCGGCGCGCTTCTGGCCGGTGCCGCGGGCGCCGAAGAAATCAAGCTGGGCATCTCGCTCGGCTTCACCGGACCGCTGGAATCGATGGCCCCCGCGATGCAGCAGGGTGCCGAGATGGCGATGAAGGAAGTCAGCGACTCGGGCCTGCTGCTGGACGGATCGACCGTCGTCGCGGTGACCGGCGACAGCACCTGCATCGACGCCGCCGCGGCCACCGCGACGGTCGAGCGCCTGATCGCCTCCGAAGGCATCAAGGGCATGATCGGCGGCATGTGCTCGGGCGAGACGATCGCCTCGCTGGAGAACGTCGCCAAGGCGAACGGCATGGTGATGATCTCGCCCTCGGCCACCTCGCCCGCGCTGACCGACATCGCGGATGACGGCCTGTTCTTCCGCACCGCCCCCTCCGACGCCCGCCAGGGCGAGGTGATGGCCGAGATCGTGCGCGAGCGCGGGATCGAGAACGTCGCCGTGACCTATACCAACAACGACTACGGCAAGGGCCTGGCCGACAGCTTTGCCGCGGCCTTCACCGCTGCGGGCGGCACCGTGACCACCAACAGCGCCCATGACGACGGCAAGGCCGACTATTCGGCCGAGGTCGCGGCCCTGGCCGCGGCGGGCGGCGACGCGCTGGTCGTGGTCGGCTATGTCGATCAGGGCGGTTCGGGCGTGGTGCGCGCCTCGCTGGACACCGGCGCATTCGACACCTTCGTCTTCCCCGACGGCATGGTCGGCGCCGCGCTGGAGACGAATTTCGGCTCCGAGATCGACGGCAGCTTCGGCCAGAACCCCGCCGCCGAGGGCGAGGGCCGCGAGGCCTATCTGTCCATGGCCGAGGCCGCGGGCTACGACGGTTCGGGCGCCTTCTCGGGCGAGGCCTATGACGCGGCGGCGCTGATGCTGATGGCGATGGCCAAGGCCAAGTCCTCCGATCCGGCGGTCTACAAGGATCACGTCATGGACGTGGCCAACGGCCCCGGCGAGCAGATCCTGCCGGGTCAGCTGGCCAAGGCGCTGGAGATCATCAACGGCGGCGGCGATGTCGACTATGTCGGCGCGACCGCGGTCGAGCTGGTCGAGCCCGGTGAATCCGCCGGCACCTTCCGCGAGATCCAGTTCACCGACGGCAAGATCGAGGTCGTCGGCTACCGTTGAGGACGTCACCTGACGACCGGCCCGGCATCCCTTGGGACGCCGGGCCGATTTGCAATGATAACAGCCGCTTGACGGCACATCTTCACCCAGAACGTGAAGACGGGGATGTGGAAGAATGATCAGGGTCGAGGACCTTCACAGACATTTCGGCGGGTTCCGCGCCGTGGACGGCGCCAGCCTGACGATCGAGACCGGCTCGATCACCGGGCTGATCGGGCCGAACGGCGCGGGAAAATCGACGCTGTTCAACGTGATCGCGGGCGTGCTGCCCCCCACCTCGGGGCGCGTCTTCATGGACGGAGAGGACATCACAGGCCTGCCGCCGCACGAACTGTTCCACAAGGGCCTGCTGCGCACCTTCCAGCTGGCGCATGAGTTCAGCTCGATGACGGTGCGCGAGAACCTGATGATGGTTCCCGGCGCGCAATCCGGCGAGACGATCTGGAAGACCTGGTTCCAGCGCGGCCGGATCGAGCGCGAGGAGGCCGCGCTGCGTCGCAAGGCCGACGAAGTGCTGGATTTCCTGACCATCCGTCACCTGACCCATGAGAAGGCCGGCAACCTGTCCGGGGGTCAGAAGAAGCTTCTGGAGCTGGGCCGCACGATGATGGTCGACGCCAAGATCGTCTTCCTTGACGAGGTTGGCGCGGGCGTGAACCGCACCCTGCTGATGACTATCGCCGACGCGATCATCCGCCTGAACAGGGAACGCGGCTATACCTTCTGCGTGATCGAGCATGACATGGATTTCATCGGCAAGCTCTGCGACCCGGTGATCGTGATGGCCGAGGGCAAGGTCCTGGCCAAGGGCAGCGCCCAGGACATCATGAAGAACGAGGCGGTGATCGAGGCCTATCTGGGCACCGGCCTGAAGAACAAGGACATGGTGGGATGAGCGACCAGGACGCTGTCTTCGGCAATCGCGGCAGCCGCGACCTGTCGGTGGTGAACCCGGCCGGGCGCGGCACGATCGACGGCACCCGCCGGTCGGGGCCGGTGGGCGCGGGCCGCGCGGGCGATCCGTTCCTGATCGGCGAGGGCATGACCGGCGGATACGGCAAGGGCGCCGACATCCTGCACGACTGCACCATCGCGGTCGAACAGGGCCAGATTGCCGTGATCGTCGGCCCCAACGGCGCGGGCAAGTCCACCGCGATGAAGGCCATCTTCGGGATGCTGAACCTGCGCCAGGGGTCGGTCCGGCTGAACGGGCAGGACATCACCGCCCTGAACCCCCAGGACCGGGTCAAGGCGGGGATGGGCTTCGTCCCGCAGGTCAACAACATCTTCCCGTCCATGACGGTCGAGGAGAACTTGGAGATGGGCGCCTATATCCGCCGCGACGACATCCGCGCGACGATGGAGCAGGTCTATGAGCTGTTCCCCGCCGTCGCCGCTAAGCGCCGCCAGGCCGCCGGAGAGCTGTCGGGCGGCCAGCGCCAGCAGGTCGCCGTGGGCCGCGCGCTGATGACGCAGCCGCAGGTCCTGATGCTGGACGAACCCACCGCAGGCGTCAGCCCCATCGTGATGGACGAGCTGTTCGACCGCATCATCGCCATCGCGCGCGGCGGTCTGCCCGTCCTGATGGTGGAGCAGAACGCGCGCCAGGCGATGATGATCGCCGACAAGGCCTATGTGCTGGTCCAGGGCGCGAACGCCCATACCGGCACCGGCCGCGAACTGATGCAGAACGACGAGGTGCGCCGCACCTTCCTGGGGGGCTGAGCCATGGATATCCTGAACGCCCTCGTGGTCTTTCTGAACTTCGTCTTCATCCCGGCCGCCGCCTATGGCGCGCAGCTGGCGCTTGGCGCGCTTGGCGTCACGCTGATCTACGGCATCCTGCGCTTCTCGAACTTCGCGCATGGCGACACCATGGCCTTCGGGACAGGCATCGTGATCCTGCTGACCTGGGGGCTGCAATCCCTGGGCGTCAGCGCGGGGCCGCTGCCCACGGCGCTGATCGCCCTGCCCTTCGGCATCGCGCTGACGGCGCTTCTGGTGCTGGGCACCGACCGCGCGGTCTACAAGTTCTATCGCCGGCAGAAGGCCGCGCCGATCATCCTGGTCATGGCGTCCGTGGGCGTGATGTTCGTGATGAACGGCCTGACCCGCATCCTGATCGGCGTCGATGAGATCCGCTTCGACGACGGCGCCCGCTTCATCATCGCCGTCCGCGACTTCCGCGAGATGACCGGGCTGGAGGAGGGTCTGGCGCTGCGCTCGACGCAGGCGCTGACCGTCGGCGTCGCGCTGATCGTGATGGTCGCGCTGTTCTGGTTCCTGAACCGCACCAAATCCGGCAAGGCCATGCGCGCCTATTCCGACAACGAGGATCTGGCGCTTTTGTCGGGCATCGACCCCGAACGCGTCGTGCGGATGACCTGGATCATCGCCGCGGGCCTCGCGACCATCGCGGGCACGCTCTATGGTCTGGACAAGTCGTTCAAGGCCTTCAACTATTTCCAGATCCTGCTGCCGATCTTTGCGGCGGCCATCGTGGGGGGGCTGGGCAATCCGCTCGGCGCCATCGCGGGCGGCTTCCTGGTGGCCTTCTCCGAGGTCGCGGTGACCTATCCCTGGGTCAAGGTGGTGGGCTATCTGGCGCCCTGGTACGAACCCGGCGGGCTGATGCAGCTTCTGGGCACGGAATACAAGTTCGCGGTCAGCTTCGTCATCCTGATCGTCGTCCTGCTGTTCAGGCCCACCGGCCTGTTCCGCGGCAAATCGGTCTGAGGGGGAGAGATCATGGCAACCAACCGTCAAGCCGCGACATCCGCCAGCCCCTGGCGCGCGCCGATCCTGTTCGCGATCCTCGCCGTGCTGTTCGTGCTGGAGGGGACGGTGCGCAACAGCATGTTCTCGGGCAGCTGGAACACCTCTCTGGCGATCCTGAACATGGGGCTCCTGTCGGCGATCACCGCCCTGGGCGTGAACATGCAATGGGGCTATGCGGGCCTCTTCAACGTGGGCGTCGTGGGCTTTCTGGCCATGGGCGCGCTGGCACCCGTGCTGGTCTCGCTGCCCCCGGTCGAGGGCGCGTGGCAGTCGGGCGGCACGCGCCTGCTTCTGGCGCTGGCCGTGGGATTGGGCACGCTGGCCATGGCCAAGCTGGCCTGGGCGCGCACGCGCAGCGGCCTGCTGACCGCCGTGGTGCTGATCGCGGGCTTCATCGCCTATCGCTGGCTGTTCGATCCCGCCGTGACCGCGATCGAGGCGAACAACCCCGCCCGGAACGGCAATATCGGGGGCCTGGGCCTGCCGGTGCTGCTGTCCTGGGTCGTGGGGGGCCTCTTCGCGGCCGCCGCGGCCTGGGCCATCGGCAAGGTCGCCCTGGGCCTGCGCTCGGACTATCTGGCCATCGCGACTCTCGGCATCGGCGAGATCATCGTCGCGGTCCTCAAGAACGAGGACTGGCTGGCCCGTGGCGTCAAGAACATCACCAACATCCCGCGCCCCGTCGCGCAGGAGGTGGCGCTGCAGCAGAACCCCGACTTCGTGGCCTTCGCGCAGTCCTGGGGCTTCCAGGCGGCCGAGGCTTCGGGCATCTGGGTCAAGCTCTCCTACATGTCGCTGTTCCTGGTGGTGCTGCTGGTCATCATCCTGCTGGCCGAGCTGGCGCTGAAATCGCCCTGGGGCCGCATGATGCGCGCCATCCGCGACAACGAGACCGCGGCCGAGGCGATGGGCAAGGACGTCACCCGGCGCCACCTGCAGGTCTTCATCCTGGGGTCCGCGGTGATCGGGGTCGCGGGCGCGATGATGGTCACGCTGGACGGGCTTCTGGCGCCGACCAGCTACAACCCGCTGCGCTACACGTTCCTGATCTGGGTCATGGTGATCGTCGGCGGCTCCGGCAACAACTGGGGCGCGGTGCTGGGCGCGGTCACGATCTGGTTCCTGTGGATCAAGGCCGAGGTCTGGGGCCCTGCCCTGATCGCGATGCTGACCGGCCCGATGGCCGACGGCCCGGTCAAGGCGCATCTTCTGGACAGCGCGCCACACATGCGCTTCATCGCGATGGGGGCGGTGCTGCTTCTGGTGCTGCGCTTCGCGCCACGGGGCCTGCTACCCGAAAAGTAAGCGAAGGGGGCGCGGGTCACACCGCGCCCCTTTCGGTTCAGCGGCAGTTGTTGCCCAGAACCGTGCTGTGCCACAGCCGCCCGTCCGCGCCCCGCGCGACTCCGCTGCCGATCTGATAGCTCAGCTGGCCCAGCACCTGCTCGCGCTGCGGGCCGGGCACCATCCAGGCGGCCACCGTGCCTTCGGGCGTGCCGCCCGCGCCCACCAGCTGCACCACCCCGCAGGTCGGATAGCCGACGGACCGCGCCCGATCGACCACGTTCGATCCGTTCGACCCGGCCACGTCCGCACGCCCGGTCCGCGCCATGTCGCAGGCATGGGCCAGCGCGATGCGGTCCAGATCGGCCTGGGGCGCCAGGTCGGGCTTGCCCTCGGCCAGACGCGCGGCATTCACCGCCGCCGAAAGGCGCATCCCCGCCTCGGCGTCGCCCCGGCACTCGGTCGCCAGCGCCTGTTCCACGGGGGGCGTTGGCGCCGTCCGCAGCGGAATGCCCACACCCTGACAGGCGGGCAGCGCCAACAGGCCGGCGATGAGAAGACTGGGGCGGATCATGGGCGACCTCATGCGTTCGATGGGGGCGGTCGGGGTGGTGTCGCAGCGCACGCGGGGCGCGCGATGCGGACCGACCATTCATGGCGCGGAACGTCCGATCGGGGCACGGGTTCCGCGAAACCCTTGCAAGGCCATGAAACCGCGCTTAAAGCGCATGGCATGACCCAGCACCAGCGCCTTCTGATCATCGACTTCGGCAGCCAGGTGACGCAGCTGATCGCGCGTCGCCTGCGTGAACTGAACGTCTATTGCGAAATCCACCCGTTCAACACAGTGACCGACGACCGGCTGCGCCAGATGGCGCCGCAGGCGATCATCCTGTCGGGCGGCCCCGCCAGCGTCACGACCGACGGCAGCCCCCGCGCGCCCCAGGCCGTGTTCGAGATGGGCGTGCCCGTCTTCGGCATCTGCTATGGCCAGCAGGTGATGATGGAGCAGCTGGGCGGCCGGGTCGAGGCCGGGCATCACGCCGAATACGGCCGCGCCTTCATCGCGCCCGCGCCGGGGCACAAGGGCGACGGCATCTTCGCGGGCCTGTTCGACACGGGCCGCGAGGAGGTCTGGATGAGCCATGGCGACCGCGTGACCGCGCTGGCGCCGGGCTTCGAGGTCATCGGCACCTCGCCCAACGCGCCCATGGCGATGATCGCGGACGAGGCGCGGCATTTCTATGCCGTGCAGTTCCACCCCGAGGTGCATCACACGCCGAACGGCCGCACCATGCTGGAGAACTTCGTCCGGCTGGCAGGCTTCACCGGCGACTGGACCATGGCCAGCTACAAGGACGAGGCGATCCGCAAGATCCGCGAGCAGGTGGGCGACCGCAAGGTCATCTGCGGCCTGTCGGGCGGCGTCGATTCCTCCGTGGCCGCGGTCCTGATCCACGAGGCGATCGGCGATCAGCTGACCTGCGTCTTCGTCGATCACGGGCTCTTGCGCCTGAACGAGGGCGAGGACGTCGTGAAGATGTTCCGCGACAACTACAACATCCCGCTGATCCACGCGAACGAGAGCGACCTGTTCCTGGGCGCGCTGGAAGGCGTCAGCGACCCCGAGGTCAAGCGCAAGACCATCGGCCGGCTCTTCATCGACGTGTTCCAGAAATACGCGAGCCAGATCGACGGCGCGGACTTCCTGGCGCAGGGCACGCTCTACCCGGACGTGATCGAGAGCGTCAGCTTCTCCGGCGGTCCGTCGGTCACGATCAAGTCGCACCACAATGTGGGCGGCCTGCCCGAAAAGATGGGCCTGAAGCTGGTCGAGCCGCTGCGCGAGCTGTTCAAGGACGAGGTGCGCGAACTGGGCCGCGAGCTGGGTCTGCCCGAGAGCTTCATCGGCCGCCACCCCTTCCCCGGCCCTGGCCTGGCCATCCGCTGCCCCGGAGAGATCACCCGCGAAAAGCTGGAGATCCTGCGCAAGGCCGATGCGGTCTTCATCGACCAGATCCGCAGGCATGGCCTCTATGACGAGATCTGGCAGGCCTTCGTGGCGATCCTGCCGGTGCGCACCGTGGGCGTGATGGGCGACGGGCGGACCTATGACTTTGCCTGCGCGCTCCGGGCGGTCACTTCGGTCGACGGCATGACGGCGGATTACTATCCCTTCACCCACGAATTCCTGGGTGAGACCGCGACGCGGATCATCAACGAGGTCAAGGGCATCAACCGCTGCACCTATGACATCACCTCCAAGCCGCCGGGCACCATTGAGTGGGAATGACGGGCGAATGGAAATGACGCGGCACCGCGTCGCATGACATCCGGGGAACGCGCGGGGAAACCTGCGCGTCCTTTCGTTTCGGGGGTGCATGATGACGCGACTGATCCTGGTGCTGGGCGACCAGCTGTCCCATGACCTGACCCCGCTTCGCGATGCCGGGCCCGACGACGTGATCGTCATGGCCGAGGTCGGGGACGAGGCCGGCTATGTCCCCCATCACCCGCAGAAGATCGCGTTCCTCTTTGCCGCGATGCGCAAGTTCGCGACCCAACTGCGCGACCGCGGGCTGACCGTGGCCTACACGCCGCTGGACGACCCCGAGAACAGCCATTCCATCCCCGGCGAGCTTCTGCGTCGCGCGGCGGAGCATGGCGCCGATACCGTCATCGCGACCGAGCCGGGCGAATGGCGCCTGATCCGCGCCTTGGGCGATCTGCCCATCCCGGTGACGCAGCGCCCCGACGAGCGCTTCCTGGCCAGCCATGCCGAGTTCGAGGCTTGGGCGGAGGGCCGCAAGGAACTGCGCATGGAGTGGTTCTATCGCGAGATGCGCCGCAAGACCGGCCTGCTGATGGAGGGCGACCAGCCCGCGGGCGGCAAGTGGAACTACGACCACGACAACCGCAAGCCCGCCCAGGCCGACCTGCTGCGCGAGCGACCCCCGACCTTCGAACCCGATGCCGTGACGGCCGAGGTGCTGGACCTGGTCGAGGCGCGCTTTCCCGACAATTTCGGCCGGTTGCGCCCCTTCACCTGGGCCACCGACCGCGAAGGCGCACTGAAGGTTCTCAAGCACTTCATCCGCCATTCGCTGGACGAATTTGGCCCCTATCAGGACGCGATGCTGCAGGACGACCCGTTCCTGCACCATTCGATCCTGTCGCCCTACATCAATGCAGGCCTGCTCTCGTCACTGGAGGTCTGCCAGGCCGCCGCCGACGCCCATGCCGCGGGCCGCGTTCGCCTGAATTCGGCCGAAGGCTTCATCCGCCAGATCATCGGCTGGCGAGAATTCATGCGCGGCATCTATTTCCTGGAGGGGCCGGACTACACCGCGCGCAACATCCTGCGCCATGACCGCGACCTGCCGCCGGTCTATTGGGGCAAGCCCACGAAGATGACCTGCATGGCGCAGGCGGTGGGACAGACGCGCGACCATGCCTATGCCCATCACATCCAGCGCCTGATGGTGACCGGCAACTTCGCCCTGCTGGCCGGGATCGACCCGCATCAGGTCCATGAATGGTATCTGGCCGTCTATGCCGATGCCTATGAATGGGTCGAGGCGCCCAATGTCATCGGCATGAGCCAGTTCGCCGACGGGGGCATCGTGGGATCGAAGCCCTATGTCAGTTCTGGCAACTACATCAACAAGATGTCGGACTATTGCGGCAGCTGCGCCTACAAGGTCACCGACAAGACCGGGCCAAAGGCCTGCCCGTTCAACCTGCTCTACTGGGACTTCCTGATGCGGCACCGTCAGCGGTTCGAACGGAACCCGCGGATCGGCCGCGCCTATGCGACCTGGGACCGGATGGATGCTGAGAAGCGGCGCGTGATCCGCGCCGAGGCGGCGGCCTTCCTGACGCGCCTGGAGGCGGGCGAGCCGGTCTGAGGCTTGACCTTGCAGCCCCGTTTGGCCACCGTGGGTCATCCCGCGAAAGGACCCGCCATGGACTGCGCCTGCGGCCATCACCACGCCCCGACCGCCGACCTGACCGGCACGCCCGTGACCCTGACCGACCCGCCCGTCGCCCTGCATGGGCGGCTGATCTGCGCCGACATGGGTCAGCTGATGACCGCGCTGGAACTGCTGCCCGATCACGTCGCCGCCAGCCGGGCCGAGCCGGGCTGCCTTCGCTTCGACATCGCGCAGTCGGAGGACGACCCGATGGTCTGGACCCTCTCCGAGATCTTCGTCGATGCGGCGGCCTTCGCCGCCCATCAGGCCCGCACCGCCGCCAGCCCCTGGGGCCAGCGCAGCGGCGCGATCACCCGCGATTTTCACCGCCACGAGGCCACGCCCCGCATCCGTCCGGCGACCGCGGCCGACGCGGCGGCGCTGGCGCCGCTGCTGCCCGCGGGCGCCTCCGCCCTGCCGGGGCTGGTCGCCCATGTGGAGGGACTGCCCGTCGCGCATCGCTCAGCCTCCGGTGTGGTGACGGTGCATCGCGCCCTGACAGGCCGCGGGATCGAGGCGGCGATGGCCCCCTGACGGCCGCGCCACTTGCACCCCCGGCCCGCAGGGTCCACATCTGGTCCGACAGTTACGGAAAGGACCGATCATGGCGGGACAGATGGCATTCGACGCGGCGGAACCGGCAAAGGGCGACTTCGGGACGCTTCCCGAATGGGATCTGGACGACCTTTATCCCGCGCCGGACAGCCCCGAGCTGACCGCCGACATCGAGGCGCTGGACGCCAGGGTGCGCGACTTTGCCGCCACCTATCAGGGCAGGCTGGCCGATCTGGATGCGGCCGCGATGCTGGACTGCGTCGAGGCCTATCAGCAGATCGACATCCTGGCCGGGCGCATCATGTCCTATGTGGGCCTGCGCTATTATCAGAACACCACCGATGCGGTCCGCGCCAAGCAGATGGGTGACCTGCAGGGGCGCATCACCGACCTGACCGCGCCGCTGGTCTTCTTCGGGCTGGAGTTCAACCGCATCCCCGACGACCGCTATGACGCGGTCTTCACCGCGTCCGACGGCCCCGCCCGCTACAAGCCGGTCTTCGACCGGATGCGCGCCATGCGCCCCCATCAGCTGTCCGACGAGCTGGAGCAGTTCCTGCACGACAATTCGGTCGTGGGCGCCGCCGCCTGGAACCGGCTGTTCGACGAGACGACCGCCGGGCTGACCTTCGAGGTCGCGGGCGAGACGCTTGGCCTGGAGGCCACGCTGAACCTGCTGACCGATCACGACCGCGCACGGCGCGAGGCCGGCGCGCGGGCGCTGGCCACGGTCTTCACCGCCAATGTCGGGCTGTTCACGCGCATCCACAACACGCTGGCCAAGGAGAAGGCCATCGAGGACAAGTGGCGCAAGATGCCCAGCCCCCAGCATGGCCGCCACCTGTCGAACCATGTCGAACCCGAGGTGGTCGAAGCGCTGCGCAACGCCGTGACCGCCGCCTATCCGCGCCTCTCGCACCGCTACTATGCGCTCAAGGCGCGCTGGCTGGGGCTGGAGAAGCTGCAGGTCTGGGACCGCAACGCCCCCCTACCGACCGAGACCCCGCGCCTGATCGACTGGCCGGAGGCGCAGGCGACGGTCCTGGACGCCTATGCCGGCTTCTCTCCGGCACTGGCGGATCTGGCGCGGCCCTTCTTCGACAAGGGCTGGATCGACGCGGGCGTCAAGCCGGGCAAGGCGCCGGGCGCCTTCGCGCATCCGACCGTCACCACGGTTCATCCCTACATCCTGCTGAACTATCTGGGCAAGCCGCGCGACGTGATGACGCTGGCCCATGAGCTGGGTCACGGCGTCCATCAGCGCCTGGCGGCGGAGCAGGGAGAGCTTCTGGCCTCCACCCCCCTGACGCTGGCGGAAACCGCCTCGGTCTTCGGCGAGATGCTGACCTTCCGCGCGCTTCTGGCCCGCACCACCGATCCGGCGCAGAAGAAGGCGCTGCTGGCCGGCAAGGTCGAGGACATGATCAACACGGTCGTCCGGCAGATCGCCTTCTACGACTTCGAATGCCGCCTGCATGCCGCCCGCGCGGAAGGCGAGCTGACCCCCGACGACATCAACGCGCTGTGGATGGCGGTCCAGCATGAAAGCCTGGGGCCGGTCTTCGAGTACATGCCCGGCTATGAGACCTTCTGGACGTATGTGCCGCATTTCGTGCATTCGCCCTTCTACGTCTATGCCTATGCCTTCGGCGACGGGCTGGTGAACGCGCTCTATGCCGCCTATGAGGACGGACTGCCGGACTTTCAGCAGAAGTATTTCGACCTTCTGAAGGCGGGCGGATCGCGCCATCACAGCGAATTGCTGGCGCCCTTCGGGCTGGATGCGTCGGACCCGGCCTTCTGGGACAAGGGCCTGTCGATGATCGAGGGCTTCATCGACCAGCTGGAGGCGCTGGAGGCGTGATCGCACTGGAACGCATCGGGCGCGACGCCCGCGCCCGCATGGCCCATATCCGCGTCGCGCCCGAGCAGGAGCCGTTCTGCGGCAGCATCGCCAGCCATTTCGATGCCGACGAACCCTCCTGCGACTTTCACGCCGTGCTGTCGGAGGGCGTGCCGGTCGGGTTCTTCAAGATCGACCGCGCCTACGCCAACCGCCTGCCAGAGGCCCGCGCGGACGAGATCGGCCTGCGCGGCATGATGATCGACCGGACGGCACAGGGGCGCGGCACGGGCAAGGCCGCGATCGCGGCCCTGCGCGCGCATCTGCGGCGGCATTACCCCGATGCCGCGGCCTGCGTGCTGACGGTGAATCAGGCCAACCCGGCCGCGCGGGCCGTCTATCTGGCCGGCGGGTTCGTCGACACCGGCGCGCTCTATCACGGCGGTCGCATCGGGCCGCAGCACATCCTGCGCCTGACCCTGCGGTGAGGATTTCCGTAGCATCCGCCGCGCGACGCCCTATCCTGCGCGCAAGGGGACGGCGCCGGGAGGAACCATGCTGAGAAAGATCGCCATTGGCGCGGGCCTGTTGGTCGCGGTGGGGGCCGCCGCCTTCTTCACCCTGGCTCCGGCCCATGTCGACCGCAGCATGAACCCCGTGACCATGCCCGCCGAGGGCTGGCCGGTCAGCGACCGCGCCCGCGCCCTGCATGCGGGGCTGGTGATCGGCGACTGGCATTCGGACGCGCTGCTGTGGGACCGCGACCTGCTGGCGCGGCACGACCGGGGGCATACCGACATTCCGCGTCTGGCCCAGGGCAATGTCGCGCTGCAGGTCTTCACCACGGTCACCAGAAGCCCGCGCGGCCAGAACTATGAGCACAACGAGGCCGCGACCGGCGACAACATCACGCCGCTGTTCATCGGCCAGCTGCGCCCGCCGCGGTCCTGGACATCGTTGCGCGAACGCGCGCTGGTCCAGGCCGAGGCGCTGCATGCCGCCGCCGCACGCGACCCCGCCGCCCTGCGCGTGATCCGCAGCCGCGCCGATCTGGCCGCCCTGCTGGCGGATCGCGCAGAGGGCGCGGCGGTGATCGGCGGATTGCTGGGGTCGGAAGGCGGGCACCCCTTGGAGGGCGACATCGCCAATCTGGACGTCCTTTACGATGCCGGGTTCCGGCTGATGGGGCTGACGCATTTCTTCGACAACGAGCTGGGCGGCAGCCTGCATGGCGCGGGCGAGGGTCAGGGCCTCAGCGATTTCGGGCGTGAGGTCGCGCTGGCGATGATCGACCGCGGCATGATCATCGACGTGACCCATGCCAGCCCGCAGATGGTCCGCGACGTGCTGGCCCTGCCCGGCGCGCGGCCGGTGCTGTCCCATACCGGGATCAGCGCGCATTGCCCCTCGTCGCGCAATCTGCCCGACGATCTGGTGGCGCAGATCGCGGCGGCCGGCGGGCTGATCGGCGTGGGCTTCTGGTCCGACGTCGTCTGCGGAGAGACGCCCGCCGACGTGGCCGCGGCCATCGCCGCCGCGATCCGCGTCGCCGGA
The DNA here is from genome assembly GCF_046736325.1 of Paracoccus sp. ME4. Lineage (GTDB taxonomy): Bacteria > Pseudomonadota > Alphaproteobacteria > Rhodobacterales > Rhodobacteraceae > Paracoccus. Next base: position 1,805,936 of record NZ_CP151276.1, read on the forward strand.
GAGGATCACGTCTCGCTCGGCTCGGACTGGGACGGGTCGGTCGACGCGCCCTTCGACGCCGCGCATCTGCCCGCCCTGACCCAAGCCCTGATCGACCAGGGCCTGACGGGCGCCCAGATCGCCAAGGTCATGGGCGGCAACATGATGGCCTACCTGGCCCAGACCCTGCCCGAGACCTGAAAGGACCCCCGATGAAGAAGACGACGCTGCTGCATGCCGAACTGTCCGGCCTGATCGCGGCCATGGGACATGGCGACCTGCTGGTGATCGGGGATGCGGGCCTGCCCGTCCCGCCGGGCGTGCGCGTCATCGACCTGGCGCTGACCCGCGGAGTGCCGGGCATCTTCGAGGTGCTGGACGCGGTCCTGTCCGAATTGGTGGTGGAGCGCAGCCTTCTGGCGCAGGAGGCCGATCCGGCGCTGCGTGCACGCTTTGCCGAACGCGCGGTCGGCGCGGTGACGCTGATCGACCACGAGGGGTTCAAGGTGCACAGCCGGACCGCCCGTGCGGTTGTGCGGACGGGCGAATGCACGCCCTATGCGAATATCGCCCTGCATGCCGGCGTGGCCTTCTGAGGGAACCGATCCGCAGGGAAAGCGTTGCAAGCTCATATGCTTATCCATGAAGGAGAATAGCCGTGCAGAAGAAGATCCTGGGCCTCAGCGCCGTTCTGGCCATGATGACCCTCGCCGCCTGCGAGACCGTGCAGGGCGCGGGCCGCGACATCTCCACGGCGGGCGCCGTGGTACAGCAGGAAAGCGCCGAGGTTCAGGCCGGGATGTGATCCCGGCCCCACAGCCAAATCCACCGCCCTCCGCGACACCGCGGGGGGCGTTTTTCGTCCAAGCCCCTCGACACATTGCCCGTACGACCCCACCATGGCAGCCTGACCGCGCCACCGTTCCGGAGATTCCATGCGCCGCACCGTCCTTGCCGCCCTGATCCTGATGACGCCGCTGCCGGCAGCCGCCTTCACGGCCCGCAACGGCATGACCGTGACACAGGCCGGGCCGACCGAGATCGCGGTGGCGTGGTCCGGCGGACGCCGAGACACGGATTACTGGTGCGCGGCGGGCGATTTCGCGCAGCGGGTGATGAACCAGCCCGTCGGCACGCGCCTGTGGCGGGCCTCGCCCAAGCCCCGCGCGGGCGGCGAGGGCATCCTGTTCACGCTGGACGGATCACGAAAGGCACCGGGCGCGGGCCTGTCGCAGTTCGGCGCGGGCCCGCGGGACGAGGCGATCTCGGTCGGGGCGGCGGTCGCCGGCCATTGCCGGGTCCTCCCGCCCCTCCTGCTGGATTGACGGGCCGACTCGGACGGGTCAGCTGTCCATCTTCAGCGCTTGGATGAAGGCGGTCTGCGGGATCTCGACCTTGCCGAATTGGCGCATCTTCTTCTTGCCGGCCTTCTGCTTCTCCAGCAGCTTCTTCTTGCGCGTTGCGTCGCCGCCATAGCATTTGGCGGTCACGTCCTTGCGCATGGCCGACAGGGTCTCGCGCGCGATCACGCGGGCGCCGATGGCTGCCTGGATCGGGATCTTGAACATGTGCCGCGGGATCAGGTCCTTGAGCTTCTCGACCATGGCGCGGCCGCGGCTTTCGGCACGGTCGCGATGGACCATGATCGACAGCGCGTCCACCGGTTCGTCGTTCACCAGGATCGACATCTTGACCAGGAAATCCTCGCGGTACTCGCTAATCTGATAGTCGAAGCTGGCATAGCCCTTGGTCACCGACTTCAGCCGGTCGTAGAAGTCGAACACCACCTCCGCCAGAGGCAGGTCATAGACGACCATGGCCCGCGTCCCGGCATAGGTCAGGTCCAGCTGGATGCCGCGGCGGTCCTGGCACAGCTTCAGCACGTCGCCCAGATATTCGTCCGGCACCATGATCGTGGCCTTGATGCGCGGCTCCTCGATATGATCGACATGGGTCAGGTCGGGCATGTCGGCGGGGTTGTGCAGGTCGCGCACCTCTCCGTCGCGCATGTGCAGCTTGAAGACCACCGACGGTGCCGTGGTGATCAGGTCCAGATCGTATTCGCGCTCCAAGCGGTCGCGAATCACCTCCAGGTGCAGCAGCCCCAGGAAGCCGCAGCGGAAGCCGAAGCCCAGGGCGGCCGAGGTCTCCATCTCGTAGCTGAAGCTGGCATCGTTCAGGGCCAGCTTCTCGATGGCGTCGCGCAGCGGCTCGAAGTCGTTGGCGTCGACCGGGAAGAGGCCGCAGAAGACCACCGGCTGTGCGGGTTTGAAGCCCGGCAGCGCCTTGTCCGCGGGCCGGCGTTCCTGGGTGATGGTGTCGCCCACACGCGTGTCGCGGACCTGCTTGATCGAGCCGGTGAAGACCCCGATCTCTCCCGGCCCAAGTTCGGCGATGTCGACCATCTGCGGGGTCAGCACGGCCAGCTTGTCGATGCGGTGGCTGGCGCCGGTCTGCATCATCTTGATCTGGTCGCCCTTGCGGATCACCCCGTCCATCACGCGGATCATCACGACCACGCCCAGATAGGCGTCGTACCAGCTGTCGACCAGCATCGCCTTCAGCGGCGCGTCGCGGTCGCCCTTGGGCGCGGGCAGGCGCGTGACGATGGCCTCCAGCACGTCCGGAATCCCCAGACCGGTCTTGGCGCTGATCGGAATCGCGTCCTGCGCGTCGATGCCGATCACCTCCTCGATGTTCTCCTTCACGCGCTCGGGTTCGGCGGCGGGGAGGTCGATCTTGTTCAGGACCGGCACGATCTCGTGGCCCGCATCGATCGCCTGGTAGACGTTGGCCAGCGTCTGCGCCTCGACGCCCTGGCTTGCATCCACGACCAGAAGCGACCCCTCGACCGCGCGCATCGACCGGCTGACCTCATAGGCGAAGTCGACATGGCCCGGCGTGTCGATCAGGTTCAGCACATAGGTCCGGCCATCCTTGGCGGGATAGCTGATCCGGACCGTGTTGGCCTTGATGGTGATGCCGCGCTCTCGCTCGATATCCATGCTGTCTAGCATCTGGGCCTTCATGTCGCGGTCCGCGACAGTGCCCGTCAGCTGGATCAGCCGGTCGGCCAGCGTGGATTTGCCGTGGTCGATATGGGCCACGATCGAAAAGTTGCGGATGAGATCAAGGTCGGTCATGGCCGGGCTATACAGCCGTGCAGGGGCCGCGAAAAGAGGGTTTCGCGGCCCCTGCGCCAAATGGCGTCAGCCGGCGTCCGACTGCCCGGCGGCCTTCAGCATCAGCCGCGCGACCTCGGCCGAGGATGCCGGGTTCTGACCCGTCACCAGCTTGCCGTCGGCCAGCGCGAAGGGCGCCCAATCCGGGCCCTTCTCATGCTTGCCGCCCTGCGCCTTCAGCTGGTCCTCCAGCATGAAGGGCACCGCGTCCGACAGGCCCACCGCATCCTCCTCGGAATTGGTGAAGCCCGCCACGCGGCGGCCATGGACCAGCGGATCGCCCGACGGAAGGCGCGCCGACAGCAGGCCCGCGGGACCGTGGCAGACGGCGCCGACGACGGCGCCCTTCTCCCAGGCCTCGGTCAGCACGCGGCCCAGGGCCTCGGATTTCGGCAGATCCCACATGGTGCCGTGACCGCCGGGCAGATAGACGATGTCGCAGCCCGAGACGTCGACCTCGTCGACCTTCTGCGTATGGGCCAGCTTGTTCATCGCGGCCTCGTCGGCCATCAGGCGGCGGACCTCGTCGGTCATCGCGTCGCCCTCCTCCGAGGACGGGTCGGCCGGAGGCTTGCCGCCCTGGATGCTGGCGATCTCGACCTGCCAGCCCGCGTCCGACAGGATCCAGTAGGGGGCAGCCACCTCCTCCCAGTAGAAGCCGGTCGGCTTGCCGGTATCGCCCAACCGGTCATGCGACGTCAGGATGAAAAGCGCCTTGGGCATGGGATGTTCCTTCTTCACGGGAATAGGGGGCCGCGGCGGTCCGCACGCGGCAGTCGCGCCTCAATGCGCGACCCTCCCGCAGGGTTCCGCCGCCGGCGCCACGCGCCCGGCGCGATCCGTCAGAATCGCGCGGCCGCCGAGGCCCCTCGATGGGGCCGAAGGCGGCCCCCTCCCCCAGTGCTCAGCCCGCCGCCTCCAGACGCGCCACCAGATCCGGCAGCGCCGCCATGTCGGACAGCTGGTGCAGGCGCGGATGGTCGGGCGCCTCGGCATGCTCGTGGTTCCAGGTCAGCGCGTGGGGAATGAACACCCCCGTCCCGCCCAGTTCCAGCACCGGGATGACGTCGCTGCGCATCGAATTGCCCACCATCATGAAGCGCTCCGCCGCGATCCCGTGCGCGTCCAGCACCCGCGCATAGGCCTCGGGCGTCTTGTCTGCCAGGATCTCGACGCCCGCAAAACGCTCGGCCAGGCCCGATGCGGCGACCTTGCGCTCCTGATCTATCAGGTCGCCCTTGGTGATCAGGATCAGCCGGCGCCCCGCCAGCGCGTCCAGCGCCGCCTCGCCCCCCGGCAGCAGGGTCACCGGATGGGCCAGCATCTCGGCCCCCAGGTCCAGGATGCGGGCGATCTGTCGGCCCTCGATGCGCCCGTCGGTCAGCTCGATCGCGGTCTGCACCATCGACAGCATGAACCCCTTGATGCCATAGCCATAGCGGGCCAGGTTCGCGCTCTCGGTGTCATAGAGGCGCCCGGCGATGGCCTCGGGGTCCCCGTGATCGGCCAGAAGGGCGCAGAATTCGGCCTCGGTCACCCGGAAGAAGGTCTCGTTCTCCCACAGCGTGTCGTCGGCATCCAACCCGATGGCGTCGAAGGCGGTCATGGCATCCCCTTGCGGGCGCACCCGCCCTGCGTCACGATCGGCGCATCCAACAGGAGCGTCCGATGATCTTCTCCGTCCCCGACATGAGCTGCAACCACTGCAAGGCCGCGATCGAGGAGGCCATGACCGCCGCCGGCGGCCGGGCCGTCGTCGATCTGCCCCAAAAGCGCGTCACCGTCGAGGGGCTCGATCAGGCCCGCGCCGAATCCGCCCTGGTGCAGGCCGGATTCTCGCCCCGGCCGATTCCCGCTGCCTGATCGGCCCGCCGGGCCTCGTCGCGATTGAGCGCGGGCCCGCTTGCTGCTAGGATCGCCGGATGGCGCGGCGCCCCCAAGAACCGGCCCAACCGGCAAGCCCGCGACCCGAGGCATTCCGAGGAGACAGTCCCATGCTGAACCGTTTCGTCATCGCGGCCGCCGCGATCGTCATGACCACGCCCCTGGCGATGGCCGGACCCATCGACAGCGCCTGCGTCCGCTCCGACCGCGCGCGCGGCAATGCGCCGCTCTGCGGCTGCATCCAGCAGGTCGCGAACCAGACCCTGTCGCGGTCGGACCAGCGCCGCGCCGCGGATTTCTTCCGCGACCCGCACCGCGCGCAGGAGGTCCGCACCTCCAAGCGCGACGCCGACAACGCCTTCTGGGCGCGCTATCGCAACTTCGCCGCGCAGGCCGAGCGCTACTGCCGCTAGATCAGCGCCAGGATCTCGTCGGTCAGGGCCGCCATCTCGGCATGCGACGGCCCTTTCGGACGCTCCTGCACGCCCAGGCCCAGGCCCAGGCTCTCGGCATAGGCGACGCGGTTGGCGATCTGGGTCGCGGACACCGCGGCGCCCAGTTCCTCGGCCTTGGCCGCGACCTCGGCCGACAGGCGCGTGCCGGGCCGCGTCCGGTTCAGCACCACCAGCAGCGGCGCCTTTTCGCGCCGCGCCAGGTCCAGCACGCCCTCCGTCGCCCACAGGTCCACATGGCTGGTCGCGACCGGCACCACGACCAGATCGGCCACCCGCAGCGCGGGACGCAGGTCGCTGTCGATCTTGGGCGGCGTGTCGATGATCACGAAATCGAAGCGGCGCTTCAGCTTCTCCGATTCGTAGCTGGCCCCCCAGGCCGAGGAGGTCGAGAAATCCATCGCCTCGTCCTCGCCCCGCGCGGCCATGCGCTCCATGAACCAGCGGCCCATGCTGCCCTGCGGATCGGTGTCGACCAGCGCCACGGAATGCCCGCGGCCATGCAGGCTGACCGCCAGATTGACCGCCAGGGTGGTCTTGCCGGACCCACCCTTCTGCTGGGCCACGGTGATGATGCGCCCGGTCATGCCGTCCTCCGTCCGTTTGCGCCAGCCTAAGCAGGGGCGCGGGCGAATGCACGGGGTTTCTGCACCTGCAGCATGCCCCTCTCAGGGATGGACGGACTGCACCTCGTACATCACCGGCTCGAAGCTGCGGCACATGGCGTGGATCTCGCGGTTGCGGCGCCGCATCTCGGGGTCGCGCAGCATCGCCTGATAGTCGCGCCGGTCGCGCCATTGCGAATAGGTGGCGATGCGCGTCTGCGCGTCGTTCAGATGGATCGCCCCGCCCAGGCAGCCCGGCTGGCGGCTGATGACCTCGGACCAGGCCGCGGTCAGCATCTCCAGCACGTCATGCGCCGTGCCCGGCGTCAGCTCGAAGGTGGTGATGACGGTCTGGCCGTCGAAGTCGGGGGTGATGCGGGGCATGGGCTGGCCTTTCGCTGGCGATGCTGTGCCCGGTCAGCCTAACCCCGCGACGCGCCCTGCGCCAAGCGGGATTGCGGCGGGCTGCACGATGTGCATCCTGCCCCTGAACAGCAAAGGACGCGCCATGATCCCGGTCTTCGACGGTCACAACGATTTCCTGCAACGCGTGGTCGCGGCGGGCCCGGCCGGGCCGGAGTTGTGGCTGCATGGCGACGGGCGCGGGCATCTGGACCTGCCGCGGATGCGCGCGGGCGGGATGATCGGCGGGTTCTTCGCGATCTGGGTGCCCTCGCCCGAAGGCCCGAACGACCACGCGGCCGTCGCCGCGATGGAGAACCCGCCCTTCGACCTGCCCCTGCCCGACCCCATCGCGCCGGACGCGGCCCTGCCCCATGCCTTCGCGCAGGCCGCCGCGCTGCTGTCGCTGGAGCGGACGGGCACGCTGGCCATCGCGCGCGACGCGACCGCGCTGCGGGCTGCACGCGCGGGCGGCCCGGTCGCCGCGATCATGCACATGGAGGGGGCCGAGGCGATCCGTGATGCCGACGCGCTGCATGCTTGGCACGCGATGGGGCTGCGCTCGCTCGGGCCGGTCTGGTCGCGGCCCACCCATCACGGCGAGGGGGTGCCCTTCGCCTATCCGTCGGGGCCGGACCGGGGCGGCCCGCTGACCGATGCGGGGCGGGCACTGGTGCGCGACTGCGACGCGATGCGCATCATGCTGGACCTGTCGCACCTGAACGAGGCGGGCTTCGACGATGTCGCCCGCCTGTCCGTGGCGCCGCTGGTCGCCAGCCACAGCGCAGTCCACGCGCTCTGTCCCAGCAGCCGCAACCTGACCGACCGCCAACTGCGCCAGATCGCCGACAGCGGCGGGCTGGTCGGGCTGAACTTCGCCTCCAGCTTCCTGCGCGAGGACGGGCGGCGGCTGCCGCTGGAGGATCTGGGCGTGATGATCCGCCATCTGGATCACCTGCTGGAGATCCTGGGAGAGGAGGGCGTCGCCCTGGGGTCGGATTTCGACGGCGCGCTGATGCCGCGCGACCTGCCCGACGCCGCCGCCCTGCCCCGGCTGATCCAGGCCATGCGCGACGCGAGCTATGGCGAGGCGCTGATCACGCGCATCGCCTGCGACAACTGGATCGGTCTTCTGGAACGGGTCTGGACCCGCTGACCCCGCCTTGCGGCGGGACCGGTCACTCCGCGACCGGTTCCGCCGCAGCACCATCCGTCGTGGGCAGCTGTGCCATGGCGATGATCTGCGCCAGTTCCGGGTCGGCCTGCGGATCAGCCAGCGCAAAGCGGTCGGTCAGGCTGGCGGGTGCCAGCTCAATCCCGCTGACCACCTGCGCGCCGGGCGCCGCCGGGCCGTAGGTCTGACCGTTCACCGCGAAATAGACCGCGCCGGAATTGCCGGTCCGCAGAACCGGCGGCTGCTCCAGGGGCGGCAGGGTGAAGCGTTCGCCCGCATCCATGATCTTCTCCAGCAGCACCGTGCCGTCGGCCGATGTCACGCGGACCCAGGCCGGGCGCACCGACAGCAGCTCCAGCGCCGGGGCATCGGGGGCCAGCGTGCGGACCGGACCCTCGGCAGGCTGCGTCGCGCCTGCGACCTGCATCGGGCCGACCGCGCCCGGAAGGCCCGTCGGCACCTGCGCGACGCCCGCCTGCTGGGCCAGCGGGTTCTGCGGCATCGGAACCTGGGTCACCTGGCCGGCCTGGGCGATGACCTCGTCCACGGTGGCGCTGCTGTCCATCAGGCCGGGATCGATGGCCGCGATGGGACCGTCGCGCGCGGTCAGGACCGGCGCCTCGAGGATCTGCGGGCGGTAGAGGCGGTCCAGCGCCTCGGGTTGCGGCAGGGTGCGGGCCAGGTCGATGTCCTCGGCCCCCTGGATGCCCGGTTCGGCCAGCCCGGCGCCCTGGGTCGGGTCAAGCTCGGCCACCACGGTCGGGACGTCGTCGCCCGGCGTCAGGGTGACGCGCTGCACCTCCTGCAGGACGGCCCAACCGCCATAGCCCAGGCCCCCGATCAGGGCCATCAGCACCACGATCGCGCCGATGGCACGCGGCTCGATCTCGGACCAGAAGCTGCGCTCCTGCGGGATGAACAGCGCGCGGGGGTTGGCCAGCGCCTCGGCCGGATCGGAGGGACGGCGCCCGGGCTTGGGTCCGGCGGCCGAAGGGGCCATGCCATGCGTCGGCTGGAACCCGGATTCCTGGCAGAACCGGCGGAACACCCAATCCGGGTCCATGCCCAGATAGCGCGCATAGGAACGGACATAGCCGGAGATGAAGCTTGGCGTGTCGAACGCGGTGATGTCGCAATTCTCGATGGCCGCGACATAGGACGCGCGGATGCGCAGCTCCCGCTGGACGTCCAGCAGGGACTTGCCCAAGGTGGCCCGCTCGCCGCGCATCAGGTCGCCCAAGCGCGTGTCATCGTCGATGAACTGACCGCCATCGCCGACCTGCGCGAATTCTTCTGCCGGGTCATGTGCCCGCAGCCTGCTCATTGCCAATGCCCCATTGCCTGCTCTCGATCACCTCCGAATCGGAGGTTGCGATGTCTTCTTTATCCGCAGGTTATCACGCAGGCGAGAGCAGTTCACCCGTGGATTGCATCATGCGCTCAATTCGGCGCGATTCAGCGCGCAATGCGACCAGAGCGCGTCCATCGCCCGCACCAGATGGTCGATCTGCTTCGGATCGTGCACCGGAGAGGGGGTGAAGCGCAGCCGCTCCGTGCCGCGCGGCACCGTGGGGAAGTTGATCGGCTGGACATAGATGCCATAGTCGCGCAGCAGCATGTCCGACAGTGCCTTGCAGTGGACCGGATGGCCGACATGGACCGGCACGATATGGCTGCCATGGTCGATGATCGGCATGCCCAAGGATTTCAGCCGCATCTTCAGGATGCGCGCATGCAGCTGCTGGGCGTCGCGCAGCTTCTGCCCCTCCGGCGTCTTCAGGAAGGCGATGGAGGCCGCCGCCCCCGCCGCGACCGTGGGCGGCAGCGAGGTCGTGAAGATGAAGCCCGGCGCATAGGAGCGGATCGCGTCGCACATCTTGGCGCCGGCCGCGATATAGCCGCCGAAGACGCCGAAGGCCTTGCCCAGGGTGCCGTTGATGATGTCGATGCGTCCCGACAGGCCGTCGCGTTCGGCCACGCCGCCGCCTCGGGGGCCGTACATGCCGACGGCATGGACCTCGTCCAGATAGGTCAGCGCGCCGAATTCGTCGGCCAGGTCGCAGAACCCCTCGATGGGGCCGAAATCGCCGTCCATCGAATAGATCGATTCGAAGGCGATCAGCTTGGGCGCATCCGGATCATCCGCCGCCATCAGCTGGCGCAGATGGGCCAGGTCGTTGTGGCGGAAGATGCGTTTGGCGCCGCCGTTGCGCTTGATACCCTCGATCATGGACGCGTGGTTCAGCTCGTCCGAATAGATGATCAGGCCGGGGAACAGCTTGGGCAGGGTCGAGAGCGTCGCGTCATTCGCGATGTAGGCGCTGGAGAAGACCAGCGCGGCCTCCTTGTCGTGCAGATCGGCCAGCTCGGCCTCCAGCCGCTTGTGATAGACCGTCGTGCCGCTGATGTTGCGCGTGCCGCCCGAGCCCGCGCCGGTGGCGTCCAGCGCCTCGTGCATGGCCGACAGGACGACGGGATGCTGACCCATGCCCAGGTAGTCGTTGCCGCACCAGACGGTGATCTCTTGGCGCTGACCGTCCGGACGGTTCCACACGGCCTGGGGAAAGCGGCCCTTCGCACGCTCGATGTCGATGAAGGTCCGATAGCGGCCTTCCTCGTGCAGGCGGGCGATGGCCTTGTCCAGGGCGGCGTCGTACTTCATTGCGGGCGATCCCTTGCATAGCTGGCTGGGTGCGATCATTGTCCGACCGCGCGCTGTCTGCCTTGATAGAGGTCAGATCGCGAAAAAAACAGGCCGAAAACGTCGCGATTCGACGAAAGGCGCAGGCGGACATTCGATACCGACACCGCAAGAGATGGGAAACATGGGCAAAGAGACAAGGTTGGACGACATCCTGACGCAGCTGGATGCGGGGCTGGATGCCGCGCTGGACAGGCTGCTGCGGTTCCTGGAGATCCCCTCGATCTCGACCGATCCGGCCCATGCGGGCGATGTGCGGGCGGCGGCATCCTGGCTGGCCGCCGAGCTGGAAGAGCTGGGCTTTGCGGTCCAGGTCCACGACACGCCCGGCCATCCGATGGTCACCGCCCGCAGCGAACCGGGCGGCGCGCGGCCGCTGCTGTTCTATGGCCATTACGACGTGCAGCCGGTCGATCCGCTGGCGCTCTGGGACCGCCCGCCCTTCCAGCCCGCACTGGAGGACACGCCGCAGGGCCGGGTGATCCGCGGGCGCGGCGCCTCGGACGACAAAGGTCAGCTGATGACCTTCGTGGAGGCCTTCCGGGCATGGAAGGCCGTGCATGGCGCCCTGCCCTCTGACCTGATCCTGCTGTTCGAGGGCGAGGAGGAATCCGGCTCGCCCTCGCTGCGTCCGTTCCTGGAGGCCCATGCGGGCGACCTGCGCGCCGATCTGGCGATCATCTGCGACACGGCGCGCTATGCCGACGGGCGGCCCGCGATCACCACGCAGCTGCGCGGCCTGGTCGGCCAGGAGGTGGTGGTCCATGCCGCCGACCGCGACCTGCATTCGGGCAGCTTCGGCGGGCTGGCCGCCAACCCGATCATGATCCTGGCGCAGGCGCTGGCGGCGCTGAAGGACGACACGGGCCGCGTCACCCTGCCCGGCTTCTATGACGGCGTGCAGGACCTGTCGCCGGAACTTACCCGCGACTGGCAGGCGCTGGATTTCGACGCCGCCGAGTATCTGGGACGCGTGGGACTGTCCCACCCCATCGGCGAAGTGGGGCGCACCGCCCTGGAGATGGTCTGGAACCAGCCCACGGCCGAGATCAACGGGATCGCCGGCGGCTATGCGGGCGACGGGTTCAAGACCGTCCTGCCCGCGATGGCCCGCGCCAAGGTCAGCTTCCGCCTGACCGGCACGCAGGACCCGCAGGCGGTCCGGCGCGCCTTCCAGGAGCATGTCCGGCGATGCGTCCCTGCCGACTGCCGGGTGGAGTTCCACGACCACGGTGCCAGCCCGGCCAGCGTGATGGACATCTCGGACCCCGCCTTCGGGCAGGCGCGCGAGGCGCTTGGCGCGGAATGGGGGCGCGACGCGGCCTATATCGGTGCGGGCGGCTCAATCCCGATCGCGGGCGACTTCAAGCAGCTCCTAGGCATAGATTCGATGCTGATCGGCTTTGCGCGCGACGACGACCGCATCCATTCCCCGAACGAGAAATACGACGTGGAGAGCTTTGCCAAGGGCGCCCGGTCCTGGGCGCGCATCCTGTCCGCGCTGCGCTGACGAAAAAGGGGGCCGCGAACGGCCCCCTTCCCCGATGTGATCCGGCCTCAGCCCTGGGTGGTGCAGTAGCTCTGGCTGGAGGTCCAGGCCGCGATGTCGGCGCGCTTCTTGCTGCTGCGCATCGGCGCCCAGTCCCGCGCCACGCCGCGCCAGCCGCCCTCGGACCGCGCGACGGCATTGTCGCGCCCGACCTGCTCGGCCGCGATCTTGACCGCGCAGGCCATGTTGTCGGCGCCGTCGCGGATGTTGCCGGTGCAGCCATAGTTGCGCCAGGTCGCGGGCGAGATCTGCATCAGGCCGATCCAGCGCCCGCCGCCGCCGGCGGCCTGCGGGTTGAAGGTGCTTTCGTGCCGCGCAACCGCCGACAGGAGGCCCGCCCAGAACGCCTTGCGGCCCGTGGGCGCCAGCTGGCGGTAGTTGGGGCAGAATTCCGCGATGTCATGGGGCACGCTGGACAGCATGGTCACGCCTTCGCGGTCCAGGGCTTCCATCGTGGCGCGGGTCCATTCGTCGGACCCGTTGCGCTCTCCCCACCGCATCGGGGGAACCTGGGCAAGGGCCATCTCCTCGGCCTCGATCTGGGCCTTGGAGGGGCCGGAGGTCGTCGTGGAGCAGGCGGCCATCAGGGCCAGTGCGGCAAGGGAAAGCGCGACGCGCATCGTGACCTCTAAGGGTGGTTTCGTCAGCATCCCGATTAAGGCTTCCCGAAAATCCTGCAAGAAGAACGATTTGGGTCGGCGGGAACCTGCCGCGACACCGATGCGCGATGGTCGGATTTCCGCCGATGGCCCCTCAGCCACCCCCGCAGGATGCACCGCATTTTAACTTTCCCTGCCGCGCGGGATGATTCGCAGGCGACGCGGCGGGCGGGCCGTGACAATGGCGCGGGCATGGCCTAGAACACCGGCCAGACCGTTACCGCCGTCCAAGAGGCCCGCCATGCTCGACCTGACCTATACCGCCCCCAAGCCCAAGGTGATCCAGGGCGCGCAAGGCGATTGGGAGCTGGTGATCGGGCTGGAGGTCCATGCCCAGGTCTCGTCCAACGCCAAGCTGTTCTCGGGTGCCTCGACCCGCTTCGGGTCGGAACCCAACAGCAACGTGGCCTTCGTGGACGCGGCCATGCCGGGCATGCTGCCGGTCATCAACGAATTCTGCGTGGCGCAGGCCGTGCGCACCGGGCTGGGCCTCAAGGCAGACATCAACCTGCGCAGCGCCTTCGACCGCAAGAACTACTTCTATCCCGACCTGCCGCAGGGCTATCAGATCAGCCAGCTCTATCATCCCATCGTCGGCGAGGGAGAGATCCTGGTGGACATGGCCCCCGGAGTCGCACGCCGCGTCCGCATCGAGCGCATCCACTTGGAGCAGGACGCGGGCAAATCGATCCACGACATGGACCCGACCATGTCCTTCGTGGACCTGAACCGCACCGGCGTCGCGCTGATGGAGATCGTCAGCCGCCCCGACATCCGCGGCCCCGAGGAGGCCGCCGCCTATGTGGTCAAGCTGCGCCAGATCCTGCGCTATCTGGGCACCTGCGACGGCAACATGCAGAACGGCAACCTGCGCGCCGACGTGAACGTCAGCGTCTGCAGGCCCGGCGATTACGAGCGGTTCCAGGAGACCGGCGATTTCGGCCATCTGGGCACGCGCTGCGAGATCAAGAACATGAACTCCATGCGCTTCATCCAGGCCGCCATCGACTATGAGGCACGGCGCCAGATCGCGATCCTGGAGGATGGCGGTTCCATCGTGCAGGAGACGCGCCTCTATGATCCCGACAAGGGCGAGACGCGGTCGATGCGATCGAAGGAGGAGGCCCATGACTATCGCTACTTCCCCGATCCCGACCTGCTGCCGCTGGAGATCGAGCAGGCCTGGGTCGACGACATCGCGGCCTCGATGCCCGAACTGCCCGATGAGAAGAAGGCCCGCTTCGTCACTGTTCTGGGCCTGTCGGAATACGACGCCGGCGTGCTGACCGCCGAGGTCGAGAATGCCGACTATTTCGAGGCCGTGGCCGCGGGCCGCGACGGCAAGATGGCCGCGAACTGGGTCATCAACGAGCTGTTCGGCCGCCTGAACAAGGAAGGCCTGACCATCGCGACCTCTCCGGTGTCCGCGGCGCAGCTGGGCGGCGTGATCGACCTGATCGGGTCGGGCGCCATCTCGGGCAAGATCGCCAAGGACCTGTTCGAGATCCTCTGGACCGAGGGCGGCGATCCGGCGCAGATCGTCGAGGATCGCGGCATGAAGCAGGTCACCGACCTGGGCGCGATCGAGGCCGCCGTGGACCAGATCATCGCCGACAACCCCGCCCAGGTCGAGAAGGCCCGCGCCAACCCCAAGCTGGCGGGCTGGTTCGTGGGTCAGGTCCTGAAGGCCACCGGCGGCAAGGCCAACCCCGCCGCCGTGAACGAGCTGGTGGCCCGCAAGCTGGGCCTCTGATCCCCCCTCCCCGACAGGACATCCCGATGCGCTACGAATATTCCGTCATCCCCGCGCCGGCCCGGTCCGACAAGGCCCAGACCGCCAAGACGCCGGTGGACCGCTATGCCCTGTCGCTGGCGGCCGAGATGAACCGCATGGCCGCCGACGGATGGGAATATGTCCGCGCCGAGGTCCTGCCGAGCGAGGAGCGCAGCGGCCTGGCGGGGCGCAGCACGGTCTATCACAATCTGCTGGTCTTCCGCCGCCCGCATGTCGCGGTGGAACCGTCCAGGCAGCTGACCCACGAGCCCGAGGCGGCCCCGGCCTGATCCGTCAGGCCGCGGCGCTCAGCACCTCGGGGCGGAACGGCTCGATCCGCACGCGGTCGGCCTCGAAAGTGCAGAAGCTGCCCTGCGGGACCTCCTGCCAATCTGCCTCATCCGTCTCCAGGGGTTCGGACACCACTGCCCAGCCCTGACGCGTCGCGGACCAGCGGTGATAGAGCGACGGCGCCTGATCGTCGCTGCTGTAGCGCAGGGCGTAAAGCCGCTGTCCGTCCGACAGGGCGCAGGCCGCGCGCACATGCGGCGCCACGCCCCACCGATGCGCCAGCGCCGCCAGCTTGCCCAGGGCCCGCTCCATCGCGCCCTTGGGGTCGTGGTCCAGCCCCTCGCCCAGGGCGATCAGGAACAGCGCCTCGCTGTCGGTCGCGCCCTTGCGATGCGGGTAATGCTCATCGGGGATCAGCACGTCGGCATGGCGGCGAAACCCGTCATAGCCGCCGAACTGCCCATTATGCATGAAGCTCCAGCGACCCACCGCGAAGGGGTGGCAGTTGTTGCGGCTGGTCGCCGTCCCGGTCGAGGCGCGCACATGCGCCATGAACAGCCCGGACCGCACCTGCGCCACCAGGCTGCGCAGGTTCGGGTCCGACCAGGCGGGCATGACATCGCGGTAAAGACCCGGCTCGGGCCGCTCGCCATACCAGGCGATGCCGAAGCCGTCGGCATTCACCGGCGTCTGGCAGCGCGTCGCGCCCTGGCTCTGCCGGATCAGCGAATGCGCCGGCCGGCTGACGATATCCTCCAGAAAGATCGGTGCGCCCAGATAGGCGGCCCAACGACACATGCCCTGCCCCTTCACGTCTCTTTTGTGACAGGACTAGCACGAAAGTCTGAAGGATTCACCTATTCCGTTGCGGGCGGCGCCTCTTCCACGATCACTAGGTCGCGTTCGCTGGCGCCTTTGGCGTGCGACAGGGCCGCCTGGTACTCACTGCTGTGATAACAGGCAACCGCCGCCTCCAAGGACGGAAACCGCGCCACGACATGGCGGGCGCGGTCGGCCCCCTCCAGCACGTGATAGCGCCCGGCGCGTGCCAGGAACACGCCACCATGGGCCGCGATCGCCGGTCCCGCCGCCTTGGCGTAAAGCCCATAGGCGTCGGGGTCCGTCACATTCACATGGGCAATCCACAAAGCCGTCATTTGCTGTCCTCGATGATCTTGCGCGCGTCCTGGAACGCCGTTTCCGCGGCCGCAAGCGAAGGCGCCCCGCCTTGCGCGCGGTCGGGGCGGCCGCCTCCGCCCTTGCCGCCCAACGCGGCCGTCGCGGCCTGGACCAGCGCCACCGCGCTGATCCGACCGGTCAGATCGGGCGTCACGCCGGCCGCGACGGTCGCCTTGCCGCCATCCTCGGCCAGCACCAGCACCGCGCCGCTGCCCAGGGATGCCTTCATCTCGTCGACCAGCGCACCCAGCTCCTTGCCGCCCACGCCCTCGACCTGGCGGGCGATGAACCTGACGCCCGCGATCTCCTCGGCCTCGGACGCCCCGCCGCTGCCCATGGCCAGCTGCCGCTTCAGCTGCGCGACCTCATTGGCCAGCGCCTTGCGCTCATCGGCCAGCGCCCGGACGCGGTTCACAACCTCGGCCGACTGCGCCTTGAGGATGCCCGCGATCTCGCCCAAGCGGCTGTCCGCATCGCGCAGATGATCCAGCGCCGCCTGCCCGGTCAGCGCCTCGATCCGCCGCACGCCCGCGCTGGAGGCCGCATCGCCCAGCAGCACGAAGGCCCCGATGTCGCCCGTCCGCGCCACATGCGTGCCGCCGCACAGCTCCAGCGAATAGGTCGCGCCGTCCGCGCCCTTGCCGCTGCCGGGCTGCGCGCCCATCGACACGACGCGCACCTCGTCGCCGTACTTCTCGCCGAACAGCGCCTGCGCGCCCAGGGCGCGCGCATCGTCGGGCGTCATGATCCGCGTCTCGACCGGGCTGTTCTGCCGGATGAAGCCGTTCACCTCCGCCTCGATCCGCGCCATCTCCTCGGCGCTGACCGCACTGTTATGGCTGAAATCGAACCGCAGCCGGTCCGGCGCATTGAGGCTGCCCCGCTGCGCGACATGATCGCCCAAGGCACCGCGCAGCGCCTCGTGCAGCAGATGCGTCGCCGAATGGTTCGCGCGGATCGCGCCGCGGCGGTCGTGATCCACGGCCAGCTGCGCGCCCTGCCCACGGCGGATCGTGCCCATCGTCACCTCGGCCTGGTGCAGGAACACGCCTGCGACCTTCTTGGTGTCGGTGACGCGCGCCGCACCCGTCTCGGTCTTGATCAGGCCGGTATCGCCCACCTGACCGCCGCTTTCGGCATAGAAGGGCGACTGGTTCACCACGATGGCGACCTTCGCGCCCTCGCCGGCCTCGGCGACCTCGGCCCCGTCGATCACCAGGGCCGTGACCTGACCCTCGGCCTCCTCGGTGTCATAGCCTAGGAACTCGGTCGCGCCATGCTTCTCGGCCAGCTCGAACCAGACCTTGGCATCCGCCGCCTCTCCCGACCCGCTCCAGGCCGCGCGCGCCATGCGCTTCTGCTCGGCCATGGCGGCGTCGAAGCCCTCGATCTGCACCGCGCGGCCCTTCTCGCGCAGCGCATCCTGCGTCAGGTCCAGCGGGAAACCAAATGTGTCATAGAGCTTGAACGCCGCCTCGCCCGGCAGATCCGCCCCCTCGGGCAGCTTCGCCAGCTCATCGTCCAGCAGCCGCAGACCCCGGTCCAGCGTCTGGCGGAACCGCGTCTCCTCCGACCGCAGCGTCTCCTCGATCATCGCCTGCGCGCGGGTCAGCTCCGGATAGGCCGCGCCCATCTGGCGCACCAATGCGGGCACCAGCTTGTGCATGACCGGGTCCTGCGCGCCCAGCATGTGCGCATGGCGCATCGCGCGGCGCATGATCCGGCGCAGCACGTAACCGCGCCCCTCATTGCTGGGCATCACCCCATCCGCGATCAGGAAGCTGGTCGAGCGCAGGTGATCCGCGATCACCCGGTGATGGACCTTGCCCGGACCGTCCGGATCCGCGCTGGTCACGTTCGCCGATGCCTCGATCAGCGACCGCATCAGGTCGGTGTCATAGTTGTCGTGCTTGCCCTGCAGCAGCGCGCCGATCCGCTCCAGCCCCATGCCGGTGTCAATGGACTGCATGTCCAGCGCCCGCATCGAGCCGTCCTCGAACTGCTCGTTCTGCATGAAGACCAGGTTCCAGATCTCGATGAAGCGGTCGCCATCCTCATCCGCGCTGCCCGGAGGGCCGCCCCAGATCTTGTCGCCGTGATCGAAGAAGATCTCGGTGCAGGGGCCGCAGGGACCGGTCGGCCCCATCTGCCAGAAGTTGTCGCTGGTCGGAATGCGGATGATGCGGTCGTCGGACAGGCCCGCGACCTTCTTCCAGATCTCGGCCGCCTCGTCATCGGTGTGATAGACGGTGACCAGCAGCCGGTCCTTGGGAATGCCGAATTCCTTGGTCAGCAGCTCCCAGGCATAGGGAATCGCCTGCGTCTTGAAATAGTCGCCAAAGCTGAAATTGCCCAGCATCTCGAAGAACGTGTGGTGCCGCGCGGTATAGCCCACATTGTCCAAGTCGTTGTGCTTGCCGCCCGCGCGTACGCATTTCTGCGCCGTGGTCGCGCGATTGTAGTCGCGCGTCTCGACGCCTGTGAACAGGTTCTTGAACTGCACCATGCCGGAATTGGCGAACATCAGCGTGGGATCGTTGCGCGGGACAAGCGGGCTGCTCTCCACGACGCGGTGGCCGTTCTTCTCGAAATAGCCGAGGAAAGTCGAGCGGATGTCATTCAGACTGGGCATGGCGGGCCTTCATCGCAGGGGTGTCTCCGGCCGGGCCGGTTCGGTCCTTGGTCTAACCGCCGCCCGCATCCCTGTCCAGCGAACCCGCCCGCGAACCGGCATCAGCCGGGTCGCGGGGAAAAAGGAACGCGCCGAGGCTTGCCTCGGCGCTCATTCAGGTCAGTGCCGCACCCGGATCACTCCTCGGTCACGGAGTCGTCCTCGCCGCCCTCGGCCACGCCGAACTCCAGGCCGTGGCTCGCGCGGATCTTGTCCTCGATGGCGAAGGCCACATCGGTCCGGTCGCGCAGGAACTGCTTGGCGTTCTCGCGACCCTGGCCGATGCGCTCGTCGCCGTAGGAATACCAGGCGCCCGACTTCTCGACCACGCCGGCCTTGACGCCCAGGTCGATCAGTTCGCCGACCTTGCTGATGCCCTCGCCATACATGATGTCGAACTCGACCTGCCGGAAGGGCGGCGCGACCTTGTTCTTGACCACCTTGACGCGGGTCGCGTTGCCCACGACCTCGTCGCGGTCCTTGACCGCGCCGGTGCGGCGGATGTCCAGACGGACCGAGGCATAGAACTTCAGCGCGTTGCCGCCGGTCGTGGTCTCAGGGTTGCCGAACATCACGCCGATCTTCATGCGGATCTGGTTGATGAAGATCACCATGCAGTTCGACCGCCCGATGCTGGCTGTCAGCTTGCGCATGGCCTGGCTCATCAGGCGGGCCTGGCTGCCCATCTGCATGTCGCCCATGTCGCCCTCGATCTCGGACTTGGGCGTCAGCGCCGCGACCGAGTCGACCACGACCAGGCTGACCGCGCCCGACCGCACCAGCGTATCCACGATCTCCAGCGCCTGCTCGCCCGTGTCGGGCTGGCTGATCAGTAGCTCGTCGAGGTTCACGCCCAGCTTCTTGGCATATTGCGGGTCCAGCGCGTGTTCCGCATCGACGAAGGCGCAGACGCCGCCCTTCTTCTGCTCCTCGGCCACGACATGCAGCGTGAGCGTGGTCTTGCCGGAGCTTTCCGGCCCGAAGATCTCGATGATGCGCCCCTTGGGCAGCCCGCCGATGCCAAGTGCGATGTCGAGCCCAAGCGATCCGGTCGAGGTGGCCTCGATCTCGGCCACCGGGCTGTCCTTGCCCAGCTTCATGATCGAGCCCTTGCCGAACTGCCGTTCGATCTGGGCCAAGGCACTGTCCAGCGCCTTTTGCTTGTCCGCCGCGCGTTTGTCCGTCATGTCGAAGATGCTCGCCTGTGCCATGTGATCCTCATGTTATTTCACAGCCTCCCCGGAGGGGCAATGCGCTCGACCGGACAGATGTTCTTGTCTTGTTCACCACAGATGGTCGATCCCGAGCCGGAATTCAAGGATGTTGTGGTTAACGGACGATTCGCCGGCCCAGCATCACCCGGAAGCGGTTAACAAGTCGTTTACAGCGTTCCGCCCGGCCGCTATCCAGCCCGTCGGACCGCCGAAAGACAGGAACGGAGAGCGTCAATGCTGATATTCTGGGACCAGAGGCTCGTGTTCCTCGCCACACCCAAGACCGGCTCGACCGCGATCGAGATGGCGCTGGATTCGCTGGCCTCGGCCTCGCTTCAGCGCCCCGCCGCGCTCAAGCATACCGACATCGCGACCTACGACCGCTTCATGGGACCGTGGCTGCAGGCGCAGACCGGCGAGACCTTCACGACCGTCGCCCTGATGCGCGAACCGGTCGACTGGCTGCGCAGCTGGTACCGCTTCAAGCTGCGCGACGACCATGACGACCCGGTTCATCCGATGGAGGGCATCAGCTTCGCCGACTTCGCCGCCGAACATGCCCGTGCCGGGGGTCCCGCGCATCAGGGGATCGGCTGCCAGAGCGACTTCCTGACCGCCGGGACGCGCCGCGTGGACCGGATCTTTCCCTATGAGGACATCGCGGGCTTCGTCGACTTCCTGGAGGGACGGCTGGACTGCGCCATCGAACTGCCGCGCATCAACGTCCCGCCCAGTGTCGATGTCACCCTGGACGACGCCGCCGAGGCACGGCTGCGCGAGACGATGACGCGCGACATGGCGCTCTACGACAGTCTCGTCCGCGCCTGAGGTGGGGGCTGTCAGTGCCGCGTGGCGCCCCGCGCGGGGGTGGTCAGCTGCATCTCGACCATCTGGGTCAGCTCGCTGAGCGTGAAGGGCTTGGCCAGGAACAGCGCGTCCTCGACGGGCACCTGGCCATCCACGAAGATGTCCTCGGTATAGCCCGACATGAAGATCACCTTGGCATTGGGATGCCGCTGCCGCGCCTCGCGGATCCAGGTCGGCCCGTCCATGCCCGGCATCACCACATCGGTGACAAAGATGTCGACCGGCGCGTCACAGCCTTCCAGCAGCGCCAGCGCCGCCTCGCCCGATGCCGCCTCCAGCACCTCGTAGCCCTTGAGTTTCAGAGCGCGTGACGCGAAGGCGCGGACGGGGGCCTCGTCCTCGACCAGGAGGACCGTCGCGCGGGGTCCGGCCTGCAGCTGCGGCGCGGGACGCGGAGCGGGCTTCGCGGCCGGGGCCACGGCCTCAATCACCCGCGCATGGGCCGGGAAGTACAGCGAAAAGACCGTCCCCTCGCCGATGACGCTGTCGCAGAAGATGAAGCCGCCGGTCTGCTTGACGATGCCGTAGGCCGTCGACAGGCCCAGGCCGGTGCCCTCGCCGGTGCGCTTGGTCGTGAAGAAGGGCTCGAAGATCTTGGCCAGGTGATCGGGCGCGATGCCGCAGCCCCGGTCGCCGACCTCGATGCGGACGTAATCGCCGCAGGGCAGGGTCGCGCGGTCGCGGACCAGCGGCTCGGCCAGGCGAACATTCTCGGTGCGCACGGTGATCTCCCCCCCCTGGGGCATCGCATCGCGCGCGTTCACGACCAGATTCATGATGACCTGCTCCAATTGGCGCTTGTCGGCGCGGATCGCCCGCAGCGCGGGATCATAGGTGATGCGCAGACCTACCCGCTCGCCCACCAGGCGGTTCAGCAGATGCGTGAGATCGGCCAACGTGTCGCGCAGGTCCAGCGTCTCCAGCTTCAGCGTCTGCTTGCGCGAGAACGCCAGGAGCTGGCCCACCAGGGCCGCGGCGCGGTTCGCGTTCTGGCTGATCTGGTCCAGATCGGCAAAGTCCGGGTCGCCCTTGTCGCGCTTGAGCATCAGCAGATCGCAATGGCCGCTGATCGCGGTCAGCAGATTGTTGAAGTCATGCGCGACGCCCCCCGCCAGCTGGCCGATGGCCTGCATCTTCTGGCTCTGGACGAACTGCGCCTCCAGCGTCTTGAGGGCGCTGGCATCGGTCAGCACCGCGATCATCCGCGCCGGGTCGCGGGGGTCACGCGCAAGGGACAGCTGGAAGTGGCGGTCGCGCATCTCGCCCTGGCGGCTGTCGGGATGGCGCAGGCGCAGCATCTCGGGGCGCGGGGCGATGCGGCCCGCGCCCAGATCGGCCAGCCAGTCGGCCATCGGACGGCCCGGACCCTCCAGCAGCTCGGCGATGTTCTGGTCGTGCCCGTCCTCGGCCAGCATGCCGTCCAGAAGCTGGCGCGCGGCGGCGTTGGCGCGGTGGATCGTGCCCTCCGCCGACAGGCGCAGCAGGGCCACGGGGATCGCGTCGAAATCATCCGACGGGGCATCGTCGGCCATGGCCAGCGCGGCCTCGTAGGGGTCGGGGCGCAGGCCCGCGCGGTTCCACGACCAGATCTGCAGCGGCGCGTCGGGCAGGCAGGACAGCGACAGCATCTCCTCTCCGCCCAGATCCAGGTCGGCATTGCCGAGCCGCATGGCCCGCGCCGTCAGCGCGTCCAGCTGACCCTGCGCATCGGCGCGCAGCCGCGCCATCAGCGAGAGGATCGGTCGCCCGGTCAGATCCTCGAACGCGTCGCGCGCGGCGTCGTTCTGATAGAGGACCTGCCCCCGCGGATCGCAGATCCAGACCGGATCGGCGGCCGCGGCCACCTCTCCGCGGATCGCGCGCAGGGCCCGCCGCGCAGCGAGGCCGCGCGCCAGATGCGACACGGCGACCGCCCCGCCCAGCAGGTACCACGCGACGGCCACCGTTCCCACCATGACCCCGGCCAGACCCGTCGCGGCCCCCGGCCGCACGACCAGGACCGCCGCCCCCAGCACCATCGGCGCCAGCAGCAGCGGCAGCGCCGCCATCGCGCCGCGCGGCAGTCCCGCCTGTTCGTCCAGATGCGCCATGCGAATCGTCCCCGTGCCGTCAGCCTCGCGCCATCCTAGCGCGTCAGGGGTTAAGCGCGCGTTAACCGCGATGCAGTTCGGCCAGGAAGAACCCGTCCCCGCCGCTCAGGGGCGTCCACAGATGCCGCTGCCCGGCCCGGAAGTCGGGGCTGCGCGCCAGAAAGGCGTCGATCTGACCGCCGTTCTCGGCCTCCAGCAGGGAACAGGTCATGTAGGCCAGTCGCCCCCCCTGCCCGACCAGGCCCGCCGCCCGGTCCAGGATCTGCGCCTGCAGCGCCACCACCCGGTCCAGCGCGGCCTGGTCCAGCCGCCATTTCGCGTCGGGCGTCCGCCGCCAGGTGCCCGATCCCGAACAGGGCACATCGGCCACAACCAGATCGAACGGGCCCTGCGGCCGGGTGTCGATGCGGATCGCGGCCCCCGCGCGGGCCGCGCGCGCCGGAAGGTCGGCCATGCGCGCGGGGATCGCGTCATGCGCCGCGATGCGCAGGCCGGGCTGGCGCGCGGCCAGGGCCAGCGCCTTGCCGCCGCCGCCGGCGCAATAGTCCAGCACCCGCAGGCCCGGCGCGAGGTCCAGCGCGGCGCAGGCCCGTTGCGGCGAGAGGTCCTGAAGTTCGACCAGACCCGCCTCATAGGCGCGGGACCGGGCGACCAGCCGCTCTCCCGCCGTGACCCGCAGCGCGGAGGGCAGCGTGCCGTCGGGCGTGGTGGCGATGCCCTCCTCGGCCAGCCGGGCGGCGGCGCGGTCCGGATCGGTCCGGGCCATGTTCACCCGCAGCCAGACCGGGGCGCGCGCCGTCATCGCGGTGGCGACGGCCGCCGCCTGCGGGCCCAAGGCGCGGGTCCAGGCCGGGCGCAGCCAGTCGGGCAGATCGTCCGGCAGCGTATCCGGCGGCGACACCGAAGCCTCGGCCTCGGTCAGCGCCGCCGGGGCGTGTCCCGTGCCGGTGAAGATCGCTGCCAGATCAAGCCCTTCGGCCCGGGCATGGCCGATCATCAGGCCGCGACCGCTCAGCGCGCCGCCCAAGGCCGCCAGGCTATCGCGGCGCCGCAAGGCACCGAAGACCAGATCGCGCAGCGCCGCCCGATCGGCGGAGCCGGCAAAGCGGCTGGCCCGCGACCAGCGCAGCAGTGCCTGTTCCGCCGGGCTGCCCGCCAGAACCTGGTCCAGGATGCCGATCGCGGCGGCAACGCGGGCCGCGGGCGTCATGGCCGCACCGAAACGGGGAATGTCAGGAAGTGAAGGCGGGTCATGGCGGGTCCGGTGCTGCGGCGTGTCGCATGCGGGTTAGCACGCCGCGGACGGCCCGTGCAAACGCGCCAGATCATCAGGGTTTCTTTCAGCGACAATCAGAGAAAGAAAATTCACCTTATAAGTCTGACGGGATATGGTTCGGCATGACGATTCGCCCGCCCCGGATGCCACGCGTCAGGGGCCAGCAAGATGGAGACCGACATGGACGGCAACCCGATCGACCGCACCGGCAAATGCCCCGTGATGCATGGCAGCCATACCAACACCCAGGCCTCGAACACCGACTGGTGGCCCAGTGCGCTGAACTTCGACATCCTGCACCAGCATGACCGCAAGACGAACCCGCTCGGCCCCGACTTCAACTATCGCGAGGCGCTGAAGTCGCTGGACGTCGAGGCCCTGAAGAACGACGTGCGCGCGCTGATGACCGACAGCCAGGACTGGTGGCCGGCGGACTGGGGCAGCTATGTCGGCATGTTCGCGCGGGTGGCGTGGCACGCGGCGGGCTCGTACCGCTTGGGCGACGGGCGCGGCGGCGCGGGCACCGGCAACCAGCGTTTCGCGCCGCTGAACAGCTGGCCCGACAACAACAACACCGACAAGGGCCGCCGCCTGCTATGGCCGATCAAGAAGAAATACGGCAACAAGGTCAGCTGGGCCGACCTGATCGTGCTGGCCGGCACCATCGCCTATGAGCAGGCCGGTCTGAAGACCTTCGGCTTTGCCTTCGGCCGCGAGGACATCTGGCACCCCGAGAAGGACATCTACTGGGGCGCCGAGAAGGAGTTCCTGGCCCCGTCCGACACCCGCTATGCCGACGTCGCCAAGCCCGACACCATGGAGAACCCGCTGGCCGCCGTGCAGATGGGTCTGATCTACGTGAACCCCGAGGGGGTGAACGGTCAGCCCGATCCGCTGGCCACCGCCCAGCACATCCGCGAGACCTTCGCCCGGATGGCCATGAACGACGAGGAGACCGTCGCGCTGACCGCGGGCGGTCACACCATCGGCAAGTGCCACGGCAACGGCCGGGCCGAGAACATGGGCGCGGAGCCCGAGGGCGCGGCGCTGCATGAGCAGGGCCTGGGCTGGAACGCGCAGGAGGGCCGCCGCGGCATCGGCCGCGACCAGATGGTCAGCGGCATCGAGGGCGCCTGGACCGCGAACCCGACCCAGTGGGACATGGGCTATTTCGACATGCTGTTCGGCCATGAGTGGGAGCTGCGCAAGTCGCCCGCCGGTGCCTGGCAGTGGGAGCCCGTGGACATCAGGCCCGAGGACATGCCCGCCGATGTCGAGGACCCGTCGATCAGGACCATGCCCATCATGACCGATGCGGACATGGCCATGAAGATGGACCCCGCCTATCGCGCGATCTGCGAGAAGTTCATGGCCGATCCCGCCAGCTTCGACGACGCCTTCGCCCGCGCCTGGTTCAAGCTGACCCACCGCGACATGGGCCCCAAGGCGCGCTATGTCGGCCCGGACGTGCCCTCCGAGGACCTGATCTGGCAGGATCCGGTTCCCGCCGGGCGCACCGACTACGACGTGGAGGGCCTCAAGGCGCGGATCGCGGCGACCGACCTGACCGTGGCCGAGATGGTGACGACGGCCTGGGACAGCGCGCGCACCTTCCGCGGGTCGGACCTGCGCGGCGGCGCGAACGGCGCCCGCATCCGCCTGGCCCCGCAGAAGGACTGGGCCGGCAACGAACCCGAGCGCCTGGCCCGCGTCCTGTCGGTCCTGCAGCCCATCGCCGACGAGGCGGGCGTGCCGCTGGCCGACGTGATCGTGCTGGCCGGCAACCTGGGCATCGAGAAGGCGGCCGAGGCTGCGGGTCACCGCATCACCGTCCCCTTCGCCCCCGGCCGCGGCGACGCGAGCCAGGAGCAGACCGATGTCGAGAGCTTCGAGGCGCTGGAGCCGCTGCATGACGGCTTCCGCAACTGGCTGAAGGCCGATTACGCGATCAATGCCGAGGAACTGCTGCTCGACCGCGCGCAGCTTCTGGGCCTGACCGCGCCCGAGATGACCGTCCTGCTGGGCGGGCTGCGGGTGATCGGCGCGAACCATGGCGGATCGAAGCTGGGCGTGCTGACCGACCGCGAAGGCGCGCTGACGCAGGACTTCTTCGTCAACCTGACGGACATGGAGAACCGCTGGACCAAGGCCCAAGGCGACGCGGAGGTCTATGAGATCCGCGACCGCAGGACGGATGCGGTCAAGTGGCAGGCCTCGCGCGTGGACGTGACCTTCGGGTCGAACTCGATCCTGCGCAGCTATGCCGAGGTCTATGCTCAGGACGACAACACGCAGAAGTTCCTGAATGACTTCGTCGCGGCCTGGGTCAAGGTGATGACCGCCGACCGCTTCGACATCGCGGCCTGACGTCTTGCGGGGGCCACGCGCCCCTGCCTGCCGACGAAAAAGGCGGCCCCCGCAAGGGCCGCCTTTGTCATTTCCGCGCGCCTGAACGATCAGCCGAGACGATAGTTCGGGCTTTCGCGGGTGATCTGCACGTCATGGACGTGGCTCTCCTTGAGGCCCGCCCCGGTGATGCGGACGAATTCGCAATTGCGGCGCATCTCGGCCACGGTGGCGCAGCCGGTATAGCCCATCGCGGCGCGCAGGCCGCCGACCAGCTGGTGGACGACCGCATTGGCCGTGCCCTTGTAGGGCACCTGCCCCTCGATCCCCTCGGGGACCAGCTTGTCGCTGGCCGCGTCCTTCTGGAAATAGCGGTCGGCCGAACCGCGCGCCATCGCGCCCAGAGAGCCCATCCCGCGATAGGACTTGAAGCTGCGGCCCTGGTACAGGATCACCTCGCCGGGGCTTTCGTCGGTGCCGGCGATGGCGCTGCCGACCATGGCGCAGCTGGCGCCCGCGGCGATGGCCTTGGCGAAATCGCCGCTGAACTTGATGCCGCCATCGGCGATGATCGGCACATCGCCCGCGCCCGAGACCGCATCCATGATCGCGGTCAGCTGCGGCACGCCCACGCCAGCCACGATGCGCGTGGTGCAGATGCTGCCCGGCCCGATGCCGACCTTGACCGCATCCGCGCCCGCGCCGATCAGGGCGCGCGTGGCCTCGGCGGTGGCCACGTTGCCGGCCACGACCTGCACGCCCTCGCGGAACGCCTTGACGCGCTCGACCGCGCGGGCGACGCCCGCGGAATGGCCATGCGCGGTGTCGATGACGACCATGTCCACGCCCGCCTCGATCAGCGCGCAGCTGCGCTCATAGCCCTCGTCGCCCACGGTCGAGGCGGCGGCGACGCGCAGGCGGCCCATCTCGTCCTTGCAGGCCAGGGGGTTCAGCACGGCCTTCTCGGTGTCCTTCAGGGTCAGCAGACCCGTCAGCTTGCCCGACCCGTCGGTCACCAGAAGCTTCTCGATGCGGCGCGCCTTCATCAGGCTGATCGCCTCGGCCCGGTCGGCAGGCTCACGCAGGATGGCCAGGTTCTCGGCGCTCATCATGGCGCGGACCGGGGTGCGGTCGTCGCTGGCAAAGCGCATGTCGCGGTTCGTGACGATGCCCACCACGCGCCCGTCGGCATCGACCACAGGAAAGCCGGTGACGTTGTAGCGATCCTGGAACGCCTTGGCGTCGGCCAGGGTCTGGTCGGGGGTCAGGGTGATCGGATTGTAGACGATGCCGCTCTCGAACCGCTTCACGCGGCGGACCTCGTCGGCCTGCTGCTCGGTGGTCAGGTTGCGGTGGATCACCCCCATCCCCCCGGCCTGCGCCATCGCGATGGCCATGCGGCTCTCCGTGACCGTGTCCATGGCCGAGGACAGCAGCGGGATGTTCATCCGGATCGCGCGGGTGACATGGGTGGTGACGTCGGCCGTCGACGGCAGCACGGTCGAGGCTGCCGGCACCAGAAGAACGTCGTCGAATGTGAGGGCCTCACGAATCTGCATGGGGGGGTATCCTTGCGGTAAGATCGTTTGGCAGTTTCCCCTTTCACGCCGTGCCGGTTTTGTCCAGCCCGCAGGCATGCGTTGCATGAAGGACACGGACGATCTGTCGCAATTGACGCGGACGTCACGTCAGCCGCACGCGGTAATTGATCGGTAACGCGGTCGCGCTAGGGTGGTGGCAGGAAGGGCGGGTCAGCCCGGCCGAGGGAGGGAAATCATGAAACTTGCAATCACCGGGATGGCGGCACTTCTGGCGGGGGCCGCGCCGGTCCTGGCCGGCGGCATCGAACGCGCGCCCCAATCGCTGAACATCCTCTTCGAGGAGGGCAACTATGCCGAGCTGAGCTTCGGCGGCGCCGACCCGACCGTCGAGGGAACCGACACGGGTCTGCAGCCGGCCCTTCCCATCGGGCCCCGCGCCACCGGCGATGTCGCCAACGGCTACGGCTTCGTCGGACTGAGCTACAAGCACCAGTTCTCGGACGCGCTGTCGGCCGCGATCATCATCGAACAGCCCTTCGGCGCCGATGTCAGCTATCAGGCGTTCAACCCGGCCACCGGTCAGGGCGGCTCGTCGCTCTTGGGCGGGACCATGGCGCGGGTCGATTCGACGACCTTCACCGCGCTGATGCGCTACAAGCTGCCGAACAACCTGTCCTTCCACGGCGGCCTGCGCGGCTCTCAGGCGGATGCCGAGGTGACGCTGCAGGGCTTTGCCTACGGCCCGCCGACGCCGCCGACCTTCTCAGGCTATAATGTCCAATTGGATAAGGACTTCGGCGTGGGCTACGTCGTCGGCGCTGCCTACGAGATACCCGACATCGCGGGCCGCGTCTCGCTGACCTATAATTCCAAGGTCGAGCACGAGTTCGACACCGTCGAAAGCCTGCAGGGCAACGTGATCGGCCGCTCCACGACAACGGTCGACACGCCCGAATCGGTAACACTTGAAGCGCAAAGCGGCGTTGCGCCCGGAACGCTGGTCTTCGGCTCGATCCGGTGGGTGAACTGGTCCGAGTTCAAGGTGGACCCGGCCGTCTTCACCGCGACCAGCGGCAGCGGGCTGGTCTCGCTGGAGGATACGACCACCTACACCCTGGGCGTCGGACGCAAGTTCAACGACACCTGGTCCGGCTCGGCCGCGCTGACGTATGAACCCGAGAACGACGACCTCGTCTCGCCGCTGGCCCCGACCAACGGGCGTGTCGGCGTGACCCTGGCGGCGGTCTACACGATGGACAACATCAAGATCACCACCGGCATCAACTACACCAAGCTGGGCGATGCCCGCCCGCAGACGGGCGGCGCTGGCCGTGCCCAGATGGAGGACAGCGACCTCCTGGGGATCGGCGTCCGGATCGGCTACAGCTTCTGAACCCTGTTCCACACACGACCCGACGGCCCCGCGTCCCGCGCGGGGCCGTCTGCATTGATGAATGGAGCGATCGCCACCGTGTGCCAGCCGCCGACAGGTTCCGCTGTCCGTGATCGAAGGACCTTGCCGGGGGCGGTGGCCGGGGGAGTTCGCTCCCCCCGGTCCCCCTGCGGTCGCCAAGCCGCCGCAAGCGCCTGCCGCGACATCGGGGGGTCCGGGGGGCTGGCCCCCCGGCGCCGCCGCGGGACGCAACCCGGCGCCGGACCCGGGACCGGGGCGCCCCCCCTTTCCAAGGCTCGCCCGTGACATTAGCTAGGGTCGCGAGCGACACGGGGGAGGCCGAATGATCTATCGCAATGCGGACGACTGGCGCGCGACGCCGTCGCGGCGGGTGGTGTTGTTCGGCATGTCCGGGCTGGGCAAGACCTATCTGGCCTCGATGCTGCGCGAGACGGACGACTGGTTCCACTACAGCGTCGATTACCGCATCGGCACCCGCTACATGGGCGAGTACATTGCCGACAACTTCAAGCGCGAGGCGATGAAGGTGCCGTTTCTGCGCGAACTGCTGATGTCGGACAGCGTCCACATCGCCAGCAACATCACCTTCGACAACCTCGCCCCGCTCTCGACCTATCTGGGCAAGCCCGGCAGCCCGTCACGCGGGGGCCTGCCCTTCGACGACTACTGCAACCGGCAGGATCAGCACCGCCGGGCCGAGATCGCGTCCCTGCTGGACACGCGCCATTTCATGGACCGCGCCCGCGACATCTACGGAACGCCGCATTTCGTCTGCGACAGCGGCGGCTCGATCTGCGAGGTCGTGGATCCGGACGATCCCGACGATCCGGTGCTGACCGCCCTGTCGCGCGACCTGCTGCTGGTCTGGATCAAGGGCAGCGAGGGGCATACCGCCGAGCTGGTGCGCCGCTTCGACCGCGCGCCCAAGCCCATGTACTATCAGCCGCAGTTCCTGGAGCGCGCCTGGATCGCCTATCGGGTCGAGAAGGGTCTTGAACCCGCCCAGGTCAATCCCGACGACTTCATCCGCTGGACCTATGCCCGCGCGCTGGCCCATCGCCAGCCCCGATACGAGGCGATGGCGCGGCGCGGCGTCACCGTCCTGGCCGAGGAGGTGGCGCTGGTCCGCACCCCCGACGACTTCACCGACCTGATCGCGACCGCCATCGCGCGCAAGGAGGCCTGACATGCCGATCACCCTGAACGAAAGCCTGCCCGCCTACCGCATCCTGTCGGAGGAGGGCGTCATGGTCATGTCGCCCGGACGCGCCGCGACCCAGGACATCCGGCCGCTTCGCATCGGGCTGCTGAACCTGATGCCCAAGAAGATCCAGACCGAGAACCAGTTCGCCCGGCTGATCGGCGCGACGCCGCTGCAGATCGACTTTCAGCTGATCCGCATGTCGGACCACGAAAGCCGCAACACCGCCGCCGATCACCTGGAGAGCTTCTACCGCCCCTTCCGCGACGTCGAGGCCAGCGGCGAGAAGTTCGACGGGCTGATCATCACCGGCGCCCCGATCGAGCATCTGCCCTTCGATCAGGTCACCTACTGGGAGGAACTGGAGCGGGTCTTCGCCTGGACCCAGACCCATGTCCATTCGACCTTCGGCGTCTGCTGGGGCGGCATGGCGATGGCCTGGCATTTCCACCACCTGCCCAAGCACATCCTGGCCGACAAGGCCTTCGGCTGCTTCCGGCATCGCAACCTGTCGCCGGCCTCGCCTTATCTGCGCGGCTTCTCGGACGAGGTGCTGGTGCCGGTCAGCCGCTGGACCGAGGTGCGCCAGGACGAGGTCGATGCCCGCCCCGGCCTGACGACGCTGCTGGCCAGCCCCGAGGTCGGGCCCTGCCTGCTGGCCGATCCGGGGCATCGGGCGCTCTATGTGTTCAACCATTTCGAATATGACAGCACCACGCTCAAGGAGGAGTACGACCGCGACGTGGTGGCCGGAAAGCCCATCGCGGTGCCCGCCAACTACTACCCGGACGACGATCCGGCGCGCGCGCCCTCGAACCGCTGGCGCAGCCATGCGCATCTGCTCTACGGTAACTGGATCAACGAGATCTATCAGACGACATGGTACGACATGTCGCGCATCGGAGAGGGCTGAGGCGATGGCGCAACGCATCCTGGACCTGCCGCTGGTCGGCCGCATCCGCGCCTATCTGGAGGAGGACGCCCCGCCCCGGCTGCGTCAGGCGCTGAGCGAGGGAGGCGGTGCGGACATCCTGGACGACGACTTCCCCTATCGCGAGGCCATGCCCAAGGACGCCTATCAGCGCCATATGGACGCGTTGCAGGTCGAGCTGGTCCACATGATGCATGACGTCATCGCCACCGGCAAGCGCGTGGTCGTGCTGTTCGAGGGGCGCGACGCCGCCGGCAAGGGCGGCACGATCGAGCGGGTGCGAGAGAACCTCAACCCCCGCTCGGCCAGCATCGTGGCGCTGCCGAAGCCCACCGAGCGCGAGGCCGGGCAGTGGTATTTCCAGCGCTATGTCGACTGGCTGCCCGCCGCCGGAGAGATCGCCCTGTTCGACCGCAGCTGGTACAACCGCGGCGTGGTCGAGCGGGTCTTCGGCTTTTCGGACGACGGGCAGCGCGCTGCGTTCTTCCGCCAGCTTCCCGCCTTCGAGGAGATGCTGGTCGATGACGGCATCATCCTGGTCAAGCTGTGGCTGAATGTCGGCCGCGCCGAACAGCTGCGCCGCTTCCTGGACCGCGAGGCCGACGTGCTGAAGCAGTGGAAGCTGTCGCCCATCGACGTGGACGGCCTGTCGCGATGGGACGACTATACGGCGGCGATCCGCGACACGCTGGCGCGCTCGCACCGCGACCACGCGCCTTGGACGGTGATCCGGTCGGACGACAAGCGCCGCGCGCGGATCGCGGCCATCCAGACGATCCTGCAGGCCGTCGACTATGCGGGCCGCGACGATGCGGCCATCGGCACGCGCGATCCGCTGATCGCGGGCGGGCCAGATCTGCTGCGCGACTGACCTTGGCGCGCCCGGCCCGGCATGCCACAACCCGCACGGGAGACATGAACCGGGAGGGAAAGCATGGAACTGTCCGAATGCCGCGTCGTCGTGACCGGGGGCGCATCGGGACTGGGCGCCGCCACCGCGGCCCATCTGCGTGCCGCGGGCGCGCAGGTGGTCGTTCTGGACCGTGAGGCCGCGGGCGAGGCCGCGCGCATGGGTGCGGGCTTTGTTCAGGCCGACGTCACGGATGAGGCCAGCGTCGCGGCGGCGCTGGATCACGCGGTGTCCGTGATGGGCGGGATCGACGTCTGCGTGAACTGCGCGGGCGTGGTCATCGGAGAGCGCACCCTGGGCCGGGACGGCCCGCACCGGCTGGACAGCTTCCGGCGCACCATCGAGGTCAACCTGATCGGCAGCTTCAACGTGCTGCGGCTGGCGGCGGCGCACATGGCGCGCAACGGGCGCGAACGCAACGGCGTCATCGTGAACACCGCCTCCATCGCGGCCTTCGACGGGCAGAAGGGTCAGGCCGCCTATGCCGCATCGAAGGCCGGCATCGCGGGGATGACGCTGCCGCTGGCGCGCGACCTGGCCGGACAGGGCATCCGCGTGTGCAGCGTCGCGCCGGGCATTTTCGGCACGCCCATGCTGAAGGGCCTGCCCGCCGAGGTGCAGGACAGCCTCGCGGCCGAGGTGACCTATCCGCGCCGCCTCGGCGCGCCCGAGGAGTTCGCCGATCTGGTCGCCTTCATCATCCGCAACGACTATCTGAACGGCGAGACGATCCGTTTGGACGGCGCGCTGCGGATGCGCTAGGCAGTACGCGATCACGGCCGCGCGAAGCCCTTGCGCGGCCTGCCCCACGCCCTTAGCGTCGTGGGCAAACCGACCAACAGAGAGGCCAGATTTCATGCGCTTGCTGACAACCACCATCCTGGCCGCGGCCGCCCTGCCGGCCTGGGCCGCCGATCCGGAACTGACCGTCTTTGACTGGGCCGGCTTCGAGGAGCCGACGATCTTCCAGGCCTATGTGGACAAGCATGGCGCCAGCCCGACCTATGCCTTCTACGGCGATGACGACGAGGCGTTCCAGAAGGTCGCGTCGGGCTTCAAGGCGGACGTGATCCACCCTTGCAGCCAGATGGTCGGCAAGTATCGCGACGCCGGCCTGATCGAGCCCTGGGACACCTCGCGCATCCCGAACTTCGAACAGATCGAGGAGCGGTTCCTGGACAGCGAGGTCTTCCGCGACGATCAGGGCGTCTGGTTCATCCCGACCGACTGGGGCGCGACCGCCATCGCCTACAACACCGAGACGGTGCCGGCCGAGGACGTGGCCAGCCTGAGCGTCTTCACCAACCCGAAGTATCAGGGCCGCACCTCGCTGCCCGACAGCTCGGACGATGTCTGGGCGCTGGCCTATCTGGCGACCGGCGTCACCGACTGGTCCGAGGTCACGGACGAGCAGTTCCAGGCCGCCGCCGCCTGGCTGCGCGAGGCGCATGCCAATGTCGCGGCCTATTGGGCCGATCCGTCCGAACAGGCGCAGCTGATGGCGTCGGGCGCGGTGGACGTGGCCTGGTCCTGGAACGACGGCGTGGTCTATCTGCAGGCCGACAATTATCCGGTGGGCTTTCAGCGCGAACCGGCGGAAGGGTCGTCGACCTTC
Organism: Paracoccus sp. ME4; assembly: GCF_046736325.1. Lineage (GTDB taxonomy): Bacteria > Pseudomonadota > Alphaproteobacteria > Rhodobacterales > Rhodobacteraceae > Paracoccus. Next base: position 1,839,843 of record NZ_CP151276.1, read on the forward strand.
TTCTGCGGCTATGTGAACGTCAAGGACGGTCCGGGCAGCGAAGACAAGGCCTATGACTTCATCAACGCCTGGCTGGAGCCGACTGCGGCCAAGGCGCTGCTGGACACGATCGGCTATGGCCATACCTCCGCCGAGGCGATGGCGACGATCGCGGACGAACCCGCCGTGGCCGAGGGCCTGGCCGAGATCGACGCGCCGGTCCTGGCCCAGACCCCCAACGACCCCGAGCTGCGCCAGCGTCAGCTGGCCGAGTTCGAGAAGATCAAGGCCGGGTTCTGAACCGGACCGTGGACGGCCGGGGGCTTCGCGCCCCCGGACCCCCGCGGGATATTTTCATGAAGAAGAGATCAGGGGGCGATCACGATGTGGTCGCCCTGCTGCATGACCGGCACCGCGTCCAGGCCGCAATCGGCCCCGGACAGTGCCGCCCCCGTCGTTCGGTCGAAGCTGGCGCCATGCGCGGTGCACAGAAGCCGCCTGCCATCCGCCGAGAGCAGGGTCGATCCGCGATAGTCCAGCGGCAGATACTGATGCGGGCAGGCGTTGACGAAGGCCCGCACGGCGTCGCCGTCGCGCAGCACGATCAGCGGGAAGGCCCCGCGTTCGGTCGTGACGGTCAGGGGATGCACGCCGGTGATCGCGGCCGCCGCGCAGATGCGGGTGCCGGGGACGGGCGCGCTGCTGTAGTCGGTCCAGGCCATGATGATCGGCGCGGCGGCCTCCCCGCCGCCGCGCCGCTCCTCCCTACTGGGCCGGGGTGGCGGTCAGCACGCCGCGCCGGATCTGGTCCTCCTCGATCGACTCGAACAGGGCGCGGAAATTGCCCTCGCCGAAGCCGTCATCCCCCTTGCGCTGGATGAACTCGAAGAAGATCGGGCCGATCACCGTCTTGGAGAAGATCTGCAGCAGGATGCGCGTCTCGCCGCCGCCCACGACGCCCTCGCCGTCGATCAGGATGCCGCGGGCCTTCATCCGGTCGATGGGCTCCTCGTGGCCCTTCACCCGGCGGTGCGACATCTCGTAATAGGTGTCGGGGGGGCCGGGCATGAACTCCATCCCCGCTTGGGCGATGCGATCGGTGCCGGCATAGATATCGTTGGAGGCGATGGCGATATGCTGGATGCCCTCGCCCTTATATTCGCGCAGATATTCCTCGATCTGGCTGTGATCGTCGGTGCTCTCGTTGATCGGGATGCGGATCTTGCCGCAGGGCGAGGTCAGGGCGCGGCTGACCAGGCCGGTCTGCTTGCCCTTGATGTCGAAATACTTGATCTCGCGGAAATTGAACGTGTCGTGATAGAACTTGTACCACGTGTCCATGTTGCCGCGGATCACGTTGTGGGTCAGGTGATCCAGATAGAAGAAGCCGAACCCCTCGGGCTTCGGATCTGCCTCGCCCAGCCAGTCGTAATCCGCGTCATAGGCGCTGCCCGCATCGCCGTAGCGGTCGATGAAATACAGAAGCGACCCGCCGATGCCGAAGACCGCCGGCGCCTCGATCGACTTGCCCGGCCCGGTATATTCCGTGGCGCCCAGTTCGACCGCGCGTCGCAGCGCGACCTGCGCGTCCACCACCCGCCAGGCCATCGCCGGGGCGCAGGGGCCGTGTTCGGCCACGAAGCCCGCCGCGTGGCTGTCGGCTTCCGCGTTCAGAACATAGGTGATGTCGCCCTGACGATAGAGGGTGATGTCCTTGCCGCGATGCCGCGCCACGGGCACGAAGCCCATCTGCCGGAAGATGCGGTCCAGGACGGCCGGGTTGGGATGGGCGTATTCGACGAATTCGAACCCGTCGGTGCCGGCCGGGTTGGCGGCGCTGATCGTGGCCTTGGGGGCATCATGCGGGAACGGACCCATGCGCGTCTCTCCTTCTCTTTGCGCCATCATGCAGGGCGGGCCGCGCATGGCGGTTGCAAAGCGGGGCGCAGATCGGCGATGATCGCACAAAGCGTGCATGATCGGCACGCATCACGCATGGATCGCGCATGGACCGCTTCGATACCGCAATTCTGGCCGCATTGCAGCGCGACGGCGCGCTGACCAACGCGGCGCTGACCGAGGTCGTGGGCCTGTCGGCCAGCCAGATCTCGCGCCGGCGGGCGGCGCTGGAGGCCGAGGGCGTGATCGAGGGCTATGCCGCGCGGCTGTCTCCCGCGAGGTTGGGCCACGGGTTCCGCGCGATCATCCGCGTCAACCTGCGCGGCCACGGGCAGGGCCGCGAGGAGGAGTTCGCGCGCTTCGTCGCCGCGCAGCCGATGATCCGGCGGGCCTTCTCGGTCTCGGGGGATGCGGATTACGTGCTGGACGTGCGCGGGCGCGACCTGGAGGCCTTTGCCGATTTCGTCCACCGCCACCTGCTGCCGCATCCGCAGGTGGCGCAGGTCAGGTCCGAGATCGTCCTGAAGACCCTGAAGGACGAAGGCGGCGTCGCGCTGTGACATGCGCGCCGTTCATGATCTTGTCCAGAACTATGAATTTGCCGCCCGCGCCCCGAGCGCCTATATCACGGGCTGCAACCGAAAGGCCCGTCCCATGCCCCTGCCCCTCTCTCCCGCCTTCGCGGCGTTGAACAAGGCCGCGTCCGAACGCATCCTGATCCTGGACGGCGCGATGGGCACGCAGATCCAGGCCCTGTCCCTGGGCGAGGACGACTATACCGGCCACGGGTCCGGTCATGCCTGCCGCCATCACACCGACCACCCGCAGCAGGGCAACAACGATCTGCTGGTCCTGACCCAGCCCGAGGCGGTCGAGGAGATCCATTACCGCTATGCCATGGCGGGTGCCGACATCGTGGAGACGAACACCTTCTCGGCCACGACCATCGCCCAGGCCGATTACGGGCTGGGCGAGGCCGTGCATGACCTGAACGTCGAGGGCGCCCGCGTCGTGCGCCGCGCGCTGGACCGCGCCACGGCCCAGGACGGGCGGCCCCGTTTCGTCGCGGGCGCGATCGGGCCGACGAACCGCACCGCGTCGATGAGCCCGGACGTGAACGACCCCGGATACCGAGCCGTGACCTTCGAGGATCTGCGCGTGGCCTATCTGCAGCAGGCCCGCGGGTTGATCCAGGGCGGCTCCGACATCCTGCTGATCGAGACGATCTTCGACACGCTGAACGCCAAGGCCGCGATCTTCGCCTGCATCCAGGCGATGGAGGAACATGGCCAGCGCCTGCCCCTGATGATCTCGGGGACCATCACCGATGCTTCGGGGCGCACCCTGTCGGGGCAGACGCCGACGGCGTTCTGGCATTCGGTGCGCCATGCGAACCCCTGGACCATCGGGCTGAACTGCGCGCTTGGCGCCGCCGCGATGCGTCCGCATCTGGCCGAGCTGTCGCAGGTCGCGGACACGCTGATCTGCGCCTATCCCAATGCGGGCCTGCCCAATGCCTTCGGGCAATATGACGAAGGCCCCCATGACACCGCCCCCCAGGTCGCCGATTTCGCGCGCGAGGGGCTGGTGAACGTCGTCGGCGGCTGCTGCGGCACGACCCCTGACCATATCCGCGCCATCGCCGAAGCCGTGGCCCCCTTCGCCCCCAGAAAGGTGCCCGCCTATGCCTGATCGTCATCTGCGCCTGTCGGGGCTGGAGCCCTTCGTCCTGACCCCGGACATCCCCTTCGTGAACGTGGGCGAACGCACCAACGTCACCGGCTCGGCCCGTTTCCGCAAGCTGATCAAGGAGCGCGACTATGCCACCGCGCTGGAGGTCGCCCGCGACCAGGTGGAAAACGGCGCCCAGATCATCGACATCAACATGGACGAGGGCCTGATCGATTCAAAGGCCGCGATGGTCGAATACCTGAACCTGCTGGCGGCCGAACCCGACATCGCCCGCGTGCCGATCATGATCGACAGCAGCAAATGGGAGGTGATCGAGGCCGGCCTGCAATGCGTGCAGGGCAAGCCGGTCGTGAACTCGATCAGCATGAAGGAGGGCGAGGACCAGTTCCGCGAACAGGCGCGGCTGTGCCTGGCCTATGGCGCGGCCGTCGTGGTCATGGCCTTTGACGAGGACGGTCAGGCCGATACCTGCGCGCGCAAGATTCAGATCTGCGAACGCGCCTATCGCATCCTAGTCGACGAGGTCGGTTTCCCGCCCGAAGACATCATATTCGATCCCAACATCTTCGCCGTGGCGACGGGGATCGAAGAGCATAACAACTACGGCGTCGATTTCATCGAGGCCACGCGCTGGATCCGCCAGAACCTGCCCCATGCGCATGTGTCGGGCGGCGTGTCGAACCTCAGCTTCAGCTTCCGCGGCAACGAGCCGGTGCGCGAGGCGATGCATGCGGTGTTCCTCTATCACGCCATCAAGGCGGGGATGGACATGGGCATCGTCAATGCGGGCCAGCTGGCGGTCTATGACCAGATCGACCCTGATCTGCGCGAGGCCTGCGAGGATGTCGTCCTGAACCGCCGACCCGAAGCGACCGAACGCCTGCTGGAGATCGCCGAGCGCTTCCGGGGCGACGGCCAAGGGGCGAAGCGCGAGAAGGACCTGTCCTGGCGCGAATGGCCGCTGGAGAAGCGGCTGGAGCATGCCCTGGTCAACGGCATCACCGAATATATCGACGCCGATACCGAGGAGGCGCGCCAAGCCGCAGAACGCCCGCTGCATGTCATCGAAGGCCCGCTGATGGCGGGCATGAACGTGGTGGGCGACCTGTTCGGCGCGGGCAAGATGTTCCTGCCGCAGGTGGTGAAATCGGCCCGCGTGATGAAGCAGGCCGTGGCCGTCCTTCTGCCCTATATGGAGGAGGAAAAGCGCCTGTCCGGCGGCGAGGGTCGTGAAAGCGCCGGCAAGATCCTGATGGCCACCGTCAAGGGCGACGTCCATGACATCGGCAAGAACATCGTGGGCGTCGTGCTGGCCTGCAACAATTTCGAGGTTATCGATCTGGGCGTGATGGTCCCGCCGCAGAAGATCCTGCAGGTCGCGCGCGACGAGAAGGTCGATATCATCGGCCTCTCGGGCCTGATCACCCCGTCCCTGGACGAGATGGTGCATCTGGCCTCCGAGATGGAGCGCGAGGGCATGTCGATCCCGCTGCTGATCGGCGGCGCGACCACCTCCAAGATCCACACGGCGGTCAAGATCGCGCCGCGTTACGTCAAGGGTCAGGCGGTCTATGTGACCGATGCCAGTCGCGCGGTGGGAGTCGCCTCGGCGCTTCTATCGCCCGAGCGCAAGGCCGCCTATGTCGAGGAGATCCGCGCCGAATACGCCACCGTGGCCGAGCGCCACGAACGCTCCGAGGCCGCCAAGACCCGCCTGCCGCTGGCCAAGGCGCGGGCCAATGCGCTGAAGATCGACTGGACGGGTTACGCGCCCGTGGCGCCCGGCTTCACCGGCACCCGTGTGATCGAGGACTGGGATCTGGCCGAGATTGCGCGCTATATCGACTGGACGCCGTTCTTCCAGACCTGGGAGCTGAAGGGCGTCTATCCCCGCATCCTGGAGGATGAGGCGCAGGGCGAGGCCGCCCGCGCGCTGTTCCAGGACGCGCAGGAGATGCTGGCCCGGATCATCGAGGGGCAGTGGTTCCGGCCCCGCGCCGTGCTGGGCTTCTGGCCCGCCAATGCCATCGGCGACGACATCCGCCTGTGGACGGACGGCACGCGCCGGACGCCCCTGGCGACGTTGCACACGCTGCGCCAGCAGGTGACCAAGCGCGGCGACCGTCCGAACGTGGCTCTGTCCGATTTCGTGGCGCCCGAGGGCATCCCCGATCATGTCGGCGGCTTCGTGGTGACCGCCGGTCCCGAGGAGGCCGAGATCGCCGCCCGCTATGAGCGCGCGAATGACGATTACGGCGCGATCATGGTCAAGGCGCTGGCCGACCGCTTTGCCGAGGCCATGGCCGAGATGCTGCACGAACGCGTCCGCCGCGAGCATTGGGGCTATGCCCCGGACGAGGCGTTCAGCCCGCAGGAGCTGGTGGGCGAGCCCTATGCGGGCATCCGCCCCGCGCCCGGCTATCCGGCGCAGCCCGACCATACCGAGAAGCTGACCCTGTTCAGCCTCTTGGATGCCGAGGCCGCGACGGGGGTCACGCTGACGGAAAGCATGGCGATGTGGCCGGGATCGTCGGTCTCGGGCCTCTATATCGGCCATCCCGACAGCTATTACTTCGGCGTCGCCAAGATCGAGGAGGATCAGGCCCGCGATTACGCGACCCGCAAGGGCTGGACCCTGGAGGAGGCCGAGCGCTGGCTGGCCCCGGTGCTGAACTATCAGCCCGGCGCCGCCAAGGTCGACGCCGCATGAGGAAAAGGCCCGGAGCGATCCGGGCCTTTTCGCGTCACAGGGTCTCGCGCAGCATCGGGCGGCCCAGGATGTGATCGGCGGCCTTCTCTCCGGTCATGATCGACGGGCCGTTCAGGTTGCCGTTGGTGATGCGCGGAAAGATCGAACTGTCCGCGACCCGCAGGCCCTCGACCCCGATCACCCGCAGCTCCGGGTCCACGACCGCCATCGGATCGTCCGCCGCCCCCATCATGGCCGACCCGCAGGGGTGATAGGCCGATTCCGCATGCTCGCGGATGAAGGCGTCGATCTGATCGTCGGTCTGGATGTCCGCGCCCGGCTGGATCTCGTCGCCGCGATATTCGGCGAAGGCCGGCTGGTCGAAGATGCGCCGCGTGTGACGGACGCAGGCGCGGAACTCCTCCCAATCCTCGGGCTGGGACATGTAGTTGAAGCGGATCTCCGGGGCGACGGTCGGATCGCCCGAGGCCAGCCGGATCGTGCCGCGCGACTTCGATCGCATCGGCCCGACATGGGCCTGGAACCCGTGCCCCTTGGCCGCCGACTTGCCGTCATAGCGCACGGCCAGCGGCAGGAAGTGGTACTGGATGTCGGGATAGTCCTTGGCATCGGACGACCGGATGAAGCCGCAGCTCTCGAACTGGTTCGATGCGCCGAGGCCCGTCTTCTGCAGCAGCCACTCGACCCCCACCCGGCCTTTGCCCAAGAGGTTGTAATAGGTGTAGAGCGTCACCGGCTTCAGCGACTTGTACTGCATGTAGATCTCCAGGTGATCTTGCAGGTTGCCGCCCACGCCCGGCCGGTCGGCCAGGGCGGTGATGCCGTGCTGGGCCAGATGCTCGCGCGGGCCGATGCCCGACAGCATCAGCAGTTTTGGCGTGTTGATCGAGCTGGCCGAGACGATCACCTCGCGCGCGGCCATCACGGCCATGACCTGGCCCTTGTGCTCCAGCTCGACCCCGATGGCGCGGCGGTCCTGGAACAGCACGCGGCGCGCCAGGCCCCGGACCACGGTCAGCAGGCCGGTCTTCTTCGCCGGCCGCAGATAGGCGTTGGCGGCGGACCAGCGACGGCCCTTCCAGATGGTCGCCTCCATCGGGCCGAAACCCTCCTGCTGTTCGCCGTTATAGTCGTCGGTGCGCGGCCAGCCGGCCTCCTCGCCCGCCTTGATGAAGGTGTTGAACAGCGGGTTCTTGCGCTTGCCGCGGGTGATGTGCAGCGGCCCGTCGGTCCCGCGCCAAGGCGAGGTCTGCGCCCCGGTCGGATCGCCGTGCCAGGTCTCCATCCGCTTGAAATAGGGCAAGACGCCCGCATAGTCCCAGCCCGCAGCACCGCTGTCCGCCCAGTGCTGATAGTCCAGCGGGTTGCCCCGCACGAAGACCATGCCGTTGATCGAGGACGACCCGCCGATGACCTTGCCCCGCGGCGTGGCCAGCGTCCGCCCGCCCAGATGCGGTTCGGGCTGGCTGGCGAAACCCCAGTCATAGCGGCTCATGTTCATCGGATAGGACAGCGCGCCCGGCATCTGGATGAAGGGGCCGACATCGCTGCCGCCATATTCGATCAGCGTGACGGTTCGCCCGGCCTCGGTCAGGCGATAGGCCAGCGCGCAGCCCGCGCTGCCCGCGCCGATGATGACGTAATCGGCCTCCTTGGCCGCTTTCGGCAGATCAGTAGGGTGCATCGACGCCTCCCATGCCCACATAGACGGATTTCAGCTGGCTGTAATGCTCGATCGCGGCGGCGGAATTCTCGCGGCCCAGACCCGACAGCTTGACGCCTCCGAAGGGCATCTCCACGGGCGTCAGGTTGTAGGTGTTTATCCAGCAGGTCCCGGCCTCCAACGCCGCGACGACGCGATGCGCGCGCGACAGGTCCTGGGTGAAGACGCCCGCGGCCAGGCCGAAGCCCGTGCCGTTCGCGCGGCCGATCACCTCGGCCTCATCGACGAAGCTCAGCGCGGTCATGACCGGGCCGAAGATCTCGTCGGTGGCGATGGTCATGTCGTCGGTGGCGTCCGCAAAAACAGTGGGCGGGATGAAGGCCCTCTCCCCCTCGCCGCCGCAGACCAGCCGCGCGCCCGCATCGACGCCCGCGCGGATCGCGGCGCGGATCTTGGCGGCCTGCGCCTCGTTGATGATGGGCCCGTGATTCGTATCGGGGTCCAGCGGGTCGCCCATGCGGACGCCCTGCACGCGCTCGGCCAGGCGGGCCAGGAATTCCTCCTTGATGCCCTCCTGCAGGAAGACGCGCGTCCCGTTCGAGCAGATCTGACCCGAGCTGTAGAAATTCGCCAGGATCGCGGCGCTGACCGCGTCCTCCAGGTTGGCGTCGTCAAAGACGATCAGGGGCGACTTGCCGCCCAGCTCCATCGTGACATGGCGCATGCCTTCGGCGGCGGCGGCATAGACGCGGCGTCCGGTCGGCACCGATCCGGTCAGCGAGACCTTGGCCACGTTCGGGTCGGTCACCAGCGCCGCCCCCACCGCGCCGCGGCCCTGCACGACGTTGAAGACGCCCGGCGGCATCCCCGCCTCGATGAATATCTCGGCCAGCTTCAGGGCGCCGAGCGGCGTTTCCTCAGACGGCTTGAAGACCATGGTGTTGCCCATGACCAGCGCGGGCGCGGCCTTCCAGCAGGCGATCTGGCTGGGATAGTTCCAGGCCCCGATGCCCGCGCAGACGCCAAGCGCCTCGCGCCGCGTATAGGCCCAATCGGCGCCGAGCGGGATCATCTGCCCGGTCAGCGTCGCGGCCAGCCCGCCGAAATATTCCAGCGATGCCGCCCCCGAGGGCCAGTCCGCGACCAGCGTCTCCTGGATCGGCTTGCCGGTGTCCAGGGTCTCCAGGCGCGCCAGCTCCTCGTTGCGCTCCAGGATGATGGCGGCGGCGCGCGACAGGATGCGGCCGCGTTCGACCGGGGCCATGGCGGCCCATGCGGGCTGGGCGGCGCGGGCGACGGCGCAGGCATGGGCCACCTGATCGGTAGTGGCCTCGCGCAGCGTGGCGATGGTGCTGCCGTCGAAGGCATAGCGGACGTCCAGCGTCTCGCCCTGCCCCTCGACCGGCTTGCCGCCGATAAAGAGGGACGCGGGGGGTTGTGCGGAAAGGCTCATGCAAGGGCCTCCTTCAGATAGGTCATGATGGTGTTCAGCGCCGCATCGGCATCGGTCGGACCGGGGGTCAGGACCGCGCGCAGATAGACGCCGTCGATCAGCGCACCCAGGGTGTCGGCGGTGCGCTCGGGATGGTCGGTCAGCCCGCGCAGCGCCACGATCAGGTTCGAGTGCAGCCGGCGGTGATAGACGCGCAGCAGGCGCGCGGCCTCGGGCGAGGTCAGGGCCAGCGCATAGAAGTTCAGCCAGGCGCTGACCGTCTCGCGCTGAAAGTTCTGCGGGGCAAAGCTGGCCGCGACGATCGCGTCCAGCCGGCCCCGCGCGCCCCGCCCCGGCAGGGCGTCCGACACGGACCGCCCGTAGGTGCGCAGGATGTAACGCATCGCCGCAAGAAAAATCTGCTCCTTGGAGCCGAAATAGTGATGCGCCAGGGCGGGCGACATCCCCGCACGTTTGGCGATCTGCGCCACGGTCACGTCCAGCGACCCGGCGCGGCCGACCTCGACGATCGCGGCATTGATCAGCGCTGCTTTTCGGATAGGCTCGGCCCCGAGTTTCGGCATGATTTGCACCTGCGGCAGGAGAAATTTGTTGCGTTGCCGTCTCCATGTAGCGTTAATTGACTGAACAATCAAGAACAGGGAGCCCATCATGACCCTTTCCCGCATCCTCGCGGCCCTTGCCGTGACGCCCGCGCTGGCCCTGCCCCTGGCCGCGCAGGAGCCCGACAGCTGCCGCCAGGTCGTGTTCTCGGATGTCGGCTGGTCCGACATCACCGCGACCACGGCCATCGCCTCGACCGTGCTGCAGGCCCTCGGATACGAGACCGAGACGCGCATCCTGTCGGTGCCGGTGACCTACACGGCGCTGTCCACCGACGACGTGGACGTGTTCCTGGGCAACTGGATGCCCACGATGGAGGCCGACATCGCCCCCTATCGCGACGCCGGCACCGTGGACACGGTCCGCACCAACCTGACCGGGGCGAAGTACACGCTGGCCACGAACAAGGCCGGGGCCGATCTGGGCATCGCCGACTTTGCCGACATCGCCGCCCAGAGCGAGGCGCTGGACGGCAAGATCTACGGCATCGAGCCGGGAAATGACGGCAACCGCCTGCTGCTGGAGATGGTGGCGATGGACCAGTTCGACCTGGGCACGTTCGAGGTCGTCGAATCCAGCGAACAGGGCATGCTGGCCCAGGTCCAGCGTGCCACCAACAGCGACGAGCCGGTGATCTTCCTGGGCTGGGAGCCCCATCCCATGAACGCCCAGTTCGAGATGACCTATCTGACCGGCGGCGACGCGATCTTCGGCCCCGACCTGGGCGGCGCCGAGGTGCGCACCAACACCCGCGCGGGCTATGTCGCGGAATGCCCGAACGTGGGCAAGTTCCTGCAGAACCTGGAGTTCACGCTGGACATGGAGAACGAGGTCATGGGCGCCATCCTGAACGACGGCCAGGACCCGATGGAGGCCGCCCGCGACTGGCTGGCCGCCAACCCGGACGCGGCGACGCCCTGGCTGGTCGACGTGACCACCGCCGACGGCAACGACCCGCAGACCGCGCTGACCGAGGCGCTGGCGCAGTGACGGACCGGCCCCGGCAGCGAGTGCCGGGGCCGTCGAACAGGCGAAGGGTGCAGGCATGGAACAGCTGACCGCGTGGGTCACCGACACCAAGATCCCCGTCGGGCGGACCGCCAAGACCGCCTTCGACTGGCTGAACGCCAATGCGGCGGGGGTCTTCGACGCGGTCTCGACCGTGATGGAGGCGCTGATCGACGCGGTGCTGACCGCGCTGGAGGCGCCCCACCCGTTCCTGTTCATCGCCCTGGCCATGGCGCTGACCTGGGCGCTGCAGCGGCGGATCGGCACCTGCCTGCTGGTGGGTCTGGGCCTGCTCTTCGTGCTGAACCAGGGCTACTGGTCCGAGATGATGCAGTCGCTGACGCTGGTCCTGTCGGCCTGCATCGTCTGCATGGGGCTGGGCGTGCCCATCGGCATCGCCGCCGCCCACCGGCCGCGCCTCTATGCGGCGATGCGGCCGGTGCTGGACCTGATGCAGACGCTGCCGACCTTCGTCTATCTGATCCCGGCCATCGTCTTCTTCGGCATCGGCATGGTGCCGGGGCTGCTGGCCACGGTGATCTTCGTGCTGCCCGCGCCGATCCGCCTGACGCAGCTGGGGATCGCCTCGACGCCCCCCGCGCTGGTCGAGGCCGCGACCGCCTTCGGCGCCACGCCAAGGCAGCTTCTGTGGAAAGTCGAGCTGCCCAGTGCCCTGCCCCAGATCATGGCCGGGCTGAACCAGACGATCATGCTGTCACTGTCCATGGTGGTCATCGCCGCGCTGGTCGGCGCATCGGGCCTGGGCGTGCCGGTGGTGCGGGCGCTGAACAGCGTGAACACCGCCCTGGGCTTCGAATCGGGCATGGTGATCGTGGTCGTGGCGATCCTGCTGGACCGGATGCTGCGCATGGAGGGCCGCAAATGAACGCCGTCGAGTTCGACCGGGTCTGCATCGTCTTCGGCGATCATCCCGACCGCGCCCTGCCCCTGATGGACGAGGGGCTGGAGCGCGGCCCGATCAAGACCGAGACGGGCCAGGTCCTGGGCGTGCACGACTGCACCCTGTCCGTGGCGACCGGAGAGATCCTGGTCCTGATGGGCCTCTCCGGGTCCGGGAAATCCACGCTGCTGCGGGCGGTGAACGCGCTGAACCCGGTCTGTCGCGGAGAGGTCCGCATCCGGCGCGGCGGCCAGATGGTCAGCGTCACCGGCGCGGGCGGCCGCGCGCTGCGCGACATCCGCCTGCGCGACGTGGCCATGGTGTTCCAGCAGTTCGGCCTGCTGCCGTGGCGCAGCGTGCGCGAGAACGTGGGGCTGGGGCTGGAGCTGGCGGGCCTCTCCGCGGCCGAGCGGCGCGAGACGGTGGACCGGCATCTGGCGACCGTGGGCCTGTCGGACTGGGCCGATCGCAAGGTGGGCGATCTGTCGGGCGGCATGCAGCAGCGCGTGGGCCTGGCGCGCGCCTTCGCGACCGAGGCGCCGATCCTGCTGATGGACGAGCCCTTCAGCGCGCTGGACCCGCTGATCCGCGCGCGTCTTCAGGACGAGCTCCTGGAGCTGCAGTCGAAGACCGGGCGCACCATCATCTTCGTCAGCCACGATCTGGACGAGGCCTTCAAGCTGGGCAACCGCATCGCGCTGATGGAGGGGGGGCGCATCGTGCAGGTGGGCACCGCCCGCGACATCATCGCCAACCCGGCCAACGGCTATGTGGCCGATTTCGTGGCGCACATGAACCCGCTCGGCGTGCTGACCGCCGAGGACGTGGCCGAGCCGGGCACCGCCGAGGGCGAGCCGGTGCCGCGCGACATGCCGGTCCGCGCGGTGATGGGCCTTCTGGCCGACCGCCCCGCCCTGCCCGTCGCGGGCGGCGGGCGCATCACGCAGGCGGCGGTGCTGGCGCGGCTGATCGACCCGCGCGGCTAGCTGTTCTGCAGGTCGCGGTGATAGCGCACCAGCAGCCCCAGACCCAGGGCGAACAGCCCCAGACCCAGCCCGAACACATAGACATGGCTGACATAGTCGCCGACATAGCCCGGATAGAACGACCGCCGGATCTGGCCGATCACGTGGATCATCGGGTTCCACCACAGCCAGTCCTGATAGGGCTGCGGCACGTCGTCGAACATGAAGAAGATGCAGGACAGCAGGAAGAAGGGCCGCATCAGGATGGCCCACATCGGCTGCCACCAGCTGACCGCCTCGAACATGAAGCAGTTCATCGCGCCCACGCCGGAGGCCACCACCAGCATCATCGCCATGCCGACCGCGATCGCGTCCAGCTGCGGGTCGGCGCGGCTCTCGGAGGTCAGGTAGATGAAGCCGAAGATCACCGTGGCGACCATGATCTGCGTGACCGCGTTGAACAGGATCCGCGCGACCAGCGCGTCCACGAAGGTCACCGCCGGATAGGACAGCAGCGCCGCCGAATAGCGCACAGATCCCGCGACCTTGCCCGACACGTCCAGATAGCCCATGAACGGCACCATCCCCGTCGCATAGAACAGCGCGAAGCTGGTCCCGATGGGCGGCTGCGCGAAGGCGACCGAGAAGATCGCCGTCAGCAGGATGATGCCGCCCACCGGCTCGGCGATGGCCCAGAAATAGCCGCCGGCGTTGCGGCCGTGGCTGGTCTGCATCTCGCGCAGGATCAGGGCGGCGATGGCGCGCAGGCTGGCGAAGCTGCGATGCTTGCGCACCTCGCGCAGCATGCCGGGGCCGGTCGGCGCACGGCGCTGCGGCAGGGGGGCACCGGTCGGTCCGGCGGGCGGAGGCAAGGTCTGCGTCATGACATCACGGCTTGGGGATCATGGGCGGAGGGGTCGGTCTCCGAGGCGCGATCACGTCTTCGGATCGGTGCTGGAACTGTTCTGCGCGCTTATGTATGACGGCGCCAGCAAGATCAACAAGACAGGCGGGGTAAGCGCATGTCCGCCCAGGACCCGAAATCCGGACCCGACACCACCCAGACCGGCACCGCGTCGGATCCCGCCGTCACGTCCGACGCCCCGGCTCAGGCCCAGGCTCAGGCCCAGACCGAAGCCGGGACCGCGGCCGAAGATCAGCCCAAACCCGCGCGGCAGACGCCCGCACAGGTGCGTCAGGCCCGCGCCAGGGCCGCGGCCCAGGCCGCCCGCGCCAGCCGTCTGCCCCCGCCCACGCCCGAGATGAAGGCCCGCATGCAGGCCGCGCTGGACCAGCCGGTCCTGCCGCCGGCCAGCACGGCGCAGCTGAAGCGCCGCCATTACGGCATGGCGCTGAGCTTCGTGCTGGTCGTGCTGCTGCCGGCGCTGCTGAGCGCGGCCTACATCTACACGCGCGCGGCCGATCAGTACGCCTCCTATGTCGGCTTCTCGGTGCGCAGCGAATCCGCGCCCAGTGCGACGGATGTGCTGGGGGGCATCGGCTCGCTGGTGGGGGTCACCTCCAGTTCGACCAGCGACACCGACATCCTCTACAAGTTCATCCAGAGCCGCGACCTGGTCGAGCGGGTGAACCAGCGCATCGACCTGCGCGCGGTCTGGTCCAAGGCACCGGGTGATCCGGTCTTCGGATTCAGCGGCGGCGACGCGCTGGAGGATCTGGTCGACGAATGGGAGCGCAAGGTCCGCATCCATTACGACAACGGCATGATCGACCTGCGCATCCTGGCCTTCGAGCCGCAGGACGCGCAGGACATCGCGGTCGCCATCCTCGAGGAGGGCGGCATCCTGATCAACCAGCTGAACGACATCGCCCGCGAGGACGCGCTGCGCTATGCCCGCGACGAGCTGGAGCGGGCCGAGGACCTGCTGCGCGAGGCGCGCCAGAACGTGACCGAGTTCCGCAACCGCTATCAGCTGGTCGATCCGGTGGCCGACGTGCAGGGCCAGATCGGCGTCGTCACCTCGCTCCAGCAGCAGCTGGCCGAGCAGCTGGTGGCCCTGGGCCTCCTGCGCGCCAACGCGCAGGACGGTGACCCGCGCATCGCCCAGAGCGAGCTGCGCATCCAGATCATCCGCGACCAGATCGATGCCGAGCGGCAGAAGTTCGGCTCGACCGGCGGCGAGGAGGCCCTCTCCGACGTCGTGGGCGAGTTCGAGATCCTGACCGTGGACCGCCAGTTCGCCGAGACCTCCTACACCGCAGCCCTGGCCAGCTTCGAGAGCGCCCGCGCCGAGGCCGTGCGCCAGTCGCGCTATCTGGCGCCCTACATCCGCCCGACCCTGGCGCAGGAGGCCGAGTTCCCGCAGCGCGAGCGCCTGATCCTGATGATCGCGGGCTTCCTGGCGCTGTTCTGGGTCATCGGCAGCCTGATGTTCTACAGCCTGCGCGACCGGCGATGATCCATCTGCAGAACCTCTCCAAGACCTACACGCTGAACGGCAAGCACAAAGTGGTGGCCGACAACATCACCGCGACCTTTCCGTCCGGCGTGTCGGTCGCGCTTCTGGGGCGCAACGGGGCGGGGAAATCCTCGCTGCTGCGGATGATCTCGGGGGCGATGCTGCCCAGCTCGGGCAAGGTCCTGTCCACGGGGACGATCAGCTGGCCGGTGGGCTTCGCCGGGTCGTTCAGCAAGGAGCTGACCGGAGAGCAGAACTGCCGCTTCGTCGCGCGCGTCTATGGCGTGGACACGGACGAGCTGCTGCATTTCGTCGAGGATTTCGCCGAGCTGGGCGACCATTTCCGCATGCCGATCCGCACCTATTCCTCGGGAATGCGGTCGCGGCTGGCCTTCGGGCTGTCCATGGCGGTGCCCTTCGACACCTATCTGGTGGACGAGGTCTCGGCCGTGGGGGACGCGGCCTTCAAGGCCAAGTCGAACCGCGTCTTCAACGAGCGCATGTCCAAGGCCGGCGCCATCGTGGTGGCCCATTCGATGGGCCTCCTGCGCCAGATCTGCCACATGGGCGCGGTGCTGGAGAAGGGTCGCCTGACCTTCTACGCCGATGTCGAGGAGGCGATCGAGGCGCATATGGCCAACATGCAGCCCGGCGCCTCCGGCTGATCCCTGCCGGTTTCGTGACGCTTTAACGTCGCTGCACGATGCGCACTGGCGCGGCAACTCTGTGCCCTATATTGATCCGAATGAATTGGACCCATTCGCAAGGCATATCATGAAGATCATCGTTCTGGGCGGAGACGGCTTCTGCGGCTGGCCCACGGCCCTGCACCTGTCGGCCCGCGGCCATGAGGTTGTGATCGTGGACAACCTTTCGCGCCGCAAGATCGACGTCGAGCTGGAGGTGACCTCGCTGACCCCGATCCGTCCTCTGGGAGAGCGTCTGCGCGCCTGGACCGAGGTCTCCGGCAAGGCGATCCGCGCGGTGGATCTGACCGTGGGCCAGGATTTCGACCGCCTCCTGGACCTGCTGGCAGAGGAGCGTCCCGACGCCATCGTGCATTTCGCCGAACAGCGCGCCGCGCCCTATTCGATGAAATCGGCCCGCCACAAGCGCTATACGGTGAACAACAACCTGAACGCGACGCATGACGTGCTGGCCGCCATCGTCGAATCGGGTCAGGACATCCATCTGGTGCATCTGGGCACGATGGGCGTCTATGGCTACGGCACCGCGGGCATGAAGATCCCCGAGGGTTATCTGGACATCACGGTCCAGACCGCGAACGGCCCCCACAGCCAGCAGATCCTGTACCCGGCCAATCCGGGCAGCATCTATCACATGACCAAGACGCAGGATCAGCTGTTCTTCTTCTATTACGCCAAGAATGATGGGCTGCGCATCACCGACCTGCATCAGGGCATCGTCTGGGGCACCCAGACCGCCGAGACGCAGATGGACGACCGGCTGATCAACCGCTTCGACTATGACGGCGATTACGGCACCGTGCTGAACCGGTTCCTGATGCAGGCGGCCATCGGCTATCCGCTGACCGTGCATGGCACGGGCGGGCAGACCCGCGCCTTCATCCACATCCAGGACACCTGCCGCTGCATCGAGCTGGCGATCCAGACCCCGCCCGCCCGCGGCGACCGCGTGCGTATCCTGAACCAGATGACCGAGACGCATCGCGTGCGCGACCTGGCGCAGATGATCGCGGCGCAGACCGGGACCGAGGTCGCGCATCTGCGCAATCCGCGCAACGAGGCCGACGAGAACGACCTGCATGTCGTGAATGACGGTTTCCTGGGGCTGGGCCTGAAGCCGATCACCCTGGCCGAGGGGCTTCTGGCCGAGGTCCGCGACGTGGCCCGCCGCTATGCCGACCGCTGCGACCGGGACAAGATCCCCTGCGTGTCGCAATGGCGCGCGGCGCAGGCGGCGGAGTGACGGAACGGGGCGGGTCCAAGGCCCGCCCCGATCCCCTCAGGCCAGGAACGCCTTCAGGTCGTCCAGCAGCCGGTCGGCGTGGGTCGCGCCCAGACCGTGAGGGGCGCCGTCATATTCGATCAGCCGGGCGGCGGGCAGCATGCGCGCCATCCGGCGGGCGGTGGCGTCGATCGGCACGATCTTGTCGGCCGTGCCATGCACGATCAGCGTCGGCAGGGTGATGCCCGCGACATCGGCGCTGAAATCGGTCATGCCGAAGGCGGTCACGCATTCCAGCGTCGCGCGGGGGCTGGCCATCATCGCCATGCCCTGCGTCCAGTCCAGCGCCGCATCGCTGACGCCGCTCATCAGGCCCTGACCGTAGAAATCCTTGAAGAACCCGCGCAGGAAGGCGGGGCGATCCTTGCGCAGCCCGTCGCGCATCCCCTCGAACAGGTCGGCCGTGGCGCCCTCGGGATTGGCCTCCGATTTCAGCAGCCCCGGCGCGACCGAGGCGATGAAGGCCAGCCGCCCGACCCCGCGCGCCCCATGCCGCGAGACATAGCGCGCGACCTCTCCGCCGCCCATGGAAAAGCCCACGATGGCCGCGTCCTGCACGCCGGTCGCC
This sequence comes from Paracoccus sp. ME4, assembly GCF_046736325.1. GTDB lineage: Bacteria > Pseudomonadota > Alphaproteobacteria > Rhodobacterales > Rhodobacteraceae > Paracoccus. The sequence goes on from NZ_CP151276.1 coordinate 1,857,693, forward strand.
TCGATCACCGCGGCGAGGTCGTCGGCCAGCGTGTCATAGTCGTAGCCGTCCCACGGCTGATCCGACCGGCCAAAGCCGCGCCTGTCATAGCTGATGACGCGATGCCCGGCCTCGGCCAGGCCCACGGCCTGCGTCTCCCAGCTGTCGGCATTCAGCGGCCAGCCGTGAATCAGGACGACCGGTCGCCCCTCGCCCCAGTCCTTGACGTAAAGCTGCGTGCCGTCGCGGGCGGAAATCATCGGCATGGTGGTTCTCCCCTGGCTGCCGTTCACAGGGGGAACGTGCCGCGGGACGGTCGGGTTGCCAACCCCCCGCGACCGTGATCGCGCGCTACTGCACCCGCGCCCAGGTCTGGCTGCTGCACAGCAGCCCGCCCGCGACGCAGCCCGACAGGCTCATGCGGTCGCCCGCGACGCTGGCCTTGCCGCGGTAGATCTTGTCGTTCGACGGGCGCCAGACGCGGCCGGCATAGTCGGCGCCGCCCTGGGGGGCCATGTCGATGATGATCTGGCGGCCCAGATTGGGCGACTGATATTCCGCATTGTCGCGGAAGGTGCGGGTGATCGTGCCGCAGAAGGCCCCGCCGCAGGGGGCGACGGTGACATGGGCGAAGGCGCCCTCGTCGGGCTGGGTCTGCCAGACACCCTCGATCGGGTCGGCGGCGGCGGCTCCGGCGCTCAGCGCGAGGGCCGCGGCCAGAATGAAGTGACGCATGAAACTCTCCTCCTCAGGATGCGCCCAGACTGCGCGCGCGCCCCCCCGTCCGGCAAGCATGACGTCAGGTCCCTTGCCGATCCGACCCGCCCCGTGGCAAAGGGGGCGCGACCGACAGACCGGAGCGCGTGACATGATCCTCTACCCCGCCATCGACCTCAAGGACGGCCAATGCGTGCGCCTGCTGCGCGGCGACATGGAGGCGGCGACCGTCTTCGGCAGCGATCCGGCGGCCCAGGCCCGCGCGTTCCAGGACGCGGGCGCGCAGTGGCTGCATCTGGTGGACCTGAACGGCGCCTTCGCGGGGCAGCCCGTGAACGCGGCAGCGGTCGAGGCGATCCTGGCGCGCGTCACCGTGCCCGCGCAGCTGGGCGGCGGCATCCGCGACATGGCCACGATCGAGACCTGGCTCACGCGCGGCCTGGAGCGCGTCATCCTCGGCACGGTCGCGGTCGAGAACCCCGATCTTGTGCATGAGGCCGCCCGCGCCTTCCCGGGCCGCATCGCCGTGGGCATCGACGCCCGCGCGGGCCGCGTCGCCACCCGGGGCTGGGCGACCGAGACCGACATCGACGCCACCGACCTGGCCCGGCGCTTCCAGGACGCGGGCGTGGCCGCGATCATCTATACCGACATCGACCGCGACGGTGCGATGGGCGGCCCCAACGTGGCCGCGACCGAGGCACTGGCCCGCGCCGTCTCCATCCCCGTCATCGCCTCGGGCGGCGTCTCTTCGCTGGACGACCTGCAGGCGCTGGCGGCGACCGGCGTCATTGCCGGGGCCATCTCGGGCCGCGCGCTCTATGACGGCGCCATCGACCTGAAGCAGGCGCTGCACGCCCTCGCCTGACCCTTCTTCTTCACGGAAAATATCCCGGGGGGGGCCGCGGCACGCGGCGGGGGGCAGAGCCCCCCTCTGGCCCAACGGCCCTCACCGCGCTAGAACAGCCCTGAACCAGACAAAGGCCCAAGCGATGCTCAAGACCCGCATCATCCCCTGCCTGGACGTGGCCGATGGCCGCGTGGTCAAGGGCGTGAACTTCGTCGACCTGCGCGATGCGGGCGATCCGGTCGAGGCCGCGCGCGCCTATGACGCCGCCGGCGCCGACGAGATCTGCTTTCTGGACATCCATGCCACGCACGAGAACCGCGGCACGATGTTCGACTTGGTGACCCGGACGGCCGAACAGTGCTTCGTGCCCCTGACGGTCGGCGGCGGGGTGCGAACGCATCACGACGTCCGCGCGCTGCTGCTGGCGGGGGCCGACAAGGTCAGCTTCAATTCCGCCGCCGTGGCCGACCCGGACGTGGTTGCCGCCGCCGCCGACCGCTTCGGCAGCCAGTGCATCGTGGTGGCCATCGACGCCAAGACCGTCGCCCCCGGCCGGTGGGAGATCTTCACCCATGGCGGGCGCAAGCCGACGGGCATCGACGCCGTCGACTTCGCCCGCCTGGTCGAGAGCAAGGGCGCCGGGGAGATCCTGCTGACCTCCATGGACCGGGACGGCACGCGGGCGGGCTTCAACCTGGCCCTGACGCGGGCCATCGCCGATGCGGTGGGCATCCCCGTGATCGCCTCGGGCGGGGTCGGCACGCTGGACCATCTGGTCGAGGGCGTCACCGAAGGCCGCGCCAGCGCCGTGCTTGCCGCCAGCATCTTCCATTTCGGCACCCATACCATCGCCGAGGCCAAGGCCCATATGGCAGCGGCGGGCATTCCCATGAGGCTGACATGAGCGCGATCCACCGCCTGGCCGCGACCGTCAAGGCGCGTCGCGGCGCCGATCCCGACAGCAGCTGGACCGCCAAGCTTCTGGCCAAGGGCCCCGAGAAATGCGCCGAGAAGTTCGGCGAGGAGGCCGTCGAGGCGATCATCGAGGCGGTCAAGGGCGACCGCGACCGGCTGACCTCCGAGGCGGCCGACGTGATCTTTCACCTTCTGGTCATGCTGGCTGCGCGCGACGTGACGCTCGAGGATGTCGAGGCCGAGCTGGCCCGGCGCGAGGGAACCTCGGGCCTGGCCGAAAAGGCCGCCCGCCCCGGCGCCTGAGCGCGCAAAACGCGAGGGGACCCTTCCCCTTGGGCACGCACAACGGCTATAAGCCCTGCAATCGCCGCACAGGGATGCGGCCCGACCAGAACACGGCAGAGGATGGCATGAGCAACGATTCCCACCACGACAAGCACCACGAGGGCGACGTGGCCTTCATCCGCTCGCTGGCCGAGCTGCTGAACGCGAGCGAGCTGAACGAGATCCAGGTCAAGCGCGAATACGGCGAGCATGACCGCCTGACCGTCAGCCTGACCAAGCAGGGCAAGCAGGTCGTCTATGCCCAGGCCCAGGCCCCCGCCGCACAGGCGCCGGCGCAGGCCCCCGCCGCGGCACCCGCCGCTGCCGCAGCCGCCCCGGCGGCCGCCGCCGATCCCGCCAGCCTGCCCGGCGCGGTCACCTCGCCCATGGTCGGCACCGCCTATCTGGCCGCCGAGCCGGGCGCGGCACCCTTCGTCGCGGTCGGGCAGACCGTGGCCGAGGGCGACACGCTGATGATCGTCGAGGCGATGAAGACCATGAACCACATCCCCGCCCCCCGCGCGGGCACCGTGCGGCGCATCCTGATCGACGACGGCACCCCGGTCGAATTCGGCACGCCCCTGATGATCGTCGAGTGACGCCGATGTTCGACAAGATCCTCATCGCCAACCGCGGCGAGATCGCGCTGCGCGTGATCCGCGCCTGCCGCGAGATGGGCATCGCCTCGGTCGCGGTCCATTCGACCGCCGATGCCGATGCGATGCATGTCCGCATGGCCGACGAATCGGTCTGCATCGGCCCGCCCTCTTCGGCCCAGAGCTATCTGTCCATGCCCGCGCTGATCTCCGCCTGCGAGATCACCGGCGCGCAGGCGATCCATCCGGGCTACGGCTTCCTGTCCGAGAACGCTGGCTTCGTGCAGATGCTGGAAGATCACGACATCACCTTCATCGGCCCGCGCGCGGAGCACATCCGCATCATGGGTGACAAGATCACCGCCAAGGACACGATGAAGGCCTTGGGCGTGCCCTGCGTGCCCGGCAGCGACGGCGGCGTGAACGACGTCGACGAGGCCAAGCGCGTGGCCGCCCAGATCGGCTATCCGGTCATCATCAAGGCCACGGCGGGCGGCGGCGGCCGCGGCATGAAGGTCGCGCAGGACGAGGCGGGCCTGGAGGTCGCCTTCCGCACCGCGCGCTCCGAGGCCAAGGCCGCCTTCGGCAACCCCGACGTCTATCTGGAGAAGTACCTCCAGCGTCCGCGCCATATCGAGATCCAGGTCTTCGGCGACGGAAAGGGCCGCGCCGTCCATCTGGGAGAGCGCGACTGTTCGCTGCAGCGCCGCCACCAGAAGGTGCTGGAGGAGGCCCCCGGCCCCGCCATCACGCCCGAGCAGCGCGCCCGCATCGGCAAGGTCTGCGCGGATGCCGTGGCCAAGATCGGCTATTCCGGCGCCGGTACGATCGAGTTCCTGTTCGAGGACGGCGAGTTCTACTTCATCGAGATGAACACCCGCCTGCAGGTGGAGCATCCGGTGACCGAGGCGATCTTCGGCGTGGACCTGGTGCGCCAGCAGATCCGCGTCGCGGCGGGCCTGCCGATGGAGTTCCACCAGGAGGACCTGGTGATCAACGGCCATTCGATCGAGGTGCGCATCAACGCCGAGAAGGTCCCGACCTTCTCGCCCTGCCCCGGCAGGATCACCCAGTATCACGCCCCGGGCGGTCTGGGCGTTCGGATGGATTCGGCGCTCTATCAGGGCTATTCGATCCCGCCCTATTACGACAGCCTGATCGGCAAGCTGATCGTGCATGGCCGCGACCGCGACGAGGCACTGGCCCGCCTGTCGCGCGCCCTGGGCGAGCTGATCGTGGACGGGGTCGACACCACCGTGCCGCTGTTCCGCGACCTGCTGGCCGAGCCGGACATCCAGTCGGGCAACTACTCGATCCACTGGCTGGAACGCTGGCTGGCCCAGCACTACAGCTAAGGCGGCGATGCTGACCCCCGCGCAACTGCTGGCCGGCTATGCGCGCGGGGTGTTCCCCATGGCCGAAAGCGCGGATGACGACCGCCTCTACTGGTTCGATCCGCCGATGCGCGGGGTCCTTCCAGTGGGCGGCGTGCATGCCGCGCGCTCGCTGCGCCGCGACCTGCGGCGCGGCGGGTGGAGCGCGCATCTGGACGGCGACTTCGACCGGGTCGTCGCGGCCTGCGCGGATCGCGAGACGACCTGGATCAACGCCCCGCTGGCCGACCTCTACCACCGCCTGCACCGCGCGGGGCATGCCCATGCGATCGAGATCCGGCATGACGGCGCCTTCGCCGGGGGCATCTTCGGGGTCACCCTGGGCGGGGCGTTCTTCGGGGAATCCATGGTGTCGCGGCGCCGGAACGGGTCGCGCATGGCGCTGCTCTGGACCTCGGCCCATCTGGCGCGCTGCGGATTCCGGCTGTTCGACACGCAGTTCCTGACGCCACATCTGGCGCGCATGGGCGGGGTGGAGATTCCGCGTGCGGTCTATCGCAAGCGTCTGTCGGCGGCCTTGGCGCTGCAGGCCGATTTCCTGGCCCATCCCCTTCCGGACGCGGATGCGCTGCTGGCCGGGCTACCGGTCAGGTCTGACAGCTCATGACCCAGACATCATAGCGCGCATCGTCCAGCGCCGACAGGGCCGGAGAGCTGGCGATCATCCAGCCGCTGAACACGGTGGTGTTCTGGCGCAGATCGGTGATGGTCAGCTGCGCGAAGGCATCCGAGCTGGGATCGCCGGCCGGATAGCGGCACTCGCCGAGCCTGATCTCCAGGCGGCCGTAACGCACCGCCTCGCCGACCGCCAGAGGCAGGTCGGTCGTGCGTCCCGAAACCTTGTCCAGCCCCCGAAGCATGGCCCCCGAGGCGCGGACGCCGTCCTGGGCGGCAGCCGCCGCGGGCAGCAGGCACAGGACAGTCGCAAGGGCGCGGATCATGGGGCGTCGCCGTCGTCGGCGGACTGGCTGTCCACGAATTTCAGCATCAGCTGCAGCAGGCTGACGGCGCCCTGAACGTCCTCGATCTCGTCTCCGGGACCCAGGTTGTCGGGGCTTCCGCCCGGCTGCAGCTGGATATAGGCGCCGCCCAGCAACCCGTCCGACTGGATCAGCGCCGCGCTGTCGGAGGGCAGGACGATGTCCGCCGGGATCGTCAGGACCGCATCGGCCAGATAGGTCTCGGGGTTCAGCCGGACATCGCTGACGCGACCGATGCGGACGCCGGCCAGTCGCACCTCGGTCCCGACCGCGACCCCGTCGACATCGGGAAAGGAGGCGGTCACGTCGTAACCGTCGCCCCGCTGGACCTGCCCCTGCGCGGCCCAAGCCAGAAAACCGGCCGCCACGGCAAGGACGATTGCGCCGGCGATCAGTTCGGCGCGGGCATCCGACCCCTGTCCCGTGGTGGCGGACATCCTATTCGGGACGCCACGCATCGTAATCGCTGCGCACCGCGGGCTGCGCCCGGTACAGCGATCCGGCCGGAACATAGGCGCCCGGCGTGCCGGTCAGGTTCGGCTGATGCGGCGTCTCCCACGGCTTGTGGGCCAGGGGAACCTCGGTCGGCGGCTCGTTCCAGGTGTGGTGCAGCCAGCCGTGCCATTCGGGGCTGATCTTGCTGGCCTCGGATTCGGCCTTGTAGATCACCCAACGGCGCTTGCCGTCCTTGCTGCTGTAGAAGACGTTGCCCTGCGGGTCCTCGCCGACCTTCACGCCATGGCGCCAGGTGAAGAACTGGGTGTTGAGCGTCTGGCTGTTCCACCAGGTCAGAAAACGCAGCATGAACGACATCGACGGAACCCTCAGCGATCAGATTTGCCCTTGGCATATGCCCCAGATCCCGCGCAAGGTCCAGCCATGCGCGGGTATCGGGATCATCCGGCCGACGCGCTTTCCTTCTTCGCGTCGACATGGATCAGCAGGGGCTTGGCGGCGGCGTTCTCGACCGCCTCGTCGTTCACGACGACCTCCTGCACGCTGTCCATGCCAGGCAGTTCGAACATGGTGTCCAGGAGGATCTCCTCCATGATCGACCGCAGACCGCGGGCGCCGGTCTTGCGCTTGATCGCGCGCTTGGCGATGGCGGTCAGGGCGTCCTCGGTGAAGGTCAGCTGCACGCCCTCGAGGTCGAACAGGCGCTGATACTGCTTGACCAGGGCGTTCTTCGGCTTGGTCAGGATGATGATCAGCGCTTCCTCGTCCAGGTCGGTCAGGGTCGCGATCACCGGCAGACGGCCGACGAATTCCGGGATCAGGCCGAACTTCAGCAGGTCTTCGGGCTCGAGCTCCTTGAACAGCTCGCCCACGCCCTGGTCGGTGTTCTCCTTGACCGAGGCGCCGAAGCCCATCGCCGTGCCCTTGTTGCGCTGCGCGATGATGCGGTCCAGACCGGCGAAGGCGCCGCCGCAGATGAACAGGATGTTGGTCGTGTCCACCTGCAGGAACTCCTGCTGGGGATGCTTGCGGCCGCCCTGGGGCGGGACGCTGGCGACCGTGCCCTCCATGATCTTCAGCAGGGCCTGCTGCACGCCCTCGCCCGACACGTCGCGGGTGATGGACGGGTTGTCGGACTTGCGCGTGATCTTGTCGACCTCGTCAATGTAGACGATGCCGCGCTGCGCGCGTTCGACGTTGTATTCGCTGGCCTGCAGCAGCTTCAGGATGATGTTCTCGACATCCTCGCCCACATAACCGGCCTCGGTCAGCGTGGTCGCGTCGGCCATGGTGAAGGGCACGTCCAAGATGCGCGCCAGCGTCTGCGCCAGCAGCGTCTTGCCGCAGCCGGTCGGCCCGATCAGCAGGATGTTCGACTTTGCCAGCTCGATATCGGTCTTGGAGCCGTGGTTCAGCCGCTTGTAGTGGTTGTGGACAGCCACCGACAGGACGCGCTTGGCATGCTCCTGCCCGATGACATAATCGTCCAGGACGCCGCAGATCTCGCGCGGGGTCGGCACGCCGTCTCCGGACTTCAGACCGCTGGTCTTGGTCTCCTCGCGGATGATGTCCATGCACAGCTCGACGCATTCGTCGCAGATGAACACGGTCGGTCCCGCGATCAGCTTGCGGACCTCGTGTTGGCTCTTGCCGCAAAAGCTGCAGTAGAGCGTGTTCTTGCTGTCGCTGCCGGACTGGTTCGCCATCGTCCATTTCCTTGACTGCCGCCGCGCGGGTGTCGCGCGGCGGGCGGCTGCGGGTCCGTTGCCCCGCACACCGCCTTTTCGGATATCCCGCGCCGGATCGGCCGGCGCAGGTCGTTCACGTCATGTTACGGGCGCGCCGGTCCCGTCACAATCCCCAACGCGGCTATTTCTTCTCGGGGACGGCCTTGCCGCGCGGCGCCAGGACCTCGTCGATCAGGCCCCATTCCTTCGCCTCGTCGGGCGACATGAAGCGGTCGCGCTCCAGCGCCTGCTCGACCTCGTCCAGGGTCCGGCCGGTATGGGTGACGTAGATCTCGTTCAGGCGGCGCTTCAGCTTCTCGGTCTCGCGGGCGTGGATCAGGATGTCGGTCGCCTGACCCTGATAGCCGCCGGAGGGCTGGTGGACCATCACGCGGCTGTTGGGCAGCGAATAGCGCAGCCCAGGCTCGCCCGCGGCCAGCAGGAGCGACCCCATCGAGGCGGCCTGTCCGACCACCAGCGTGGACACGCGCGGCTTGATGTATTGCATGGTGTCATAGATCGACAGGCCCGAGGTCACGACACCGCCGGGGCTGTTGATGTACATGCTGATGTCCTTGGACGGGTTCTCCGCCTCCAGGAACAGCAGCTGCGCGCAGATCAGCGTGGACATGCCGTCATGGACGGGCCCCGAGACGAAGATGATCCGTTCCTTGAGCAGCCGCGAGAAGATGTCATAGGCCCGCTCCCCGCGCGAGGTCTGTTCGACCACCATGGGAACGAGGGTGTTCATGTAGAATTCTGCCGGATCGCTCATCGTCTGTCCTTGCCTTTACGTCCCTGTCCCCGCGATTCGTCCGGGCCTGAACCCCTGTCTTAGCCGCGATAGGTTGACAGAGTCTTAGTAACGGGCAAGGACAGCCGCAAGGGATGGAACGCAAATCGCCCGGCCGTCCGGGCAGGAGGCAGCGATGAAGCTGATCGTGGGGCTGGGCAATCCCGGCGCGAAATATGCGGCGAACCGCCACAATATCGGCTTCATGGCGCTGGACCGCATCGCCTCCGATCACGGCCTGTCGCCTTGGCGCGCGCGCTTCCAGGGGCTGACGGCGGAGGGCAGGCTGGGCGACATGCGGGTCACGCTGCTCAAGCCGCAGACCTTCATGAACCTGTCCGGGCAGTCCGTGGGCGAGGCGATGCGCTATCTGAAGCTGACGCCGGCGGATGTCATCGTCCTGCATGACGAGCTGGACCTGGCCCCCGGCAAGGCGCGGGTCAAGCAGGGCGGCGGCCATGCGGGCCATAACGGGTTGCGCTCGATCCACCAGCATATCGGGGCGGATTACGGCCGCGTCAGGCTGGGCATCGGGCATCCGGGGCACAAGGACCGCGTCGCGCCCTATGTGCTGTCGGATTTCGCCAAGGCCGAGGAGGCCTGGCTGGACGACCTGATGCGCGGCATCTCGGACGGGGCGGCGGCGCTGGCGGCGGGCGACGCGGGGCGCTTCCAGAACGCGGTCGCGAACCGCACCGCCCCCGCGCGCAACAGCGGAACCGAGCCCCCTGCCCCGAAACCCGCCGCCAAACCGCAGCCCGAACCCGCCCCGCAGCCCGCGACCCTGTCGGACCGCCTGCGCGCCTTGGGCGAGCGGTTCAAGTGAGCGTCGATCAGGCCTTTGCCCACCAGGCGCGGGCCTGCGCGGCGCTCGGCTCGCCGCTGACGGCAGGGCTGTGCCGGACGCTGCCGCAGGTGCTGACCGGCGGCCCGGTCGCCGCGCGTGTGTGGGACTGGCCGGGCGATCCGTCCACGGCGGCGGATTCCCTGCCGCTGCGGCTCTGCGGCGCGCTGCATGCGCTGGTGCTGACGGGGGCCGATGCGCCGCTGGCGGCGGCCTATGCCGCAGGCGCGGTACCGGCGGACCTGCTGGCGCGGGTGCTGCACGATCACGCAGGCCACATCCTGTCTTGGCTGGACAGCCCCCCGCAGACCAATGAGGTCGCCCGCGCCGCGGCCCTGATCGGAGCGGCGCGCCTTCTGAAGACGCTGACCCTCCTGCCGCTGCGCCTGCTGGAGCTGGGCGCCTCGGCGGGGCTGAACCTGAACTTCGACCGCTATCATCTGGGCGCGGAGGGTGCGGGCGTCGTCCTGACCCCGGACTGGCGCGGCACCATGCCGCAAGGCGCGATCACGGTCGCCAGCCGACGCGGCGTGGACCTGAACCCGCTGGACCCAGAACGCGACGGGCTGAGGCTGATGGCCTATTGCTGGGCCGACCAGCAGGACCGTCTGACGCGGCTGCGCGCGGCGCTGGACCTGGCGCGGCGCGACCCGCCGCCGGTGGACCGGGGCGATGCCGGGGCGTGGCTGGCCGCGCAGCTGGCCGATCCGGCCGCGGGGCGGCTGACGCTGGTCTATCACACCGTCGCCGCGCAGTATTTTCCGCCTGCCACCCGGCAGGCCTGTCACGACGCACTGGAACGGGCGGGCCGGACCGCGACCGCCGCGGCGCCGGTGGCGCATCTGCGGATGGAGGCCGATGGCGGCGAGGGCGCGGCGCTGGACCTGACGCTGTGGGACGGGACGCGGCGCGACTGGTCCCTGGGGCGCGCCGATTTCCACGGGCGCTGGATCGACTGGCGGCCGACGCTCTTCGATCTTTCCCCCGCGCCCGACCCGGCATAGGCTGGCCGCAAAGGAGACCCCATGGAGCCTTCGATCAACGTTCTGGGCGGCGCGCTTCAGCCCTGCTCGACCGCGCCGGTGACCGGCTTCTTCCGCAACGGCTGCTGCGACACCGGGCCCGAGGATAGCGGCAGCCACACGGTCTGCGTCGTGCTGACCGACGAATTCCTGGCCATGTCGCGCTATCTGGGCAACGACCTGACGACGCCCCGCCCCGAATGGGGCTTTCCGGGGCTGAAGGCGGGGGACCGCTGGTGCCTCTGCGCCAGCCGCTTCCTGCAGGCCACGCAGGAATTCGCGGCCCCGAAGGTGGTGCTGGATGCGACCCATCGGCGCGCGCTGGACATCGTGCCGCTGGACCTCTTGCGCCGTCACGCGGTGGGCGCGGCGGACTGAAGGCCCGCCGCGACGCCGACCTCAGGTTTGGATGTCGAAGCCCAGGTGCTTGGCGACGGTGAAGATGTCCTTGTCGCCGCGACCGCACATGTTCATCACGATGATGTGGTCGGCGGGCAGGTCCGGCGCGATCTTGATGACATGGGCCAGCGCGTGGCTGGGCTCCAGCGCGGGAATGATACCCTCCTGCGCGCAGCACAGCTGGAAGGCGGCCAGCGCCTCGTCATCGGTGATGCTGACATATTCCGCGCGGCCGATATCCTTCAGCCAGGCATGCTCCGGCCCGATGCCCGGATAGTCCAGGCCCGCGCTGATCGAATGACCCTCCAGGATCTGGCCGTCATCGTCCTGCAGCAGATAGGTGCGGTTCCCGTGCAGCACGCCCGCGCGCCCGCCCGACAGGCTGGCGCAATGCTGCATGCGGTCGTCCACGCCCTTGCCGCCGGCCTCGACCCCGATGATGCGGACCTCCTTGTCGTTCAGGAACGGATAGAAGAGGCCCATCGCGTTTGACCCGCCGCCGATCGCCGCGACGATCGTGTCGGGCAGGCGCCCCTCGCGCGGCATAATCTGCTCGCGCACCTCCTTGCCGATGATCGACTGGAAATCGCGCACCATCGCCGGATAGGGATGCGGCCCCGCCACCGTGCCGATGCAGTAGAAGGTGTCGCGGACGTTGGTGACCCAATCGCGCAGCGCATCGTTCATCGCGTCCTTCAGCGTGCCGCGACCGCTGGTCACGGGCACGACCTCGGCGCCCAGCAGACGCATGCGGAAGACGTTGGGCGCCTGACGCTCGACGTCATGCGCGCCCATGTAGACCACGCATTTCAGCCCGAAGCGCGCGCAGACGGTGGCGGTCGCCACGCCGTGCTGGCCCGCGCCGGTCTCCGCGATGATGCGGGTCTTGCCCATGCGGATCGCCAGCAGGATTTGGCCTAGCACGTTGTTGATCTTGTGCGCGCCGGTATGGTTCAGCTCGTCGCGCTTCATGTAGATCTTGGCGCCGCCCAGATGCTGGGTCATGCGCTCCGCGAAATAGAGCGGGCTGGGACGGCCCACGTAATGCGTCCACAGGTCGTTCATCTGGTCCCAGAAGGCCGGATCGGTCTTGGCGCGTTCGTATTCCGCCTCCAGGTCCAGGATCAGCGGCATCAGCGTCTCGGAGACGAAGCGGCCGCCATAGATGCCGAAACGGCCCTGATCGTCGGGCCCGGAGGTGAAGCTGTTCAACAGGTCGTCGGCCATGGGATGCGCCTTTGGGTCAGGGTGGGGTTGCGGGCAGAACCCGGTCGGCCCCCGTTCTAGACCCGTTCCGCGGCGGATTGAAGCCCGTGCGTCGGCCCGCGGTCGAGAACGCCCGTCTCCGCGCCTCGCCCGGTGCGGCATGATTGTTCCCCGCCGCAGGCCAACAAGAGAATGGAGACCGGCGCCAAAACACGACAATCTAAGTCATGTTTTATGGCGCTCATGCCGCCGCTCAATGACGGAGATACCCATGCGTTCCTCACAGGCCATTCTGGCGACCCTGCTGGCGATGGGGCCCGGCACGGCGATGGCCCAGGACCTGACCATCGGCGTTGTGCCCGGCGCCTATGCCGATGCCGCCACCGTCGCCGCGACCGAGGCTGCCCGGCAAGGCCTGACCGTCGAGGTGGTCGAGTTCAGCGACTGGACCACGCCCAACATCGCGCTGGACGCGGGCGACATCGACGTGAACTTCTTCCAGCACCGCCCCTTCATGGAGAACACCGAGGCCGAGCGTGGCTTCGACCTCGAGCTGGTGGCGCCCGGCATCCTGCAGAACATCGGCCTGTTCTCGCTGCGCCACGACAGTTTCGACGCCATCCCCGAGGGCGGCACGGTGGCCATCGCCAACGATCCGGTGAACGAGGGCCGGGGCCTCCTGCTGCTGGAGCGCGCGGGCCTGATCACGCTGCGCGAGGGCGTGGGCTTTCTGGGCACGGTCGACGACATCGTCGACAATCCCAGGGACCTGCAGTTCTCGGAGGTCGAGGGGCCGCAGCTGGCGCGTGTGACGGGCGATGTGGACCTGGCGCAGGGCTATCCGCATTTCATCGTGGCCGCCGGGACCTTCGATCCGACCAGCGGGCTGATCTATTCCGGCATCGAGGATCTGCAGTTCAACGTGGGCTTCGTCACCCGCGCCGACCGCGCGGACGATCCGGACGTCGCGCGTTTCATCGAGATCTTCCAGACCTCGGACGCGGTGAAGCAGCAGATCCACGAGTCCTTCGCCGAAAGCGACCAGCTCTATCTGCTGGCTTGGGAACAGGAGCCGGCATCGTGATGCGCGCGACCCTTCTGTCCACGGCGCTCGGGCTGCTGACCGGCCCCGCGCTGGCGCAGGACCTGACCATCGGCACCGTCCCGGGCGCCTTCGGGGATTCCGCCGCGGTCGCCGCCGAAGAGGCGGCCCGCGAGGGGCTGGAGGTGCGGCTGATCGAGTTCAGCGACTGGACCACACCCAATGTCGCGCTGGATGCGGGCGACATCGACGCGAACTTCTTCCAGAACCCGGTCTTCATGGCCAATGCCGAAGCCGAAGGGGGCTGGGATTTCGAATTCGTCTATCCCGGCATCCTGGGCAATATCGGCCTCTATTCGCTGCGCCATGACAGCTTCGACCAGATCCCCGAGGGCGGCACCGTCGCGGTGGCCAGCGACCCGGTCAACCAGGGGCGCGGCCTGCTGCTGTTGCAGCGGGCCGGGCTGATCACGCTGCGCGAGGGCGTGGGCTATCTGGGCACGCTGGACGACATCACCGACAATCCGCGCGACCTGCAGTTCACCGAGGTCGAGGGGCCGCAGCTGGTGCAGGTCACGGGCGACGTCGATCTGGCGCAGGGCTATCCCTATTTCATCGTCGCGGCGGGCGCCTTCGATCCGGCCAGCGGGCTGATCTATACCGGCCCCGAGGACCTTCAGTTCAACGTGGGCTTCGTCACGCGCGCCGACCGCGCCGACAATCCGCAGCTGAAGCGCTTTGTCGAGATCTTCCAGTCGTCGCAGGCCGTGCGCGAGCAGATCCACCGCTCCTACGGGGAAAGCGACGATCTGTATATCCTGGCATGGGAGCATCTATGACCCGCGCCGTCACGATCACCGACCTGCGCGCCTCGGGCCATGTCGCGGCCCTGCCCGATACGGCGCGCGCCCATCCCGTCGCGGGCAGCGTCCGGTTCGAGGGGTTGGGCAAGACCTACCGCTCGGGCGGGGGCGATGTCCGGGCGCTGGACGGGATCGACCTGGACATCCGCCCCGGAGAGGTCTTCGGCATCATCGGGCGCTCGGGCGCGGGCAAGTCCAGCCTGATCCGCACCATCAACCGGCTGGAGCGTCCGACCTCGGGCCGGGTGCTGGTCGATGGCCGCGACATCGGCGATCTGTCCGAATCCGGGCTGGTCGCGCTGCGCCGCCGGATCGGGATGATCTTTCAGCATTTTAACCTGCTGGCCGCCAAGACGGTGCGCGAGAACGTGGCCCTGCCCCTGCGCGTGGCGGGCGTCCCGCGCGCCGAGATCGAGGCCCGCGTGGCCGAGGCGCTGGAACTGGTGGGCCTGGCGGACAAGGGCGACACCTATCCCTCGCGCCTGTCGGGCGGACAGAAGCAGCGCGTGGGCATCGCCCGCGCCCTGGTCAGCCGCCCCGAGATCCTGCTCTGCGACGAGGCGACCAGCGCGCTGGACCCCGAGACGACGCTGTCGATCCTGACGCTCCTGCGCGACATCAATGCGCGGCTTGGCCTGACGATCGTGCTGATCACCCACGAGATGGCCGTCATCCGCGAGATCTGCGACCGGGTGCTGGTGCTGGAGGCGGGCCGCATCGCCGAGACCGGCCCCGTCTGGCAGGTCTTCGGCGCGCCCCGCCACCCGGCGACGCAGGCCCTGCTGGCGCCGCTGCTGAAGAACCTGCCCGGCGATCTGGCGGCGCGGCTGCGCACCGACCGCCGCGGCCCGCGCGACGAGGTCATCCTGGAGCTGCGTTACGCGGGCATCACCCGGCCCGATCTGGGCGCGCTGTCGCAGGCATTGGGTTCGCGCGGCCGGCTGCTGACGGCCGACATCGACAGCATCCAGGGTCGTCAGGTCGGGCGGGTGCTGATCGCGGCGCCCGCCGATGCGGATCTGGCGCCGCTTGTCCATCTTGGCGATCACGGAAAGGTTCTGGGCCATGCTGACCCCGCAGATGATTGACCGCCTGTGGCAGGCGTTCCAGGACACGGCGCTGATGGTCGGCGTCTCCGCGGGTATCGCCGTGCTGGCGGGCATTCCGCTGGCGGTGTTCCTGGTCACATCCGGGTCGCAGGGCATCTTTCGCGCGCCGCGCCTGAACCGGATCGTGGGCACCATCGTGAACAGTTTTCGCGCGGTGCCCTTCATCGTGCTGCTGGTGGCGCTGATCCCGCTGACGCGGCTGCTGGCGGGCACCACCATCGGGGTCTGGGCGGCCATCGTGCCGCTGTCCATCTCGGCCACGCCCTTCTTCGCGCGCATCGCCGAGGTCTCGCTGCGCGAGATCGATCCCGGCCTGATCGAGGCCGCGCAATCCATCGGCTGCCGCCGCCGGCACATCGTCCGCCACGTCCTGCTGCCCGAGGCGCTGCCCGGCATCGTCGGCGGCTTCACCATCACGGTCGTGTCGATGATCGGCGCCTCGGCCATGGCGGGCGCGGTGGGCGCGGGGGGCCTGGGGGACGTCGCGATCCGCTATGGCTATCAGCGGTTCGACACGACGGTGATGCTGGCGGTGATCGCCATCCTGATCCTGCTGGTCTCGGCCGTGCAGATCGCGGGCGATGTCACGGTTCGGCGGCTGAAGGCCCGCTAAGGCTGGACGCGCCCCCGCGTCCGACCTAGGCTCCAGACCCATTGATTTCATGCTTTTCGCGTGATTCAGGCTCCTCAAGGAGACCTGATCGATGAGTAATCTTTACTGGCTGAGCGACGCCCAGATGGAGCGTCTGAAACCGTTCTTTCCCAAAAGCCATGGCAAGCCCCGCGTCGATGATCGCCGTGTCCTCAGCGGCATAATCTTCATCAATCGCAATGGGTTGCGGTGGTGTGACGCGCCGAAGGAATACGGCCCGGCCAAAACCCTCTACAACCGCTGGAAGCGCTGGAGCGACAACGGGGTTTTTGCCCGGATCATGGTCGGCCTTGCCGCCGAGAGCGCCGAGCACAAGACGATCATGATCGACGCGACCTATCTCCAAGGCACACCGCACGGCCTCAAGCCATGGGGTGAAAAAGGGGGGCGCGGGCGCCAGATCGGGCGCACCAAAGGCGGTATGAACACCAAGTTGCACGCTGTCGCCGATGCCAACGGGCGGCCGATCGGGTTCTTCATGTCGGCCGGCCAGGTCAGCGATTACACCGGCGCGGCGGCGCTGCTGGGCAGCCTGCCGAAGGCTGGGTGGCTTCTGGCCGACAGGGGCTACGACGCTGATTGGTTCAGAGACGCGTTGAAAGACAAGGGGATAAAGGTTTGCATCCCCGGACGGAAGTCCCGCAAGAAGGTCGTCAAATACGACAAGCGGCGTTACAAAAGGCGTAACCGCATCGAAATCATGTTCGGGCGTCTGAAGGACTGGAGGCGCGTCGCAACCCGTTATGACCGCTGCCCGGAAACGTTCTTCTCAGCTATTATGCTCGCCGCAACCGTCTTGTTCTGGCTGTGAAACTCAATGAGTCTGGAGCCTAAGCACGGCGGCGACAGCGGAGGCGGCCCATGTCCGACACCATCACGATGGCCCTGGGGTTCCTGGTCGTCGCCGCGCTTTATGCGGCGGTGGGCCAGGCCGGGGCCTCGGGCTATCTGGCGCTCATGGCGCTGACGGGAACCGCGGCCGGGACGATGAAGGTCACGGCGCTGGCGCTGAACACCGTGGTCGCGGGCATCGGGACATGGGTCTTTCTGCGCGCGGGCCGCCTGTCCTGGCGCAGCATCTGGCCCTTCGCGGCGCTCGGCTTTCCGTTCTCGATGCTGGGCGGCGCGATCCACCTGCCGGCGGAGGTCTATTTCCCCGCGGTGGGCGCGGTGCTGATCCTGTCGGCCCTGCAGATGGCACGCCGGGCCTTGGGCCGCGCGGACCCCCGCAGCCCGCCGCGCCATCCGCCCTTTCCGGCGGCGCTGCTGACCGGGGCGGGGATCGGGCTGGTCTCGGGGATGACGGGCACGGGGGGCGGCGTGTTCCTGGCCCCGGTGATCCTGATGATGGGATGGGCCAGCGCGCGCGACACGGCCTCCATCACCGCGGTCTACAACCTGGTCAATTCGGCGGCCGCACTGCTGGGCGCGTGGGCGATGTGGGACCGGCTGCCCGCCGCCATGCCGGTCTGGCTGGCGGCGGTGGTGCTGGGCGGCACGCTTGGCGCGGCCATCGGCGCGCGCCACCTGCCGGAACGCGCGCTGCGCCTGCTGCTGGCGGGACTGCTGTTCGTCAGCGGGCTGCGGATGCTGGCCTGATCATTCGGCCGCCTGAGCGACGCCGCCGGGGCGGAAGGCCGCGACCGCGTGATCGCCGGGCAGCCGGTCCCCCTGCCCCGTCAGCTTGTTGCGCCAGCTGCCCGGCGCATATTCCGTCTTGTAGCTGCCGCGGGTCTGCAGTTCGGGCACGACCAGCCGGGCGAAATCCTCATAGGTGCCGGGCGAGGCCAGCCGCGTCAGGTTGAACCCGTCCACGCCCGCCTCCCGCACCCAGGATTCCAGCTCGTCCGCGACCTGACCCGGCGTGCCCACCGCCAGCGGATAGCGCCCGCCAAGCGCCAGCTGCGCCAGCAGGTCGCGCTTGGTCCAGCCGCGGCTTTGCGCCAGAGCAGTGGCCGACTGGATCGCGTTGGTCGTACCGTAAGGGATCACGTCATCCAGCCCATAGGGCGCAAAGTCGATGCCGGTCGAGGCCGAGAAATGCGCAAGTCCCGCCTCGGCGCTGGCATGGTCGCGGTGCTCGGCCAGCTTGTCCTCGGCGCCCGACACGCTGTCATCGGTAACGACGTTCACGCCGATCAGCACCTTGACCGCATGGGGGTCGCGCCCCGCATCCGCCACCGCCTGCCGAAGCGCCGTCACGGCCTTCCTCGCCGCCGCCTTGTCGGGGGCCGAGATGAAGACGCATTCCGCGTGCCGCGCCGCAAAGCGCAGGCCGCGCCCCGAGCTGCCGGCCTGCAGCAGCACCGGCGTGCGCTGCGGCGAGGGTTCGGACAGGTGCGGCCCCTCGACCTTGTAGAACGGGCCGTCATGGCGGATCGTGCGGACCCGCGCCGGGTCGGCATAGACGCGCGCGGCCCGGTGGCGGATCACCGCATCGTCGTCCCAGGACCCCTCCCACAGCTTGTAGAGCACATCCAGATAGTCGTCCGCCTGATCGTATCGCAGGTCGTGATTGGTCTGCCCGGCCTGCCCCAGGGCCCGCGCCGCGCTGTCCAGATATCCGGTGACGATGTTCCAGCCGATCCGCCCCTCGGTCAGGTGGTCCAGCGTCGACATGCGCCGGGCAAAGGTATAAGGCGCCTCCTGGTTCACGTTCACGGTGACGCCGAAGCCCAGATGCGTCGTGACCGCCGCCATGGCGGAGATCAGCATCATCGGGTCGTTCACCGGCAGCTGCACGGATTCGCGCAGCGTCACGTCAAGCCCGTTCCCATAGACGTCGTAGGTCCCGATGATGTCGGCCAGGAACAGCCCGTCGAACAGCCCCGCCTCCAGCGTGCGGGCCAGGTCGGTCCAGTGCGACAGCCGGGTATAGTCCGAGGACCGGTCGCGCGGATGGGTCCATTGCCCGTGGTTGATATGGCCCACGCAGTTCATGTTGAAGGCGTTGACAATGATGTGGCGGCCGAGCGGCGTGGTCATTCAGATGGCTCCGTGTCGGGGCGGGTTGACGCCGTTCAGGCGGTGGTTGCCGATGGCGTGATACTTCCAGCGCACCGGATCGTGCAGCGTGTGGACGCGGACATTGCGCCAGTAGCGGTCCAGATTGTCCGCCCCCGACGTGGCGGAGGTGCCCGTCAGCTCGAACAGCTTGTTCGCGGCCAGCAGCCCCGCCGTGGTGGTCAGCGCCCGCGCCGCGGCCACCGCCAGCGAGGCGTCGGCCACGGTGCGCTCGGTCGGATCGGCCTGCGCCGCGTCCAGCGCGCGCCCCGCGCGCTCCAGCAGCGCCTCGGCCGCGCGCAGGCGGACCGAGACCTCGCCCACGCCCGCGATGGTCAGCGGGTCCTGATCGGCGCGCTGCACGCCCGCGTCGATCCAGGGGCGTGCGCGGTCGCGGATGAAGGCCGTCATCTGCGCGAAGGCCCCCTGCCCGATCCCCAGGTCGATGGCCGCATGCATGATCTGGGCATGCGGGCCGATGGGGGTGGCGCGCTCGAAGCTGTCCTGGAACGGCACCACCCATTCGGGGCGGATCGCCACATCGTCGAAGGTGACCGAGCCGGAGCCGGTCACGCGCTGCCCGAAGCCGTCCCAATCGTCGGTGATGCGGACGCCGGGCGCATCGCGCGGCACGAAGACCATCTGCTGGCGGTCGTCGTCATCCACCGACAGGGTCGGGATCCAATGGGCATAGATCGCCCCGGTGCAGTAGAACTTGGCACCGTTCAGCCGCAGTCCATCCGCGCGGCGCAGCCGGGTGCGGCGCTTGAAGTCCTTGGCGCCGATCTCGGCCACGGCATTGCCGAAGCGGTGGCCGGTCAGGGCCAGGCGGTGAAAGAACCGCCGCTGATCCGCGCTGCCGCCGCTGCGGACGATCTGCAGCGCGTAGAAATGGTTCTGCGGGATCTGCGCCAGCGACCCGTCCGCGGCCGCGATGATCGCGATGACCCGTGCCAGGGTGACAGCCGAGACGTCCGCCCCGCCATCCTCGCGCGGAACGGTGATCCCCCAGAGACCCGAGGCGGAATAGCGGCGCAGTTCCTGCCACGGCAGGATGCGGTCGCGGTCCCGGTCAGAGGCCCCGGGGGCGAATTCGGCGGCCAGACGGTGCGCGACGGCGATGGCCTCGGCATCGTCGGCGATCACATGGGGCAGGTCGGGCGGCGGGGCGATGTCGGTCATGGCTCAGTTCCACTGATGGCGTGCGGGGGCGGTTCCGTTCAGATGCCAGTTGCCCAGCAGGTGATGCTTCCACCGCACCGGGTCGTGCAGCGTGTGGACGCGCGCATTGCGCCAGTGCCGCCCCAGATTGGGACCGGCACGGACGGACGACGTGCCCGCCAGCTCGAACAGCTTCTCGGTCGCGGCCAGGGCGATCTCGGTGGTCAGGATCTTGGCCTCGGCCACGGCGACCGAGGCGCGGGCGCTGTCCTCGGCCGTCACCGGCGCGGCGGCCAGGGCGTCCACCAGCGACGCGGCCTGGTGCAGCACCTCGCGCGCGGCCCAGAGGTCGATCTGCAGCCGCCCCACATCCGCGATGATGTAGGGGTCGTCCTGCGCGCGGGCCGCGCCGCTGTCGACCCAGGGGCGCGACTTGTCGCGGACGAAGGTCACGGCATCGTCCAGCGCGGCGATGGCGATGCCGCTGTCGATGGCGGCCTGGATCAGCTGCGATGTCGGTCCCGACAGGCCCGGCACGTCGGCGCGCTGCCAGACCGGGATGATCTGGTCGTCAGCCACGGCCACGTCGTCGAAGATCACCGTGCCCGACGCGGTGGTCCGCTGGCCGAAGCTGTCCCAGTCATCGACCACCGTCACCCCCGGCGCGTCGCGGGGCACCCAGACCTGGACCGGGCGGCCCTGGTCGTCATTGGCCCGGGTGGGAATCCAATGGGCAAAGATCGCCCCCGTCGAATAGAACCGCCGCCCCGTCAGACGCAGCCCCTCCGCGGTGCGGTGGAGGCCGGTGCGGTTGTGGGTGATGATCCGGCGGCCCTTCTCGGGGCCGGCATTGCCGATGCGCTGCCCGGCCAGCACGTCGCCGAACCAGCGGCGCTTCTGTTCGGGGCTGCCCGCCTCGGCCAGAAGCTGGATCACCCCGAAATGGTTCTGCGGGACCTGACCGGCGGAACTGTCGGCGGCGCAGAGGATCTCGAACACCTCGACCAGCGTGCGCCGCCCCAGGCCCGGCCCGCCATAGACGCGCGGCACCGTGATCGCGCCCAGGCCGCTGTCGCTGAAGGCCGCCATCTCGGCATAAGGCAGGATGCGATCCGCGTCGCGCGCGGCGGCCTTGGGCGCCCAGTCCGCGGCCAGCCGCCGGGCAGCGGCGATCGCGTCCTCATGCGTGGTGATGGCGGCGGCCTTTGGCGGGGTCTTGTCGTGATGGGTCATGGCGTCCTCTCAGGCCGGGGCCGGGGCCGGGATGGGAAGGGTGCGGTCCAGCACGCCCATGACCTCGCGGCGCAGCGCCTCGAAGGCCGGGGCCGTGCGGTCGCGCGGGCGGGGCAGGCCGATTGCGATGTCGGCCTCGATCCGGCCGGGGTCGGGGCGCATCACCACCACCCGGTCGGCCAGCAGCAGTGCCTCGTCCACGTCATGGGTGACGATGACCAGCGTCGGGCGCGGATCGACCGAGGCCCAGACCTGCAGCAGGTGCCGCTGCAGATCCAGCCGGGTGAAGGCGTCCAGCGCCGAGAAGGGCTCATCCAGCAGCAGGACCTCGGGGCGGGTCACCAGCGCGCGGGCGATGGCCACCCGCTGCGCCTGCCCGCCCGACAGCTGGCGCGGCCAGACTCCCGCCTTGTCGGCCAGACCCACCCGGGCCAGCACCTCCGCCGCCTGCCGCGCGCGATCCGCACCGCCGGACAGGCCGAAGCCCACGTTCTGCGCCACCGTCAGCCAGGGAAACAGACGCGGCTCCTGAAAGACGATGCCGATCCTGGGGTGCGGACCGGTGACCGTCACGCCATCGATGGCGACCTGTCCCTGGCTGGGCTGATCCAGCCCGGCGACGATACGCAGCAGGGTGGATTTGCCGCAGCCCGAGCCGCCGACGATGGCGACGACCTCGCCCTCGGCCACGCTCAGGTCGATCCCCTGCAGGGCGCGGGTGCCGCCGGGATAGGTCTTGGACAGATGTCGGATGGCAAGCATGATCTACTCCTGACGGCGCGAGGCTGCGAAGCTGTCCTGCCAGCGCAGGAAGGGCGCGGTGGCCACGGCCAGCAGCGTGTCGGTGGCCTTGCCCAGCACCGCGAAGGCGATGATCGCGGCGACGATCTGGGCGGGCTTGCCCAGCTGCTGGCCGTCGATCAGCAGATAGCCCAGCCCCGCCGAGGCCCCCATGAACTCGGCCGCCACGACGAACATCCAGCCCAGGCCCAGCCCGGCGCGCAGCGCAGTGACATAGGCCGGCAGGATCGCGGGCAGCAGGATGCGCCGCACCATCGCGGGACCCGACAGGCGAAAGACGCGCCCGACCTCGACGATCTTGCGGTCCACGCCGCGGATGGCCTCCATCACGCCCAGATAGACGGGAAAGAACACGCCGACCGCGATCAGGGCGATCTTGGGCGCCTCGAAGATGCCGAACCACAGGATGAACAGCGGCACCCACGCGATGGACGGGATCGCGCGCAGCGCCTGCAGCGTCGGGTCCAGAAGCCGCGACAGCAGCCGCGAATAGCCGGTCACCGCGCCCAGGGCGGTGCCCGCCGCGACCCCCGCCGCAAAGCCCAGGGCCACGCGCGTCAGCGTGGCCTGCGCATGATGCGCCAGATCGCCGCGCAGCCACAGATCGGCCAGCGTCGCCCAGATGACCGAGGGCGGCGGCAGCAGCCGCCCGCTGTTCAAGCCAAGCGCCACCACCCCCTCCCAGACCAGCGCCAGGCCCAGGGGCAGCAGCAGGCCCAGAAGCGGTTTCAGCGTCACCACCGGGGCGCGTGCGGGCCGCGGGGCATCGGTCAGGGTCTCGACCATCCGGACCTCCGTCATGACGCGGCGGGCAGGCGGTCGTCGATCAGCGCGTCGACGGTGCCGGCCACGTCCACGGCGGCGTCGATCACGCCCGCGCCCTGCAGCGCCAGGCCCGCCGCCAGGATCGTGTCGCGCTGCGCCTGACCCAGGCGGGGCTGGCTCAGGTCGGTGCGCTGGTCCAACTGGATGGCGATGACCTCGGGGGAGAGGCCTGTCGCAGCGACGGTGACCGCCTTCAGGTCGTCGGGGTTGTCCAGCGCGTGCCGGCGGGCGCGCTCATAGACGGACAGGACACGGGCCACGACCTCCGGCTGTTCGGCCAGGAAGGCGTCGCGGGTGTTCAGGATGCCATAGGTGTTGGCCGCCGGATTGCGGAAGAACAGCTGCGCGCCATCCTCGATCTCGGCCGCGGCCATCATCGGGTCCAGCCCGGCCCAGGCATCGACATCGCCCCGGATCAGGGCCGTCTTGCCATCGGCATGCTGCAGCAGGACGGCGGTGATGTCGCGCTCGGACAGGCCCTGATCGGCCAGGGCGCGCAGCAGGAAGATATGCGCATCGGTTCCGCGCGTCACCGCCACGCTGCGCCCGGCCAGGTCGGCCACGCCGGTGATGCCGGTATCGGCCCGCGTCACCAGCGCCGTCCATTCCGGCTTGGAATAGCTGTAGACCGAGGTGATCGGATTGCCGTTGATCTTCGCCACCAGCGCCGCCGATCCGGCGGTCGAGCCGAAGTCGATCGCGCTGGCGTTCAGGAATTCCAGCGCCTTGTTCGAGCCTGCCGACTGGACCCAGGTGATCGCGGTGCCGTCGGCGGCGAACTCCTCCTCCAGCCAGCCCTTGTCCCTGAGCAGCATCGAGACCGGGTTGTAGGTCGCCCAATCCATCCGCAGCTCGCGCAGCCCCTGCGCGCGCAGCAGGGAGGGTGCCGCCAGCGTCGCCGCAGCGGCGGCGGCGGCGGTCCGAAGAAGGTCGCGTCTGTTCATCTGAGCCATCATCATCACCCGGGATCATTTTATGTCGATAAAGGTGCTCGTGTTTTCGCGATGATGCAATCCGCCCGCCATTCTCAATTCACCCGCGTCCGGAGATGCCTGATCTCTGCGGCACCCTGCGTGGGAGAATGCCGTTCTCCGTCCGATCCGGGAGCCGGGCGCGGGTCGGTGCGCCGGGAGAAAATCCATGCTGCCGCCATGGCCCTTGGCGATCATCGCCTTCTCTTCGCCCTGCGCGCTTTGGAATGGGCAATGTGCCCGGCCGGGGCCTAGGATACACGACAAAGGAAATCGTCTTTAGGAGACCGCCATGCCCTCCCCCAGATTCGCAGCCTTCGCCGGGTCCTGGAGCCAGCCCTCAAAGAGCCGCGCGCTGGTCACGCAGGCGGCCGATGCGGCCGTCGCGCGGTTCGGCGGCACGGCCGAGGTGTTCGACATCGCCGATCTGGGTGCGGATTTCGGCCTGGCGAGCGTTCCCGGCCATGCGCCGGCGCTGGACCGCCACCTCCGCGCCTTCACCGAGGCCGATGCGATCATCGTCGCAAGCCCCGTCTACAAGGGCAGCTACACCGGTCTCTTCAAGCATTTCATCGACCTGATCGCGCCCGAGGCCCTGGCCGGCAAGCCCGTCCTTCTGGCCGCCACCGGCGGCGGGCACCGCCACGCCCTGATCATCGAGCATCAGCTGCGCCCGCTGTTCGGCTTCTTCGAGGCGCATGTGCTGGGAACCGGCATCTATGCCTCCTCCGGCGACTTCGCGGACGGGCGGCTGGTCGATGCGGACGTGCTGGCCCGGCTGGATCGCGGCGTCGCCCAGTTCGGCGCCTATCTGCCCACCGCCAAAGCCGCCTGAGGTCGCCCATGTCCAGCCCCGACATCTTCTGGTTCCTGCCCACCTCGGGCGACACGCGCTATCTGGGCACGTCCGATTTCGGCCGCGCGCCCAGCACCGCCTATCTGCGAGAGATCGGCATGACCGCCGACCGCTTGGGCTATGACGGCATGCTGATCCCCACGGGGGCCAGCTGCCTCGACCCCTGGATCGCCGCGGCGGTCCTGGCGCCGGTGACGCAGCGGCTGAAGCTGCTGGTGGCGCTGCGCACGTCCGTCACCGGCCCCACGGTCGCGGCCCGTCAGGCGGCCGCGCTGGACGAGGCGCTTGGCGGGCGACTGCTGCTCAATGTCGTGCCGGGCGGCGATCCGCGAGAGCTGGCCGCCGACGGGGCCTTCTTCGACCATGACGGCCGCTATGAGAACGCGCATGAGTTCCTGACCGTCTGGAAACGCCTGATGGCGGGCGAGACCGTCGATTTCCACGGCAGGCATGTCCGGGTGGAGGGGGCGCGCAACTTCCACCCCGGCCCCCAGCAGCCCCATCCGCCGCTCTATTTCGGCGGCTCCTCTCCGGCGGCCCATGCCCTGGCAGGCGAGCACGTCGACGTCTACCTGACCTGGGGCGAACCCCCCGCCGCCGTCGCCGCCAAGATCGCCGACGTGCGCGCCAAGGCCGCGGCGCATGGGCGCACGGTCCGCTTCGGCATCCGCCTGCATGCCATCGTCCGCGAGACCGAGGCCGAGGCCTGGGCCGCCGCCGAACGCCTGATCAGCCGCCTGACCGATGACGACATCGCCCGCGCCCAGGCCAATTACGCGCAGATGGATTCGGTGGGCCAAGGCCGCATGGCGGCGCTGCATGGCGGCCGCCGCGACCGGCTGGAGGTCGCGCCGAACCTCTGGGCCGGGGTGGGGCTGGTGCGGGGCGGCGCGGGCACAGCGCTGGTCGGCGACCCCGAGACGGTCGCGGCCCGGATGCGCGAATATCAGGACCTGGGCATCGAGACCTTCGTGATGTCCGGCTATCCGCACCTGGAGGAGGCGATCCGCTTTGCGGAGCTGGTCTTCCCGCTGATCGGGAAGGATGCCGTGACGCTGCGCGGCGTCGCCCAGACCGGGGGCGCCTTCGACGTGCGCGCCCGTGCCGCCAACTGAAGGACCGACCATGACCCGACCCATCATCGACATGCGCTGCCGCCCGGCCTATCTGCACGACTTCTTCGGCAGGACGCCAGGCACGCCCGACTACGACGTGGTCCGCTGGCTGAACCGCCGCGTCGGCACGCGCGGCGACGACCGG
This sequence comes from Paracoccus sp. ME4, assembly GCF_046736325.1. Classification (GTDB taxonomy): domain Bacteria; phylum Pseudomonadota; class Alphaproteobacteria; order Rhodobacterales; family Rhodobacteraceae; genus Paracoccus. The sequence continues at coordinate 1,883,671 of NZ_CP151276.1, forward strand.
CATTTCACCCGATCCGCCACGCCCGACGGTTTCCTGGCCGAGATCGAGGATGCCGGTCTGACCCGCGCGGTCGTCGTTGGCCGCCACACGCCGACCCAGCACCTGCCCAATGACGACATCGCGGACATCGTGGCGCTGGACCCCGCGCGGCTGACCGGCATCGGCGCCGTCGATCCCATCGTGCAGGGCGAGGCGGCGGCCCTCGCCGAGGCCGAACGCGCCATCCGCACCCTTGGCCTTCGCGGCATCGACGTGGAGCCGGGCTTCGGCAGCCCGCCGCGGCATCCCGACGACCGCGCCTATTTCCCGGTCTACGATCTGGCGCAGGCGCTGGACGTGCCGATCTTTCTGATGAGCGGGCCGACCACGCCCGATCCGCGCTTCAACGACCCCGCGGGCATCGCCGCCATCGCGCAGGCCTTTCCGCGGCTGCGGATCGGGGTCTTCCACGGCTACTGGCCAAACGTGCAGGCGGTGCTGGGCCTTGCCTTCCGGTGGGAGAACGTCCACCTGATCCCCGACATGTACCTGTTCCAGACCGGTTCCCAAGCCTATGTGGACGCCGCCAATGGCTGGCTGGGCGATCAGCTGCTGTTCGGGTCCAGCTATCCGTTCCGGCCCATCGGGCAGTCCATCGACGACGCGCTGGCCCTCGGCCTCAAGGAGGCCGTGCTGGACCGCTTCTTCCACGACAATGCCGCGCGGCTCCTCGGGTTGGAGGGGGCGTGAGCAGGGTCGCGATCATCGGGGGCGGCTTCACCGGCGCGCTGACGGCGTGGCACCTGGCCAGACAGGCCCCCGACGCGCAGATCGTCGTGATCGAGCCGCGGCAGCGGTTGGGCGCGGGCCTGGCCTACTCCACGACCGATCCGGCGCATCGCATCAACGTGCCCGCCAGCCGCATGACCATGCGCACCGACATCCGCGACGGGCTGCACCGCTGGATCGCGGCGCGCGGCGTCGCCCTGTCGCCCGGCAGCGCGACCGCCGACGGCGCGCTGTTTCCGCAGCGGGGCATCGTCGCCGATTATGTGGCCGAGGCGCTGGCCCCGGACCTTGCCGCAGGCCGCATCCGGCATCTGCGCACGCGCGCCGTGGCGCTGACCCGCCCCGACCGGTTCCGCCTGCTGCTGGAGGATGGCGCGGCGCTGGAGGCCGATCACGTCGTCATCGCGACCAGCCACCCGCCCCCGGCCCTTCCGCCCGGCCTTCAGGACCTGCGCGACGATCCGCGCCTGATCGTCGACCCCTCCGACGCCGCCGCGATCGGCGCTGCGGCGCGGACGCGGCGGGTGCTGGTGCTGGGCACCGGGCTGACCTCGGCCGATGTGATCGCCAGTCTTGATGGGCAGGGGTTTCGCGGCGCGATCCTGGCGCTGTCGCGGCGCGGGCAGCGGTCGCGCGGTCACGCCACGGGCCACCCCGAAAGCCCCTCCGATTTCGCGGCCGATCCCGCCCGGACGGCCCTGTCGCTGCTGCGCCGCGTGCGGGCCGAGGTCGCCCGCGATGCCGCGCGCGGCCTGCCGTGGCAGGCGACGCTGGACAATCTGCGCCGCGACGGCCCGGCGGTCTGGGCTGCGCTGCCGCATCCGGAACGCGCGCGGCTGGTCGCGCGACTGCGGGTCTGGTGGGATGTCCACCGCTTCCGCATCGCCCCTCAGGTCGAGGCCGTGCTGGACCGCCTGATCGCCGAGGACCGCCTGCGCATCCGGGCCGGTCGCCTGAGCGGCATCGCGGCGGACGAGGCGGGTCTGATCGTGACCTGGGCCCCCCGGGGCCGCACCGCCCGGCGCGAAGTCTTCGACCGGGTGATCCTGACCACCGGCCCCGCGCATGACCGCATCATCGCCGGATCGCCGGTTCTGTCCTCGGCCGCGGCGGTGGGATTGCTGCGTGCCGATGCGCTCGGGCTGGGACTGGACGTGACCGAGGGCTGCCGCGCGATCGGAGCCACGGGCGCGGCGGTGGACGGTCTGTGGGTCGCGGGACCCCTGGCGCGCGGCCATGTCGGGGAGCTGGTGGGCATTCCCGAGGTCACCGCCCATTCCGAACAGGTCGCGTCGCGGCTGGCGGAGGCCCTTGCCGCAGATGACCGCGACAGCCAGGATCGCCGCGCCGGGTCGTCCTACCCCTCCTTGCGCGGACGGCCCGCCACATAGGTCTGCGCCACGGCGCGGTCGTCGCCCATGATCTGCAGGATGAACAGCTCCTCGGCCAGGGTCTCGGCGCGTTCGGCCCGGAGCGCCATCGCGGGGGTCGCGCGGGGGTCCAGCACCACCAGATCGGCGGCGCTGCCGGGCGCAAGCGTGCCGATCTCGGCCTCAAGGCCCAGGGTCAGGGCATTGCCGCGCGTGGCCCAGTGAAAGGCCGTCAGCGGGTGCATCTTCTGGCCCTGCAGCTGCAGGATCTTGTAGCCCTCGGCCAGGGTCGTCAGCATGGACCAGCTGGTGCCGCCGCCCACATCGGTGGCGATGCCGCTGGTGATGCCGCGCCCGCGCAGGCCCTCGGCGTCGAACAGCCCCGACCCCAGGAACAGGTTCGAGGTCGGGCAGAAGACCGGGCGGCTGTCGGTCTCGGCGATGCGGTCGATCTCGCGCGACTCCAGATGGATGGAATGGCCCAGCAGGCTGCGCGGCCCCAGAAGGCCATAGTGATCGTAGATATCCAGATAATCCCGGGCCTTGGGATACAGACTTAAGGTGAATTCGATCTCGTCCCGATTCTCCGACAGATGGGTCTGCAGGTGCAGACCGGGGTTCTCTCGCACCAGCGCGCCCGCCATCTCCATCTGCTCGGGGCTGGAGGTGATCGCGAAACGCGGCGTGATCGCATAGCGCTGGCGCCCCTTGCCGTGCCAGGCCGCGATCAGCGCGCGGCTGTCGTCATAGGAGGATTGCGGCGTGTCATGGACCGCCGCAATCGCGTTCCGGTCCATCATCACCTTGCCCGCGACCATGGCCATGTCGCGCGCATGGGCGGCGGTGAACAGCGCCTCGGCGCTGGCCTTGTGGCTGGAGCAGAAGGCCACCGCCGTCGTCGTGCCATGGGCGGTCAGCTGGTCCAGGAACAGCCCCGCCATGCGCGCGGCGTGGTCGGGGTCGACGAACTGCGCCTCGGCCGGGAAGGTGTAGGTGTTCAGCCAGTCCAGCAGCTGCGCGCCCCAGCTGGCGATGACCTGCAGCTGCGGGAAGTGGATATGCGGGTCGATGAAGCCCGGCAGGATCAGATGCGGGCGGTGGTCGATCTCCTCCAGCCCCTCGCGGGCCAGATCGGCGTGATCGCCGACGGCGACGATGCGGCCGTCCTCGACCAGGATCGCGCCATCCTCCCAGAAGCGGTGGTTGTCCGCGCTGTCGCGCGGGTCGGCTTGGAAGTCGAGGACGCGGCCCCGGATCAGCTGTTGCATGCGGTCTTCTTCGTCAGGGTCGGGGTCAGGCACGCCATCAGTTCGGCGGCGGTGAAGGTGGCGATGATCTCGGGGCGCTTGTCGCGCGTGAACCCCGCCCCGATGGGACAGGTCAGGGGCTCGGGGTCGATCCCCCGATCGCGGGCGAAACGGGCAAATTGCGCGCGTTTCGTGGCGCTGCCGATCATGCCGACATAGGCCAGGTCCGACCGGGCCAGCGCCTCGGCGGCCAGCAGGAAGTCCAGCGCGTGATCGTGGGTCAGGATCACGACCAGGCTGCCGGGGCGGGCGGCGCGGATCTGCGCCTCGGGCAGGGGCGTCAGCAGCGTGGGGCCAGAGGCGCGGGCCAGCTCCTCGGCGCGGCTGTCGATCAACAGCGCGTTCACCGGCAGGTGCTGCATCAGCGCCGAAAGCGCCCGGCCCACGTGCCCCGCGCCGAAGACCAGCAGGTCGGGCCGGTCCTCGGGCGTTGCCGCCTGCCGGTCGAGGGCCAGCACCACGCGCCCGCCGCAGCATTGCCCGATCTCGGGGCCGAGGGGCACGTCCATCTGCGCCTCTGCCTCGCCACGCGCCAGCATCTGGCGAGCGCAGTCGATGGCCATGTATTCCAGCTGGCCGCCGCCGATGGTGCCCTGCGTGGCGTCCGGGGTCACGATCATCTCGGCCCCCGCCTCGCGCGGGGTCGATCCGCGCGCGGATATGACCCGGACGCGGATCATCCGCGCAGCCGCTCCACCGCCATCAGCACGCGTTCGGGCGTGGCGGGCGCGTCCAGCCGCGCCGGTTCGCGGTAATCGTAGACCGAGGCCACGGCCATGTTCAGCGCCTCGAAGACGCTGATGCCCAGGACGAAGGGCGGCTCTCCCACGGCCTTCGAGCGCTTGATGGTGCGTTCAGTCGCCTCGGACCAGTCGGCCAAGGCCACGTTGAAGACGCGCGGCCGGTCCGAGGCCAGCGGCACCTTGTAGGTCGAGGGCGCATGCGTCCGCAGCCGGCCCTTCTGGTCCCACCACAGCTCCTCGGTGGTCAGCCAGCCCGCGCCCTGCACAAAGGCGCCCTCGACCTGGCCCCGGTCCAGCGCGGGGTTCAGGCTGCGGCCCACGTCATGCAGGATGTCGGCGCGGTCGATGACATATTCGCCGGTCAGCGTGTCCACCGATACCTCCGACACCGCCGCGCCATAGGCGAAGTAATAGAAGGGACGCCCCTGCCCCGTGCTGCGGTCCCAATGGATCTTGGGCGTCTTGTAGAAGCCCGCCGCCGACAGCTGGATGCGCGCCATATAGGCCGCGCGGATCACCTGATCAAAGGCGATCATCTGGTCGCCCGCCCGCACATGGCCCGGCACGAAGGCCACCTGATCCTCCGCGACCTTCCAGTTCTCGGCAACAAACGCCACCAGACGTGCCTTGATCTGGTTGGCCGCATCCAGCGCCGCCATGCCGTTCAAGTCTGTCCCGGACGACGCCGCCGTGGCCGAGGTGTTGGGCACTTTCTCGGTCGTGGTCTTGGTGATCTTGATGCGGCTGATGTCGCATTGGAACGCCTCGGCCACGACCTGCGCGACCTTGGTGTTCAGGCCCTGCCCCATCTCGGTCCCGCCATGGTTCAGGTGGATCGAGCCGTCCGAATAGATGTGGATCAGCGCCCCCGCCTGGTTGAACCAGGTCGCGGTGAAGCTGATGCCGAACTTCACGGGCGTCAGCGCGATGCCCTTGCGGATAACGCCCCCGCGCGCGTTCCAGTCCAGCACCGCCTGCCTGCGGGCCTGATAGTCGCTGGTCTGCTCCAGCTCCTCGATCAGGCGCGGCAGGATCTGGTCCTGCACCTCCTGGTGATAGGGGGTCAACTGGCCGTTCTGATAGAGGTTGCGCTTGCGCACCTCCAGCGGGTCGAGGCCCAGGGCATAGCCGATCTCCTCGACCATGCGTTCGGCCATGATCGCGCCCTGCGGCCCGCCGAAACCGCGGAACGCGGTGTTGCTGACCGTGTTCGTGCGCATCGGATGCGACGACACCCGCACATCGGGATAAAAATACGCGTTGTCGGCATGAAACAGCGCCCGGTCCGTTACAGGGCCGCTGAGGTCCGCCGAAAACCCGCAGCGGGCATAGAGGTCGCCCTCCACCGCCCGGATGCGCCCGTCATCGTCGAACCCCACCGCATAGTCGATCACGAAGTCATGCCGCTTGCCGGTCGCGGTCATGTCGTCGTCGCGGTCGGGGCGGATCTTGACCGCGCGGTGCCAGCGCTTGGCCGCGACGGCAGCGACGCAGGCAAAGAGGTTCATCTGCGTCTCCTTGCCGCCGAACCCCCCGCCCATGCGGCGCACGTTCACCACGACCGCGTTGCTGGGCACGCCCAGGACATGGGCCACCATGTGCTGCACCTCGGACGGGTGCTGGGTCGAGACATGCATCGCGACCTCGTCATCCTCGCCCGGAATGGCCAAGGCGATCTGCCCTTCCAGATAGAAGTGATCCTGCCCGCCCACGGCGAAACGCCCGGTGATCCGGCGCGGGGCCTCGGCCATGGCCGCGGCCGCATCGCCGCGCTTCAGGGTCAGCGGATCGGTCACATAGCCCATCCCCGCATCACGCGCCGCGATCGGGTCCAGCGCATGGGGAAGCGCGTCATAATCGATCCGCGCCCTGTGCGCCGCGCGCCGCGCCTGATCGCGCGTCTCCGCGATCACGGCAAAGACCGGCTGGCCCCAGAAATGCACCATGCCGTCGGCAAAGATCGGATCGTCGTTCTTGCCGTTGGGCGAGACGTCGTTGACGCCGGGCAGATCGTCCGCGGTCAGCACGCCGATGACGCCGGGCTGGGCCAGCGTGTCGGTGAAATCCATCCCCATGATGCGGCCATGCGCGCAGGTCGAGAGGCCCAGATAGGCGTGGATCGTGCCGGTCGGCTCCACCAGATCGTCGGTATATTCGGCGCGGCCCGTGACATGCTTGATGGCGCTGTCGTGGATCGTGTCCTGATGGGCCTGGCCGGTGATGGGGGCGGTGTCGTCCTTCATGGCTCAGACTCCTTCGCTCTGGCGCAGCCGCACGGGCAGGCCGGGTTCGGACTGTTCCAGCCAGAAGCGGCGGATCAGGTTGCGCGCGACGGTGGCGCGGTATTCGGCGCTGGCGCGCATGTCGGTCATCGGCTGGAAGTCAACCGCGATGGCGCGGGCGGCGGCGTCAAAGGCGGCCTCCGTGAAGGGCTGGCCCCGCAGCGCGTCCTCCGCCGCGCGGGCGCGTTTGGGCGTGCCCGCCATGCCGCCGAAGGCCAGCCGGGCATCGGTGATGATGCCGTCCGCCACATCGACGCGGATGCCTGCCGCGACCGAGGTGATGTCGCTGTCGCGCCGCTTGCTGACCTTGTAGGCGGCGATCCGGGCGCCCTGCGGGACGGGGATCGCGATCTCCTCCACGAACTCGCCGGGCTGGCGGTCCTGCTTGCCGTAGTCGATGAAGAACGCCTCCAGCGGCATCTCGCGGCGCGCGTCCCCCCGGCGCAGCACGATCCGCGCGTCCAGCGCGATCAGCAAGGGCGGCGTGTCCCCGATGGGAGAGCCGTTGGCGATGTTCGCGCCGATGGTGCCCGCATTCCGGACCTGCCAGCCGCCGATGCGCGACCAGTACTCGGCGGCCTCGGGGATGTGGCGGGTCAGGATGGGCGCGGCCTCGGAATAGGTGACGCCCGCGCCGAGGCGGATCAACCCGTCCGCGACGGTGATCTCCTTCATCAGGTGGCCGATGAAGATGGCGGGGCTGATGTCACGCATGAACTTCGTGACCCAGAGGCCCACATCGGTCGCGCCCGCGACCAGCGTGGCGCCGGGCTCCTCCAGCAAGGCTGCGGCCAGGTCGTCGGTATCGGCGGGGACCAGTGCCCGGTCCGCGCCGCGCGCAAGCGAAACCCTGGCGCCCCGCATGCCGGCCAGGCGCGCGGCCACCACCTCGCGTTCGCGGGCCAGCGCGTCCTGGGCCTGCCCTCCGGCGGCGCCCGCGGCCTGCGCCGCGCGGATGATCGGCGCATAGCCCGTGCAGCGGCAGATGTTGCCCTGCAGCGCGATCTCGATCGCGGCCTCGCCTGCACCGGGATTGGTCATCCACAGCCCGTAAAGCGCCATGACGATGCCCGGCGTGCAGAAGCCGCACTGGCTGCCGTGATGCGCGACCATCGCGGCCTGGATCGGGTGCAGACCGCCCTCGGGGCCGCGCAGATGTTCGACCGTGACGATATGGGTCGCGTGGCAGGACGCCATCAGCCGGATGCAGGCGTTGATCGGCTCATAGACCAGGCCATCGGGCGTCAGGCGGCCCGCCAGCACGGTGCAGGCCCCGCAATCGCCCTCGGCGCAGCCCTCCTTGGTGCCGGTCATGCGGCGCGTGAGGCGCAGGTGGTCCAGCAGCGTGTCGGAGGCGCCGACCTCGGTCAGGGCCACCTCGGTGTCGTTGAGCAGAAAACGCAGCTGGGTCATGGGGGTCTTTCCTTGCATGGCGCGATGCTAGGCCCGAACTTGCGGTCGGGAAATCGCTCGTGGCATAGAAGACTTTACACGAAACGTTGAAAGCGGGCCAATCTCATGTCCTATCTGGAAAGCCTGCGCGTCTTCGTCCGGGTGGTCGAGCTGGGCTCGATCACCGCCGGAGGCAGGGATCTGCGGCTTTCCCCGGCAGTTGCCTCCAATCGCATCAAGGATCTTGAAAATCGCTTCGGGCTGCGGCTGCTGAACCGCACCACCCGCAAGCTGACCCCGACCGAGATCGGGCGCGCCTTCTACGACCATGCGCGGCGGGTCATCGACACGCTGGACGAGGCCGAGGCGCTGGTCAGCAGCTTTTCGGGCAAGCCGCAGGGGGTGATCCGGCTGACCGCGCCCCTGGGGCTGGGACGGCGGCTGATCGCGCCGCTGATCCCCGGATTCTGCGCCGACAATCCGGGCGTCGAGATTCGGCTGCGACTGTCGGACCGCAACGTCAACATCGTCGAGGACGCGATCGACCTGGCCTTCTTTCTGGGCGAGCCCGCGGATTCGGCGCTGAAATGGCGCAAAATCGCGGATTGTCCGCGCGTGCTGGTCGCCTCGCCCGATTACCTGGCGCGCGCGGGCGTGCCGGGGGTCCCGGACGACCTGGCCGGGCACAACTGCCTGCTGCTGCGCTATCCGCGCAGCCCGGAATACTACTGGGTGCTGCAGACCGAGGACGGGCCGCGCAAGATGATGGTGCATGGCCGTTTCGACACGGATGACGGCGACGTGCTGCGCGATTGGGCGCTGGCGGGGCACGGGATCGCGAACCGGCCGCTCTACGAGGTGGCGGGCGACATCGAGGCCGGGCGGCTGGTCGAGCTGCTGCCGGATCACCGTCCCCTGCCCGCGCAGTTCGGCTGCCTGACACCGCATCGGCGCCTGCAGGACCCGAAGGTGCGGATGTTCGCGGATTTCGCGGTCCGGGAGTTGCGCCCGAAGTTCTGATGAATGGACCCTTGCCGGGGGCGGTGGCAGGCGCCGCAGTCCCCCATCAAGGGGGACCGCGGCGCCCGCGGCCTTGCGGCCCCGCTGCGCGCCCTAGCTGACGGCGTGCCTGAGCGCCGGGATGCGCGACAGGACCAGCCAGTCCAGCGCCAGGACGGCGGCGAAGGTGATGCCCGCCATCGGGAAGGCGATGCCGATGACGAGGCCCACGGCGACTGCGCCCTTCCACAGCGGCATGTCGCGCGGCATGGGCGGGGCCACGAGGCGCGACTGTCCCGCGGGGCGGCGCTTCCACCACAGCACCATGGCCGAGACGCAGAGGAAGATCACCGCCAGGCAGAAGGCGGTGTTGGCCAGCACGCTCCACAGGCCCAGGGTGCCCATGTGCAGCGCGATGCCCACGGCCATGGCCTTGCCCGCGAGGCTGTAATCGGCATAGCCGACATCGGCCAGGATGCGGCCCGTGTACCGGTCCACATGCACGGTCCGGTCGGTGGTCGGGTTCAGGCTGTCGGTGCTCATGCTGTCGCGGCTGAGGGTCCAGACGCCGGTCTCGCCCTGCGGCAGGTTCAGCTGATAGCGGCCGTCGAAGCCGATCTGGCGGGCCAGCGCGTCGATGCTGTCGATGCCGACCCGCGTGCCCTCGGGCACGCCCGGCGTGCCGGCGGGGCTGCCCGAGGCGGGCATGGGGGTCTGCTCCAGCGCCCAGGGAACCTCCTTCGGGCCATCGTTCATGCTGGCATGGGTGACGTCCGAGAGCGGCACCGCGTCCCATTTGGTGGCCGGAAAGGTGGACCAGGCCTGGACCATGCGCCCGCCCCAGATCCCCGCCCAGGACAGGCCCGAGATCAGGAAGAAGATCAGCACGACCGAGATCCAGACCCCCGTGACCCCGTGCAGCGACTTCCACAGCGCCCGGCCCCGCGCGGCGAGGTTCGGGACCAGCGCGGCGCGCAGCCCCTGCCCGCGCGGCCACCACAGATAGAGGCCCGTCGCCAGCAGCATGACGCCGAGCGAGGCCGCGATCTCGATCATGCGGTCGCCCGCGACGCCCAGAAGCAGGCTGCCATGGACGTTGTCGGCCCAGTCATACCAGCCCCCGCGCCGGGGAAAGTCGGTCACCACCTCGGCGGCATAGGGATCGACGGCGACGGTCCGGGGGCCGTCCGCCCCGTCGATGCGGAAGATCGCCGCCAGATCGGGGGCGCGGGGCGCGATGTACTGGACCGGCTCGCCGCCCGGAACGGCGGCGATGGCCACGGCGGCCTGCAGGGTCAGGCTGGCGGGTTCGCCCTGCGGGACGACGGGGATGCGCTCTCCGTCGCGGCCGTCCAGATGGGCGATCCACAGCATCATCATGCCGGTCACGGCCAGGATCAGGAAGAAGGGGATCACGAACAGTCCGGCATAGAAATGCCAGCGCCAGGCGGCGCGATAGAGCTTGGCGGCGCGGCCGGGATCGGCGGCCTCCGCCGGGGTGGAGTCGGTGATGGTCATGGCGATATCCTTGGCGCGGGCGTCCTTTGGGACAATCCGCGGGGCTGACAGGCGGTCGGTGGGAACGGCGCGTCAGGCCAGGGGCGGCGCGCGGGCATGGCCCGGCCCGGGCGCATCGGCGGCGCGCCACAGATCGCGGCCCGCGGGCCGTGCGGGTCCGCCCGCCAGCGCGACCCAGACCGGCGGCGCGACAGGGGCCGCACCGTCCGAGGGCGCGACCAGCAGGCAGGGCGCGTCATGGACCTGCGGCGGCAGCGGTCGGTCATCGTCGGAGAGAGTGATGGTCTGCATGCCGTGGCCGGTGCAGATCACCACCACGCGGTCATCCACCAGCCCAAGCTGCGCCAGCGCTGCCGAGGATTTCGGCAGCACCACGCCAAGGATCACCCCCAGCAGCAGGACAAGGCGCAGGACGGTCAGCATCACCGATGCGTTACACCGCGCCGGGCCGCCTGTCAGCCGAAATCACAGGCCCGCGACACCGAAGGGACCGACCTCGCGGAACCAGCGCAGGATGGCGTCGCGCTCGGCGTCCTCCATGCCGGTGACGTTCGCCGGGGGCATCGCGTCGGTCAGCCCGGACTGGACATAGACCTGATGCGCGGCCCGGGCGATGTCGGCGGGCGTCTCCAGCAGGACGCCCTTTGGGGCGGTGCGGATGCCCTCCCAGGACGGCTCGCGCGCGTGGCACATGGAGCAGCGGCCGAGGACGGCCTGGCTGGCCTCCTCGAAGCCGGGGGCCTCGGCGAAGCGCGCCTCGATCGCGGTCAGGGGGCGGGCCGTCGATTCCTCGTAGCTGTCCTGGTTGACCCCGGCCGAGGCCAGCCACATCACGCCGATGAACAGCATCGCGGTCACCGCCCAGGTCCACCACTGATAGCCCTTGCGGGCATGCATGGTGTTGAAGAAGTGCCGGATGGTGACGCCCATCAGGAAGACCAGCGCCGCGATCAGCCAGTTCCACTGGCTGGCGAAGGCCAGCGGATAGTGGTTCGACAGCATCAGGAAGATGACCGGCAGCGTCAGATAGTTGTTGTGGGTCGAGCGCAGCTTGGCGATCTTGCCGTATTTCGGGTCGGGTGCACGCCCGGCCTTCAGGTCGGCCACCACGATGCGCTGGTTCGGCATGATGATCAGGAACACGTTCGCGGTCATGATCGTCGCCGTGAACGCCCCCAGATGCAGCAGCGCCGCGCGGCCCGTGAAGACCTGGTCATAGGCCCAGCCCATCGCCACCAGCGCCGCGAACAGCAGCAGCATCAGCACCGTGGGACGGTTGCCCAGGGGCGACTTGCACAGCCCGTCATAGATCAGCCAGCCCACCGCCAGCGACCCGCCCGAGATCGCGATCGCCTGCCAGATCGCCAGATCGGCCTTGGCCGGTTCGATCAGATAGAGGTTCGCGCCCGCCCAGTAGGTGACCATCAGCAGCGCCGCGCCCGAGAGCCAGGTCGAATAGCTTTCCCATTTGAACCAGGTCAGGTGCTCGGGCATGCGCTCGGGGGCGACCAGGTACTTGCGAATGTGATAGAAGCCGCCGCCATGGACCTGCCATTCCTCGCCATGGGCGCCCCTGGGCAGGTCGGGCGCCTTCTGCAGACCCAGATCCAGCGCGATGAAGTAGAAGGACGATCCGATCCAGGCGACGGCGGTGATGACATGCACCCACCGCACGGCGAAGGACAGGAACTCCCACAGGATGGCGGTTTCCGGTATCATCTCAGCTGCCCCGATAGGTCGAATAGCCGAAGGGCGAGACCAGCAGCGGGACGTGATAGTGGTCGTCCTGCGACATGCCGAAGCGGATCGGGATCACGTCCAGAAAGCGCGGGCTTTCGGGGGCGATGCCGGTCGCATCCATCCAGGCCCCGGCGTGGAACTCCAGCTCGTAGGTGCCGGTGGCGAAATCGTCCGCCGCCAGGATCTGACGGTCGGTGCGCCCGTCGGCATTGGTCCTCAGGCGCGCCAGCTCGACCCGCTGCGGGTCGAGGCGATAGAGCACGATCTCCATTCCCTGCGCGGGCAGGCCGCGCGCAGTGTCCAGAACATGGGTCGTCAGAAAGCCCGGCATGAAGTCTCCCTTGGTCTTTGCCTTTCCTGATAGCCCATTCGCCGGACCGCGGCAGGGGCATCATGGACAAGGCAGTCTTTACGATCCGTGCATAATCAGTGATCGGCCAGACGCCCGGCCTCGGCCATCTCGGCCTCGTCGGCGGGGGCGGCCCCGTTGTAGAACCAGTTCAGCGCCACCGCGCTGACCGCGGCCAGCAGTATGCCCGAATGGATCAGCGGATGGATCGCATGGGGCAGCCACTGCTTGAAGTTGGGCGCGACCAGCGGGATCATCGCCATGCCGATGCTGATGGCCACGACGAATAGGTTGTTGCGGTTGGTGCTGAAATCCACGCGGGACAGGATGCGGATACCAGTGGCCGCGACCATGCCGAACATCACCAGCCCCGCGCCGCCCAGGACGGTCGTCGGCAGGCTTTCGACCAGGGCGCCCATCTTGGGGATCAGGCCCAGCACGATCATGATGACGCCCCCCGCCACGCAGACGAAGCGCGAGCGGATGCCCGTCACCCCCACCAGCCCCACGTTCTGAGAAAACGAGGTATAGGGGAAGGTGTTGAAGATGCCGCCCAGCATGGTCCCCAACCCGTCGGCCCGCAGACCGGCCGCAAGGCCGCGCGCATTGATCGGGCGGCGGCACATGTCCGACAGCGCCAGGAACATGCCGGTGGATTCGATCATCACCACGATCATCACCAGCACCATCGTCACGATCATCACCGGATCGAAGGTCGGCAGGCCGAAATGGAAGGGCTTGATGACCGCGAACCAGGCGGCCTCGCCCACCTTGTCGAACTGCATCAGGCCCATCGCCGCCGCGGCCACCCCGCCGACCGCGATGCCCAGCAGCACCGCGATGTTGGCCATGAACCCGCGTGCAAAGCGCGACACCAGCAGGATCGTGCCGAGGACCAGCACCGCGATCAGGATGTTCGTCCCCGAGGCATAGGCAGGGTTCGGCATGGCGGGCGCCAGGCGCAGCCCCTCGGGGACGCCGCCCGCGGCGATGGCCGCGTCCAGCCAGGCCTGCTGCGCGGGATCGACCAGCATCGGCGCGGTCGGACCGACCGGCAGGCCGAAAATCCAGTTGATGCCGATGGGCATGAGGCTGATCCCGATGGCCAGGATCACCGTGCCCGTCACGACCGGCGGAAAGAACCGCAGCACCCGCCCGATCAGCGGCGCCAGAAGGATGGCGATGATCCCCGCCGCGATGATCGCCCCGAACAGCGCGCGCGCCCCTTCGGTGCCGGGCATCTGGCCCGCGATGGCGACCATCGGTCCCACGGCGGCGAAGGTCACGCCCATCATCACGGGCAGGCGGATGCCGAAATACTGGGTCATGCCGAGGCTCTGGATCAGGGTCGCCAGACCGCAGACGAACAGGTCGGCCGAGATCAGGAAGGCCACCTCCTCGGGCGGCAGCTGCAGGGCGCGGCCCACGATCAGCGGCACCGCGATGGCGCCCGCATACATGACCAGCACATGCTGGAACCCCAGGGTGATCAGGCGCCCGGTGGGCAGCATCTGATCGACGGGATGGACGGCGCCGGGGCCGGTCTGGGCGATCATGGTTCTTCCCCTCTGTCGTTGCGGCGACATGCCGCGCATGTGCGGATTTTTTTCTTTACGCCTAGCGCGCGATCGGCGATTTCCGAAACCAATTTTCCACCGTGGCCTGCGTTCCGGACGCGACCTGCCCGCCGAAGGGGCAGCGCCGGGCGCGCGGCGACCCGACCGGGCACCGGGCGCGGCGGGGTTAGTGAATTGAAATGGAAACGCTTTCCATGGTGCGGCTTTTCCGCTTGCCCAAGGCGATTTTCGCCCGCATCTAAAGACAGCATCAACAGAAAGACCGATCCATGGCCGAACCGACCCGTCGCCGCGGACGCCCCCGCAAGGAACTGCCCGACGCGCCCGGAACGGTGCAGGCGCTGGACCGGGCGCTGGATCTTCTGGACCTGCTGGCGGCGCGGCCCGGCCTGACCCTGTCACAGGTGGCCGAGGAGGCGGGCCAGCCCGCATCGACCGTGCATCGGGTGCTGCACACGCTGGCGGCGCGCGGCATGGCCGAGAGCGATCCGGCGACGCAGGCCTGGACCATCGGGCCGCAGGCCTTCCGTCTTGGCACGGCGTTCATGCGCCGCTCGGGCATCGTGGAACGGGCGCGGCCGATCCTGCGGACGCTCATGGAGCATACCGGAGAGACCGCGAACCTGGGCATCCTTCAGGGCGACGCGGTGCTGTTCCTGAGCCAGGTCGAGACGACCGAGACGATCCGCGCCTTCTTTCCGCCCGGCACCCGTTCGGCGCTGCATGCCTCGGGTATCGGCAAGGCGCTGCTGGCCTTTGGCCGCCCCGAGACGCTGCGGACGCTGCTGGCGCGCGGTCCGCTGGCGCGGTTCACCGACACGACCCTGACCGATCCGCAGGCGCTGGAGGCCGATCTGGCCCGCATCCGGCATCGCGGCTTTTCCTTCGACGACGAGGAGCGGACCCGCGGCATGCGCTGCATCGCGGCCCCGGTCTTCGATCTGTCCGGAGAGGCCATCGCGGGCCTGTCGGTCAGCGGACCCACGAACCGCATCGCGCCCGAGCATGTGAAGACGCTTGGCGCGGTGGTGGCCGCCGCGGCGACCAGCCTGTCGGACGCGATGGGCGGCCCCACCCCCTGAGGGGGCCCGCCCGCCGTCCTCAATGCGCGCCGAACAGCGCGAACTTCGCCGCGAACAGCGCGGCGATGACCCAGGTCGCGGCATGCACCTCGCGCGCGCGCCCGGTCAGCAGCTTGATCACCGCATAGCTGACAAAGCCGAAGGCCAGGCCGTTGGCGATGGAATAGGTCAGCGGCATGGCGATGGCGGTCAGCACCGAAGGCGCGGCCTCGGTCACGTCGTCCCAGCTGATCTCGGCCAGCTCGCGCACCATCAGCGTCGCGACATAGAGCAGCGCAGGCGCGGTCGCATAGGCCGGCACCGTCCCCGCCAAGGGTGCCAGGAACATCGCGGCCAGGAACAGCAGCCCCACGACCACCGCCGTCAGCCCGGTCCGGCCGCCCGCCTGAACGCCCGACGCGCTTTCCACATAGGCCGTGGTCGAGGAGGTCCCCAGCAGCGCCCCCGCGGTGATCGCCGTCGAATCGGCCATCAGCGCCCTGCCCAGGTTCTTGTTGGTGTGGGTCGGCCCCTCGGTCAGCAGGCCCGCGCGCTTGGCCACGCCGATCAGCGTGCCGGTGGCGTCGAAGACCTCGACCAGCACCATCACCAGCACCACCTGGAAGATGCCGAAGGTCAGCGCGCCCATCAGGTCCATCTGCAGGAAGGTCGGCGCGATCGAGGGCGGCATCGACACGATCCCCCCGAACTGCGACACGCCCAGGATGATCGCGGCCAGCGTGGTCAGCAGGATGCCGATCAGGATCGCGCCGCGCACCTTCAGCGCGTCCAGCGCGACGATGACGAAGAAGCCGCCGATGGTCAGCAGCGTGCCCGTCGCGGTCAGGTCGCCCAAGCCCACCAGCGTCGCGGGATTGTCCACCACGATCCCCGAGGATTGCAGCGCGATGATCGCCAGGAACAGGCCGATCCCCGCCGCGATGGCGCTGCGCATGGAGGTCGGGATGCCCGAGATCAGCCAGCGCCGGATGCCTGTCAGCGACAGGAACAGGAAGATCAGGCCGCTGATGAAGACCGCGCCCAGGGCCTGCTGCCAGGTGAAGCCCATGCCGCCCACCACCGTGAAGGCGAAGAAGGCATTGAGCCCCATGCCCGGCGCCATGCCGATGGGCCAGTTCGCCCAGAACCCCATTATCAGCGAGCCGAGCGCCGCCGCCAGGCAGGTCGCCACGAAGACCGCGTCGCGGTCCATGCCGGTCGTGGACAGGATGTCGGGATTGACGAAGATGATGTAGGCCATCGTCAGGAAGGTGGTGATGCCTGCGATCACCTCGGTCCTGACGCTGGTGCCGGCCTCGGCCAGCCTGAAGATGCGTTCCATAAGTCCCCCATGTCGCGGCCCGCCCGTCCTCCGCGGATGCGCCGGGCCGCCTCCGGGCGGCACGATGGGCGGCGCGACCCTCTGCCGCAATCGCCGCAGGCGCGCAAGTCTTTCAATGCCTCGTTGAAAGACAATGCGATTATGCGGGAACGCTTGAAACAGAATTCGGGCCCTGCCCGCTTGCCCTTGCGCCCCGCGCGCGGTTTGCTGACGCAACGACAGCCGAGGGACAACCGACATGCGCTACAGCCGCGACCTGACTGGCTACGGCCAGACCACCCCCGATCCGCGCTGGCCGGGCGGCGCCCGCATCGCCGTGCAGATCGTGGTGAATTACGAGGAAGGCGGCGAGAACAGCATCGAGCATGGTGACGCCGCCTCCGAGGCCTTCCTGTCCGAGATCATCGGCGCCCAGCCCTGGCCCGGCCAGCGGCACTGGAACATGGAATCGATCTACGACTATGGCGCGCGGTCGGGCTTCTGGCGGCTGCACCGGCTGCTGGAGGGGATTCCCGTCACCTGCTACGGCGTCGCCACCGCGCTGGAGCGCAATCCCGAACAGGTCGCCGCGATGCAGGCCGCCGGATGGGAGATGGCGACCCACGGGCTGAAGTGGATCGACTATCGCAACGTCCCGCGCGAGGTCGAGGAACAGCATATCGCCCAGGCCGTGGCCCTGCACACCGCCGTCTGCGGCGAACGCCCGCGCGGCTTCTATCAGGGGCGCACCTCGATGAACACGGTGGCGCTTGGCTGCGAGGAAGGCGGGTTCGAGTATCTGGCCGACACGATCGCGGACGAGCTGCCCTATTGGCATGTCCATAACGGCAAGCCGCAGCTGATGGTGCCCTATACGATGGACGCCAACGACATGCGCTTCTCCTCGGGTCAGGGTTTCGGCACGGGGACGGACTTCTTCGACTATCTGCGCGACAGCTTCGACATGCTCTATGCCGAGGGGGTGGCGGGCGCGCCCAAGATGATGTCCATCGGCCTGCATTGCCGGCTGGCGGGGCGTCCGGGCCGCGCCATGGCGATCCAGCGCTTCCTGGACCATGCGCGGTCCCATGACGGCGTCTGGTTCGCCAGCCGCCTGGACATCGCTCGCCACTGGGCGCGTGAACATCCCCATCAGCCGCGCACGCGCCCCTCGCAGATGGACCGCGACGCCTTCGTCGCGCGCTTCGGCGGCGTCTATGAGCATTCGCCCTTCATCGCGGAACGGGTCTGGGACGCGGAGATGGGCGCGGTCCACGACACGCCCGCAGGTCTGGCGCTGCGCATGGCGCAGGTGTTCCGCCAGGCCTCCGACGACGAACGCCTCGGCGTGCTGCGCGCGCATCCGGACCTGGCGGGCAAGCTGGCGCAGGCGCGCCGCCTGACCGCCGACAGCGCCGCCGAACAGGCGGGCGCGGGGCTGGACGCGCTGACCGACGCGGAACGCGACGCGTTCACCCGCCTGAACGAGGCCTATGTCGCGCGCCACGGCTTTCCCTTCATCATCGCGGTGCGCGACAACGACAAGGCGGGCATCCTGTCCGCCATGCAGACCCGCACCGCCAACGACACCAGGGTCGAACGCGCCACAGCCGAAGCGCAGGTCGCCCGCATCGCCACCCTCCGCCTCAAGGACATGCTGACATGAACGACACCGGCCCCGCAGGCGCCCCCACCGGCGATATCGCGCAGGTCCCGACCGACGCGGCCCAGCCCCGCATCCGCTATGCCGGACCCGTCGCGGGACTGCCGCCGCAGACCGGGATGACGACCGACACGGCCGTCTTCACCGAGGCCTATGCCGTCATTCCCCGCACGGTGATGCGCGACATCGTCACCAGCTATCTGCCCGGCTGGACGGGCATGCGCTTCTGGATGCTGGCGCGTCCGCTGACCGGCTTTGCCGAGACCTTCAGCCAGTACATCGTGGAACTGGCCGAGGGCGGCGGCAGCGACACGCCCGACGACGACCCGGAGGTCCAGCACGCGATCTTCGTGACCGGCGGCGACATGCAGGTCATCATCGACGGGCAGGAGCATCTGCTAACGCCGGGGGGCTTTGCCTATATCCCTGCGGGCACGCCGTGGAAGATCAGGAACCGCACCGCGGGCCCGGCCGGCTTCCACTGGTGGCGCAAGCGCTGGCAGCCCTTCGCGGGAACCGGCAAGCCCGACCTTATCGTGGTGCAGGAACAGGACATCGCCCCGTCCATGATGCCCGATACCGACGGGGCCTGGGGCACGACGCGCTTCATGGACCCGGCCGATCTGCGCCACGACATGCACATCACCGTGGTGACCTTCAAGCCCGGCGGCTCCATCCCCTTCGCAGAGACGCATGTGATGGAGCATGGCCTGTTCGTGCTGGAGGGCAAGGCCGTCTATCGCCTGAACCGCGATTGGGTCGAGGTCGGTCCGGGCGACTACATGTGGCTGCGCGCCTTCTGCCCGCAGGCCTGCTATGCCGGGGGGCCGGGGCCGTTCCGCTATCTGCTCTACAAGGACGTGAACCGGCACGCCACGCTCTGGCCCAACCGCTGAAGGCGCGCGGGGCCGCGATCACGTCAGCGGATCGTGGCCCCAGTTCATCAGCGAATAGCGCCAATCGCTGTGCGCCTTGTCCTTGGACGGGCCGCCCTGAGCCAGATGGCGCTTGATGTAGCCCACGACCTTGGCCATGTGCGACCAGTCGTCCTCGGTCAGGTCGGCCTTCTTCTTATCCTTGATGCGCAGGATGTGGCGGCCCGACTTGTGGCCGGTGCTCTCGCCCTGCCCGCCGGTATCGCCGACCGACCTGCTCTCATCACTGTCCAGCCAGTCCTTCAGCGCCGACGGCGTCATGTTGACCAGCTCCTGCCAGTCGTCCCAAGTCTCATCATGCGATGCCATCATGTCCTCCGCTCTTTGGGGCGAACACCCCTGACGCGGACGGGGTTCCGGCCTCAGATCTTGGTCGCGCCCACGGGCGGGGTGACGGTCCGCGCCCGCACCCGCGCCTCGCGCCAGGTGATGTAGCTGATTGCCCCGATCATCACCCCGCCGCCGACGATCACCCATGGGTCCAGCGGTTCGTGAAAGACCAGGACGCCTACCAGGCTGGCCCAGATCAGCTGCAGGAAGGTCACCGGCTGCGTGACGGTCAGCGGCGCCGCCGCGAAGGCCCGCGTCATCGTGTAATGGCCAAGCGTCGCAAAGACCGCGACCAGCGCCAGCCAGCCCAGCTGCGGCAGCGTCGGCGCCACCCATTGCGCCAGCGCCAACGGCGCCAGGCCGATGCTGACGGTCAGCGACATCATCGCCACCACGACCGCCGCCGGGACCCGGTCCGACAGGCGCTTCGCGATCAGATAGGACAGCCCGAACGCGACCGAGGCCAGGACCTGGCTCAGATGGCCGGGGTCCAGCTCCCGCAGGCCCGGGCGCAGCACGACCAGCGCACCCGCCAGCGCCACGCCCACGGCAAGGATGCGCCGCGCCGCCAGGCGCTCGCCCAGAAACAGCGCCGCGCCGATGGTGACGATGATCGGGTTCAGGAAGCCGATGGCCGTGACCTCGGCCACGGTGATGCGCGACATGGCATAGAACCACGCGATGACCGCCACCACATGCAGCGCGCCGCGCAGCGCGAAGAGCCCCCAGATGTCGCGCGCGAAGCCCCCGCGCAGCGCGCCCGCGATGACCGGCCCCAGAAAGACCAGCCCGAAGAGGAACCGGATGAAGGCCGCCTGCGCGGCGGGCAGCGCCCCGTCCAGACCGCGCACGATGGCGTTGACCGCCACGAAGCACAGCCCCGTGGCCAGCATCCAGCCAATGCCGATCAGGTCGCGTCTGGTCTGGGAAATGTTCTGCATAATCTGCAACTGCCGCCTTTCGGGCAGCCGCGCAAGCGCCAAAATGCAGGGGCGCGCGAAAGGTCGGGCCGCGTGGCAGCGCGGCCCGACCCGGTCGTCACAGCTGGTCGGCGATCTCCTGCGAGATGTCGAAGTTGCCGGTGACGGTCTGCACGTCGTCGTCATCCTCCAGCGTGTCGATCAGCTTCATCAGCTTCTGGGCGGTCTCCAGGTCGGTGACCTCGGTCGGGGCCTGGGGCTTCCAGATCAGCTTGGCCGTCTCGGATTCACCCAAGGAGGCCTCCAGCGCGCTCGAGACCTCGTTCAGCGCGGTATCGGCGCAGTAGATCCAGTGAGCCTCGTCATCGGACTGCACATCGTCGGCACCGGCCTCCAGCGCGGCCATCATCACCGTGTCCGCGTCACCCGCCGACAGCGGATACTGGATCTCGCCCACGCGGTCGAACATGAAGCTGACCGAGCCGGTCTGCCCCATGTCGCCGCCCGACTTGGTGAAATAGCTGCGCACGTTCGACGCGGTGCGGTTGCGGTTGTCGGTCATCGCCTCCACGACCAGCGCGATGCCGCTCGGGCCATAGCCCTCATAGCGGATCTCGTCATAGGTCTCGGCGTCGTTGCCCTGCGACTTCTTGATGGCGCGGTCGATCACGTCCTTGGGGACGGATTTCGACTTGGCCTCCTTGACCGCCAGCCGCAGGCGCGGGTTCTTTTCGGGGTCGGGGTCGCCCATCTTGGCGGCGACGGTGATCTCCTTGGCCAGCTTGGAGAACAGCTTGGACCGCAGCTTGTCCTGCCGGCCCTTGCGGTGCTGGATGTTGGCCCATTTGGAATGCCCTGCCATGTCGGGTCGTCCTTCGTCGTGCGGAATGCGGAAAACTGGCCCGCTTCTAGTCCAGCCTGCCCCCCCATCGCAAGCCGTCGCGCACAAACGCGAACGCGGCCCCGGGGGGCCGCGCGTGTCAGGCTGCCGCTCCGGGGGCCTGCGTCAGAGGACGGCGGCGCCGCCCAGGATGCGGCGGATCTCTCCGTCGCGGGTCAGACCCTTCGCGGCCAGTTCCTGGTCGCTCAGCTGGTTCAGGCGGTTCAACGCGCGCATCTGCGGGCTGGCCTCGGCCATCGCGATCAGCAGGCGCCCCGCGGCGCGGAACGGCGCCAGCAGCGACGCGGCCGACAGGCCGGTGGACGAACGATCGACGGAAGCGGTGGTCGCCATGTGGAAACTCCTTGCGAATGACAAAGCCGTTTCCTCCCCTGCGCCCTAGATCGGGTCTCGGGGCGCGGACCGCAACCGCCGATGCTGCATGGCAGCATTGCAGTTGCGGAAACCGCGTCATCCTGTCCTCAGGGCACCAGCGGCCAGATGAACGGAATGATCGCGCAGGCGACCAGCCCGCAGATGATGTCCAGCGGCACGCCGACCCGCACAAAGTCCGAGAAGCGGTAGCCGCCCGGCCCATAGACCATCATGTGCGTCTGATAGCCGATGGGCGTCGCGAAAGCGACGGTGGCCGAGAACATCACCGCGACCACATAGGGCCGCGGATCGTGGCCCAGGGACTGCGCCAGCGCGATGGCGATGGGGGTCAGCAGCACGGCGACGGCATTGTTCGACAGGACCTCGGTCAGGACCAGCCCCAGGAAATAGACCGCCAGCAGCGTGGCGAAGGGCGGCAGGCCCTGCAGGAACGGCGCGACGGTATCCACGATCAGCGCGACGGTGCCAGTATGCTCCAGCGCCTCGCCCACGGCCAGCATGGCAAAGATCATCGCCATCAGGCGTCCGTCGACGAAGCTGAACGCCTCCTCGGCATCGACGCAGCGGGTGATCAGGATCACCGCCGCGGCCAGGAAGGACAGCGCCAGGATGGGCGCCACGTCCAGCGCGGCCAGCGTCACCACCGCCAGCAGGCAGACGATGGCGATGGGTGCGCGGTTGCGGCGATAGGCGCGGGCCGAGGGGCGCGAGACGTCGACCATCTCCATGTCGGTGGCCAGGCGGCCGATATCCTCGGGCGCGCCCTCCAGCAGCAGCGTGTCGCCCACCCGCACCACCAGGTCGTCCAGCTGCCGGCCGATGTTCTGGTTGCGGCGATGCGCGGCCAGGACATAGATGCCATAGCGCCGCCGCAGGCGCAGGTCGCCCAAGCGGCGCCCGATCATGTGGCAGCCCGGTGAGATCAGCACCTCGACCGTCTCGGTCGCGACCGAGCCCAGCTTGTCCAGCATCTGCAGGTTCTTGTTATCCAGCATCTCCAGCAGGTCGGCCATCTCGGAGCGCAGCACGACCCGGTCGCCCGGCTCGAGCACCACCTCGGCCAGGTTGCGGCGCAGCGAGGCGTCGCCGCGCAGCACGTCGATCAGCCGCACCGCGTCACGCTTGAACAGCGCGACCTCGGTCACGTTCTGCCCGACCAGGCTGGAATCATGGGGGATGGCGACCTCGGTGAAGTACTTCATCTCGCGCCGCGCGCCCAGGAAGCCGGCCAGCGACGTCCGCTCGGGCAGCAGCTTGCGCCCGATCAGCATGAAGTAGGCGATGCCCGCGAGGGTGATCGCGACGCCCACGGGCGCGATCTCGAAGATGGTGAAGGGCTCCATGCCGCGATCGCGCGCCACCCCGTCCACCAGCAGGTTGGTCGAGGTGCCGATCAGCGAGATCATGCCGCCCATGATGGTGAAATAGCTGAGTGGCATCAGCAGCTTGGAGGGAGAAGTTCCAAGGCGCAGGGCAAGCTGGATGCAGATCGGGATCATCACCGCGACGACGGGGGTGTTGTTCATCACCGCCGATGCGACGATGACGAAGCCGAAGAGGCTGGCCACCGCCATCATCGGATTGCTGTCGGCCTGCGCCGAGACCAGCGCCGACATCCGGTCCAGCGCGCCGGTGCGCATCAGCCCGCCCATCAGCAGGTACATGAAGGCGATCGTCCAGGGCGCGGCGTTCGACAGCACGCCCGCCGCATCCTCGACCGGCAGCAGGCCCAGCACCATCATCGTCGCCGCCGAGGCGATGGCGATCACCTCGGGCGGGTGCTTCTCGCGGATGAACAGGATGAAGGTGATCGCGACGATGATGAGCATCGCGATGGAAGCCGTGGTCCCGGCCAGTTCAAAGCCAAGCATGAAAATCCCGTCCGCTCTCGGGCCTTCTCGGGACCCCGTTCCGCCGGTTTAGAACATCGCTCCGCGCGCCCGCAAGCGAAACATGAGAAGAATCTTCTCCTCAGGCCGGATGCGTCGGGGCCAGCCGCCCCCCGTCCCGCACCGGCTGCACGCTGCGCGCCTGACCCGTGCGGTCGTCGGTCTCGACCAGGACGCCCGATAGGGTCGCCTCGCCCTCGGCCGGGGTGAAGCGTTCGCGCGTCATTCCGGTGATGAAGCGGCGCAGCGGCTCGACCTTGTCCATGCCGATGACGCTGTCATAGTCGCCGCACATCCCCGCATCCGACAGATAGGCCGTCCCCCGCGGCAGGATCTGCGCGTCGGCGGTCGGCACATGGGTGTGGGTGCCGACGACCAGGCTGGCGCGGCCGTCGCAGAAATGGCCGACGGCCATCTTCTCGCTGGTGGCCTCGGCATGGATGTCGACCAGGGCTGCCTGGACCATCCCGCCCGGCGGATGCGCGCGCAGCACCCCGTCCAGCGCCGAGAACGGGTCGTCATAGGGCCGCGACATGAACACCTGGCCCAAGGCCTGCACGATCAGCGCCTTGCGCCCGCGCGCGTCGCTGATGATCGCGTGCCCGCGCCCCGGCGCCTCGCGCGCGAAGTTCAGCGGGCGGACGATGCGCGGCTCGCGGTCGATGAAGGTCATCATGTCCTTCTGATCGAAGGCATGGTCGCCGAGCGTCAGGCAATCCGCGCCCGATTCCAGCAACAGCTGGGCGTGGCCTGCGGTCACCCCGCGCCCGCCGCTGGCGTTTTCCGCATTCACGACCACCAGGTCGGCCTTCAGCCGGGCGCGCAGCCCCGCCAGCCGTTCGGTGATCCCCCGACGGCCGGACCGGCCCATCACATCGCCAAGAAACAGGATTTTCATGCCGCCCTGCTACTGCAGAACCGCGCGGGCCTCAAGGCGCATGAAAAAAGGGCCGCCCCGCGCGGGGGCAGCCCTTTCGATCCCGTCGCCCGAAGGCGCGTCGGGATCAGACGAACTGGACGTTCGTCGCCGATTCGCGACCGTCGCGGCCACGCTCCAGCTCATAGGTCACCTTCTGACCGTCGGCGGGGGCCTGCAGGCCGGCGCGCTCGAGCGCCGAGATGTGCAGGAAAACGTCCTGGCGGCCGCCTTCCGGCTGAATGAAGCCGAAGCCTTTGGTGCTGTTGAACCATTTCACGGTGCCGTTGGCCATCGTGAGATCTCCTGTCTAGTGTGCCACCCGCAGTATGCAGTGGCTTGGCCGTCAGATTAACAAAGCAGACTGAAGGCAGAAGCAGACAGGATGCAGAGAATATAACGTAGCAGGGACAAGATAGGCGACCCGCCCCCCTGTTGCAAGGGAAACCTGCCGCCATGCCGCGAAACCGCCGATGTTCGGATCGCGGAGGCCCCTGCGCCACGGATCGGATGTCGCGGATGATGATGGTGCCGGTTGAGGGATTTGAACCCCCGACCCCCTGATTACAAATCAGACGCTCTACCACTGAGCTAAACCGGCACGCCTGCCGGATTACCAAGCTGCGCGATCCCGCGCAAGCACGCTCAGCCGCGGTCGCGGCCCAGATCGGTGCGCGTCAGCAGCGCCACCGCCGCTAGCCCCACCGCCATCACCAGCAGCGCCGCCGGGGCGGCGTTGCCCAGATCTTCGAGGCTCGCGCGTTCATGGGTGCGGGTGGCCAGGGTCTCGAAGTTGAAGGGGCGCAGAAGCAACGTGGCGGGCAGTTCCTTGACGCAATCGACGAAGACCAGAAGCAGCGCCGCGCCCACGGATCCGCGCATCATCGGCAGGAACACCGCACGCAGCACGCCTGCATCGTCGCGCCCGAGCGACCGCGCCGCCATGGGCAGCGACGGCGGCACGCGGGTGAAGGCCGCGTCGATCGCCCCCTGCCCGATGGCGAAGAAGCGCACCAGATAGGCCAGCACGATGGCCGTCCCAGTCCCCGTCAGGATCAGCCCGGGATCGGTCCCGGTCAGCGCCAGCCAGCCATCCGCGACCCGGTGGTCCAG
Source organism: Paracoccus sp. ME4 (assembly GCF_046736325.1). Lineage (GTDB taxonomy): Bacteria > Pseudomonadota > Alphaproteobacteria > Rhodobacterales > Rhodobacteraceae > Paracoccus. The sequence continues at coordinate 1,909,140 of NZ_CP151276.1, forward strand.
CGCGGCCAGCGGGATCAGCAGGCCCACCGCCAGCACCGCCCCCGGCGCGGCATAGCCGATGGTGGTGACCGGCATCAGCAGCCGCGGCAGCGCCCGGCCCGACAGGCGCGTGCCATAGACCATGACCAGCGCGCCCAGCACCGTCAGCACCGCCGCCGCCGCGCCAAGCGAGGTCGTGTGCCAGGCCGCGCGGCCCAGTCCCGGCGTCAGCCAGCCCTGCGGATAGGACAGCGCATAGGTCGCGATCACCCCCACCGGCAGCACGAAGCCCATCACGAAGGGCAGCGCGCAGGCCAGCGTCGCGGCCCATCCCGCCGCCCCGCGCAGTCGCTGCCGCTGGATCGGACGGGGCTGGCGGGCGCTTTGGTGATAGCGGGCATTGCGGCGGGCGAACCGCTCCCACAGGGAGAGAAGCACGATGATGGCCAGCATCGCCGTGGCGATCTGCGCGGCGCCACCCGCGTTGCGCCGCTCCAGCCAGGTGGTGAAGATGCCGGTGTTCAGGGTCTGCACGCCGAAATAGCTGACCACGCCGTAATCGGCCACGGCCTCCATCATGGCGATGGCCGCGCCCGCGACGATGGCGGGCCGCGCCAAAGGCAGGCCCACGCGGGCGAAGAGGCCCCAGGGGCCGGTGCCCAGGGCGCGCGCGACCTCGTAGGCGCTGCCCGACTGCTCGTGCAGCGCCGTCCGCGTCAGCAGATAGACGTAAGGATAGAGCGCCGAGGCCAGAACGACCACCGCCGCCTCCAGCGAGCGGATGCGCGGGAACCAGTAGTCGCGGGCCGTCTCCCATCCGAACCAGCCGCGCAGGGCGATCTGGACCGGGCCGGAATAGTCCAGGAAATCGGCCAGCGCATAGGCGCCGATATAGGCCGGCACGGCCAGCGGCAGCAGCAGCAGCCATTGCAGCGCGCCGCGGCCCGGAAAGTCGTGCATGCTGACCAGCCACGCCGCCCCCGTCCCCATCGCCGCCGCCAGAAGCCCCGTCCCCAGGGCCAGCGCGACCGTGTTGCCGAAGTAGCGCGGCATGACGGTGGACATCAGGTGCGGCCAGATGTTGTCGGTCGGATTGGCCGCCAGCCACAGGACCGACAGCACCGGCATCAGCACCAGCGCCGCCACCGCGATCGCCGCCAGCGACCAGCCCCGCCCGCCCGTCCGGCGCAGGGCGTGATCGTGACGGCGCGGGCGTGTCGGGGCGTCTGCGGTCCGGGTCATGCCCGACCGGATAGGGCAAACCGGTTTGACTGTCCACGCCGGACGGCTAATCTGCGCGCAGCCGCCGCAACCGCAGGACAAGACGGCACGGCACAGCAAGGAACGGGGACAGCGATGCAGATGGTTTTCCACATGGGGGTGCATGGCACCGATGGCGACCGGCTGCTCAAGACGCTGCTGAACAACCGGGCGCTGCTGCAGAAGGGCGGCACCGAGGTCGTCACCCCGAACCGCCATCGCGGCCTGTTCGAGGAGGCGCTGAAGTCGCTGAACGGCGGGGTCGCCACCCCCGAGATGGAACAGATCATGCTGGACGCCATGCTGGAGAGCGACGAGCCGGCGCGGGTGGTGATGTCCACCCCCACCTTCATGGGCGCGCCGGGCCGGGCGGTGGGCCGCGAGGGCCTGTATCCGCAGATCGGGCAGCGCGCGGCGGCGCTGTCGCGGCTGTTCCCGTCCGCCCGGACTGAGTTCTTCGTGGCGATCCGCAACCCGGCCGTGCTGCTCAGCGAGGTCCTGCCGCAGTTCAGCGGCGGCGGCTATGACGACCTGATGCAGGGCTGCCATCCGATGCAGCTGCGCTGGCGCGACGCGATCCAGCGGCTGGTGCGCGCGGCCCAAGGGCGGCGCGTGGTGATCTGGTGCCACGAGGACGTGCCGCTGATCTGGCCCGAGGTGGTGCGCCTGGCCGCGGCCCTGCCGGGCGATGCGCCGCTGTCGGGGGGGCTTCTCTACATGCACGACCTTCTGGGCGACATCGGCATCGCGCGGCTGCGCGACGCGATGGCGGGGCGCGACCAGATGACCGTCGCGCAGCGCCGGACGCTGTACCGCGAGGTCCTGGCCGCGCATGCCCTGCCGGGGACGCTGGACCAGGACATCACCCTGCCCGGCTGGACGCAGGAGCTGGTGGACCAGGTCACCCACGCCTATCGCGACGACGTGGCCGAGATCGCGGTCCTGCCGGGCGTGGAGTTCATCCTGCCCTGAGGGCGACGGCCCCTCAGGCCATGCCCAGGGCGGCCTTGTACATCTCCAGGATGGCCTCCTCCTCGGCGATGTCGTCCTTGTCGCGCTTGCGCAGCGAGATGATCTGCTTCATCACCTTGGTGTCGTATCCGCGGGCCTTGGCCTCGGCCATCACCTCCTTCTGGCGTTCGGCGATGTCCTTCTTCTCGGCCTCGAGCTGCTCGAACTGCTCGATGAACTGGCGCAGCTCGTCGGCGGCCACCCCGTAGGCTTGATCGTCCTGCATCGGATTCGTCCCTTCTTCCGCGTTTGCACCGGGTGTTAGGCGGTCTTGTTGCGCGGTGCAATCGCCGCTAGGGGACGGTCGCGAAACCCCGCCTTGCGCAAGGAGACGACCATGACCCTGTTCGACTGGATCATCTGGAGCGGCGCGGCCCTGACCCTGTTCGGGCTGGGCGCGCTGGTGTGGTGCATCTGGACCGTCAGCCGCGCCCGCGCGCAGGGGCTGGACGACGCGGCGCTGCGCGAGCGGATGCGCGGCGTGCTGGCCGTGAACATGGGCGCGCTGGCGGCCTCGGTCATCGGCCTGATGATGGTCGTCATCGGCATCGTTCTGGCGCGGTGACCCGGCGATGCGGGTCCTGATCCAGCGCGTCGCCGAAGCCCATGTCACCGTCGACGCCCAGATCGTGGGGCGGACGGGACCGGGCCTGCTGATCCTGGCCTGCGCCATGCGGGGCGACGACGACGCGACCGCCACGGCACTGGCCGGGCGGGTCGCGCGGCTGCGCATCTTTCGCGACGATCAGGGGCGGATGAACCGATCGCTCCTGGACACGGGCGGCACGGCGCTGGTCGTCAGCCAGTTCACCCTGGCCGCCGATACGCGCAGCGGCAACCGCCCCGGCTTCTCCTCGGCCGCCGCACCCGAGGACGGGCGCGCGCTCTACGAACGCTTCGCGCAGGCGCTGCGCGATCTGGGCGTCGCCACGGAGACCGGACGCTTTGGCGCGGACATGCAGGTGGCGCTGGTCAATGACGGGCCGGTCACGATCTGGATGGACAGCGCGGACCGGGCCTGACCCCGCCCGGACCCGACAGGGGTTGACTTTCGCGTCGTTTCGGCCCATCTGACCCCCATCGCCGTCCGCTGCCGCGTGAGCAGCCTTGGGCCCCTGCCCGATGACGCCGACACCCAATCCAGTTTCCCATTCACGCGGGGAGGCAGCAGGCATCCTCGTATCGCGCCTGCACCCCTGCCACCGGCCGCGCCCCGCGCGTGGCCCCTGCCCTTGCGTCCGATACGGGGGATGCAAGCGGACGAAAGATCCTGATGGAACAGAACAACACCCGCCGCCGCCCCAACCGTGGCGGCAAGTCCACCCCCGCCCGTGCGCCGATCCAGGCCAATGAGGGCCGCCGCGCCCCCGCCCGCGAACCCGTCATCACCGGTCCCTTCGCGGATATGGGGATCGACCACCGCATCAACGCCAACATCATCGCCATGGGCCTGACCACGCCCACGCCGATCCAGGAACAGGGCATCCCCGCCATCGTGCAGGGCCGCGACGTGCTGGGCCTGGCCCAGACCGGCACCGGCAAGACGGCGGCCTTCGGCCTGCCGATGCTGACCCGCCTGATCAATTACGGCAAAAAGCCCGACCCCAAGACCTGCCGCGCGCTGATCCTGGCGCCGACCCGCGAGCTGGCCACCCAGATCGCGACGAACATCGACGCCTATGCCGAAGGCACGCCGATCCGGTCGTTCCGCGTCGTGGGCGGTGCCTCGATCAACACCCAGACCGAGCGTCTGTCGCGCGGCGTGGACGTGCTGATCGCGACGCCGGGCCGCCTGATGGACCTGATCGAGCGTCGCGCGATCAGCCTTGAGGCCACCACCTATCTGGTGTTGGACGAGGCTGACCAGATGCTGGACATCGGCTTCATCCACACGCTGCGCAAGATCGCGCGGATGCTGCCCAAGGAACGCCAGACGCTGATGTTCTCGGCCACCATGCCGAAGCTGATGTCCGAGCTGTCGGACACCTACCTGACCAACCCGGTCAAGGTGGCCGTCAACCCGCCGGGCCAGGCCGCCAAGAAGATCGAGCAGGGCGTCCACTTCGTCAGCCAGGGCGACAAGGCCACCCTTCTGGCCGAATACATGTCCAAGCACACCAACGAGCTGGCCATGGTCTTTGGCCGCACCAAGCACGGCTGCGAGAAGCTGGCCAAGCTGCTGGAGAAGTGGGGCTTTGCCGTCGCCGCGATCCACGGCAACAAATCGCAGGGTCAGCGCGAGCGCGCCCTGGAGGCCTTCCGCCGCGGCGAAACCAAGGTCCTGGTCGCGACCGACGTGGCCGCCCGCGGTCTGGACATCCCCGAGGTCGCGCATGTCTACAACTATGACCTGCCGAACGTCCCCGAGAACTATGTCCACCGCATCGGGCGGACCGCGCGTGCGGGCCGTGACGGCCGCGCCGTGGCCTTCTGCTCGCCCGCCGAGTTGGGCGAACTGCGCGCCATCGAGAAGGCGATGAAGAACGCCATCCCGGTGATCGGCGGGACCGTGCCCTCGGCCGCGATGGCCGCGGCGGCAGGTCCGGCCGGCGGCGTCCAGCGCGGTCGCGGCAAGCCGATGGACGGGGCCGCGCAGAAGCGTCCGGCCCGCCGCCCCTCGCGCGCGCCGAAAAGCCGCCAGGCCTGACATTCCGGACCGAACCCGAGCGGCGGCAGAGCGATCTGCCGCCGCTTTCGCTTGCGAGGGGCGGGGCGCGCGGGTAAGCGGCTGGCCTCATGGCCAAGCTCTATTTCCACTACTCCACGATGAACGCCGGCAAGAGCACGCTGCTGCTGCAGGCCTCCTACAACTACCGCGAACGCGGCATGGCGACGCTGCTGCTGACGGCGGCGCTGGACGACCGCGCGGGACAGGGGCGCATCGCCAGCCGCATCGGCATCGCCGACGCGGCCGCGACCTTCGACAGCGCCAGCGACCTGATGGCGATGGTCGCCGATGCCGCGCCCCGCCCGGCCTGCGTCTTCATCGACGAGGCGCAGTTCCTGACCCGCGACCAGGTCTGGCAGCTGGCCCGCGTCGCCGACGACCTGAACATCCCGGTGATGTGCTATGGCCTGCGCGTCGATTTCCGGGGCGAGCTGTTTCCCGGATCGGCCGCGCTGCTGGCCCTGGCCGACGACATGCGCGAGGTGCGCACCATCTGCCATTGCGGCAAGAAGGCCACCATGGTCATCCGCCGCGACGACCAAGGCCGCGCCATCACCGAAGGCGCGCAGGTCCAGGTCGGCGGGAACGAGACCTATGTCTCGCTCTGCCGCAGGCACTGGCGCGAGGCCACCGGCGGGTGATCACGATTTCCGCCCCGCGCCCCTGTCGCGTTGCGGGCACGCGGGGGTTGATGTAACCATCGCGGAAAACCGGAAGGGGACAAGACGATGCGGGCATTCCTGATGGCGGCGGCGGCGGCGATGGCGCTGGCGGGACCGGCCGGGGCCTTCGACACCACGGCGCGCGCGGCCTGGGTCTATGACATGCAGACCGGCACCGTGCTGATGGAGAAGGACGCCGACGTGGCCCTGCCGCCCGCGTCGATGTCCAAGCTGATGACCCTGACCATGCTGTTCGAGGCGCTGCGCGACGGGCGCGTGACCATGGACACGACCTTCCCGGTGTCCGAGAAGGCCTGGCGCATGGGCGGCTCCAAGATGTTCGTCGAGCCCGCCGACCGCCCCACGGTCGAGGAGCTGATCCACGGCATCATCATCAATTCGGGCAACGACGCCTGCGTGGTGGTCGCCGAAGGGCTGGCCGGCACCGAGGAGGCCTTCGCCCGCCGCATGACCGAACGCGCGGCCCAGCTGGGCCTGACCGAGACGACGCTGGTCAATTCCTCCGGCTGGCCTGCCGAGGGGCATGTGATGTCCACCCGCGACCTGGGGCTGCTGGCGGAATACATGATCCGCGAATTCCCCGACCTCTATCCGCAATTCGCGATGACCGAGTTCAACTACAAGGGCCGGGTGCCGTCGAACGCGGGCAACCGCAACCCGCTGCTGCGCATCGGCGGGGCCGACTGGACCGCCGACGGACTGAAGACCGGCCACACCCAGGAGGCCGGATACGGCCTGGTCGGGTCGGCCGTCCAGGACGGGCGCCGGGTGATCTTCGTCATCACCGGCCTTGAGACCGAGCGTGCGCGGGCCGAGGAATCCGAGCGTCTGGTGAACTGGGCCTTCCGCGAGTTCTCCATGCGCAGCCTGGTTCCCGCCGGAGAGGACGTGGTGCAGGCCCCGGTCTGGCTGGGCACGCGCGACCGCGTCGGGCTGACGACGCGGGACGGCGTGAACGTGCTGGTCCCCGCGGGCGTCGCCGATCAGGTCAAGGTCGAGGTGGTCTACGACTCGCCCCTGCCCGCGCCCATCGCGCGCGGTGATCAGGTCGGCCGCCTGGTTGTGACCATTCCCGGCACCGCCGACACGATCACGCCGCTGATCGCCACCGACGACATCCCCGAGGCGGGCTTTCTGGGCCGCATGAAGGGCGCGGTGATGCAGCTGGGCCAACGCGCCGTCAGCGCCGTCACCGGCTGATGCTGATCAGCCTGGAGGGCATCGACGGCTGCGGCAAGTCCACGCAGGCGCGCCTGCTCGCGCAGCACCTGCGCGAGGCGGGCCGCGACGTCGTGCTGACCCGCGAGCCCGGCGGCAGCCCCGGCGCCGAGGAGATCCGCCGCCTGCTGGTCGAGGGCGCGGGCGAACGCTGGTCGGCCGAGACGGAATGCCTGCTGTTCACCGCCGCCCGCCGCGACCATCTGGAGCGCACCATCCGCCCCGCCCTGCAGGCGGGCCGCGTCGTCGTGACCGACCGCTTTGCCGACAGCACCCGCGTCTATCAGGGCGCGGCGCGGGGCGAGCTGCGCGATCTGGTCGACCGGCTGCACGCGCTGATGATCGGGGTCGAGCCCGACCGGACCTTCGTCATCGACATCCCCCCCGCCACCGGCCTCGCCCGCGGCGCGGCGCGCGGCGGTGCCGAGGATCGCTTCGAGAGCCTGGGCCTGGGCTTTCAGGAGCGTCTGGCGCGGGGCTTTCGCGACCTGGCAGCCGAGCATCCGGGCCGGGTCCGCCTGATCGACGGCAGCGGCACGCCCGAGGACGTCGCCGCCCGCATCCGCGCCGCGCTGTGAAGGGCGCCCCCGACGACATCCCCGAGCCCGACCGCGTGCCGGGCGCACCGCATCCGCGAATGACGCCGCGGGTGATCGGACAGGACGCGGCCGTCGGCGCCTTCGTCGAGGCCGCGCAGGGCGACCGGCTGCATCACGCCTGGCTGCTGACGGGCCCGCGCGGGGTGGGCAAGGCGACGCTGGCCTGGGCCATCGCGCGCTGGCTGCTGGCCGGGTCCGACAGCCCTACCCTGTCGGTCGACGCCTCCCTGCCCGAGGCGCGCCGCATCGCAGCCCTGTCCGAGCCGCGGCTGATGCTGATCCGCAGGCCTTGGGACGACAAGGCCGGACGGCTGCGCGCCGAGATCACCGTGGATGAGATCCGCCGCCTGCTGTCCTTCTTCCACCTGTCCTCGGCCGAGGGCGGTCGCCGCATCGCCATCATCGACGCCGCCGACGAGATGAATACCGCCGCCGCCAACGCCCTGCTGAAGGTGCTGGAGGAGCCGCCGGCCGACGCGCTGATCCTGATGATCGCGCATCAGCCCGCCCGGCTTCTGCCCACGATCCGCTCGCGCTGCCGGACGCTGCGCCTGTCGCCCCTGCCCCCGCGCCGCATGGCGGAGATCCTGTCGGACCTGGGCATCGACGAGGATGCCGAACCGCTGGCCGCGCTGTCGGACGGCTCGGTCGGAGAGGCGCTGCGCCTGGCCGGCCAGGGGGGGCTGGACCGCTATCAGCAGCTGGTCGACCTGTTCGCCACCCTGCCCCGGCTGGACCGGCTGGCGGCGGCGGGCTTTGCGGATGGCGCCGCGGGCCGGGCGGGCGCCGAGGGCGACCCGTTCGACCTGACCATCACCGTCCTCGACCGCTTCCTGACGCGGCTGGCGCGGGCCGGTCTGATGGGCCCGCCCCTGCCGCAGGCCGCGTCCGGCGAAGGCGCGCTGATGGCGCGGCTCTCGCCCGACGATCATGCCGCGCGGATCTGGGCCGAGGCGCAGGCGCGCCTCTCGGCCCGGGCGCGGGCCGGGCGGGCGGTCAATCTTGACCCTGCCGCGCTGGTGATGGATATGGTCCTGGAGCTGGCGCAGCTGCCGCCCGCGCAAGCGTCCCTGACCAAGGCCTGACCGATGAGTGATGCGGCCCTCCGGCTGACCGACAGCCATTGCCACCTGGATTTCCCCGATTTCGACGGAGAGCATGACGCCCTGATCGCGCGGGCGCGGGCGGCGGGCGTGCATCGCATGGTCACCATCTGCACCCGCCTGCGCCAGGAACCCGCCGTCCGCGCGCTGGCGGAGGCGCATGACGGCGTCTTCTACGCCGCGGGCACCCACCCGATGAGCGTCGCCGAGGAGCCGATGGTCACGGTCGATCAGCTGGTGGCGCTGGCCGCGTATCCTAAATTCGTGGGCATCGGAGAGACCGGCCTCGACTATCACTACACCGCCGAAAGCGCCGCCGCCCAGCAGGAGAGCCTGCGCATCCATATCGAGGCCGCGCGCCGCACGGGCCTGCCGCTGATCATCCACGCCCGCGACGCGGACGAGGACATGGCACGCATCCTGACCGAGGAACATCGCGCCGGCGCCTTCGGCTGCGTGATGCACTGCTTCAGCTCGACCCCGGCGCTGGCGCGCGCGGCACTGGATCTGGGCTTCTATCTGTCGATGTCGGGCATCGCGGCGTTCCCGCGCTCGCAGGACCTGCGCGACATCTTCGCGGCCGCACCCCTGGACCGCATCCTGGTCGAGACCGACAGCCCCTATCTGGCCCCGCCCCCCCATCGCGGCCGCCGGAACGAGCCCGCCTATGTCGCCCACACCGCCGCCGTCGGCGCGCAGGTCTTCGACCTGACCCCGGCCGCCTTCGCCGCCGCGACCGAGGCGAATTTCGAACGCCTGTTCCCCAAGGCCACGCGATGAGCGCCACGATCCGCGCCACCATCCTGGGCTGCGGATCGTCGGGCGGTGTGCCCAGGCTTGGCAACCGGTGGGGCGCCTGCGATCCGGCCGAGCCGCGCAACCGCCGCCGCCGCTGCTCGCTGCTGGTCGAACGCGACGGGCCGGGGGGCACGACGCGGGTGCTGATCGACACCGGCCCCGATCTGGTGCCGCAGCTTCTGGACGCGGATGTCGCGGTGCTGGACGCGGTCGTCTACACCCACGCCCATGCCGACCATGTCCACGGCATCGACGACCTGCGGCAGCTGGTCTACAACGCCCGCCGCATGCTGCCGCTCTGGGCGGACGACCCCACCGCGGCGGCGCTGACCGAACGCTTCGGCTACGTCTTCCAGACGCCGGAGGGCAGCCAGTATCCGCCCATCTGCGACCTGAACCGGATCGACGGGCCGGTCACCATCGACGGCCCCGGCGGCGCGGTGACGCTGCACCCGTTCCGCGTCCAGCACGGAGAGATCACCGCCCTGGGCTTCCGCATCGGCGGGCTGGTCTATCTGCCCGACGTCTCCGACATCCCCGATGCCGCCTGGCCGCTGATCCAGGACGCGCCGGTCTTCGTCATCGACGCGCTGCGCCCCGAGCCCCATCCCAGCCACGCCCATCTGGCGCTGGCGCTGGACTGGATCGCCCGCGCCCGCAGCCCGCGCGCCGTGCTGACGAATATGCATCTGGACATGGACTATGCCACGGTGCGCGACACCACGCCCGCCCATGTCGAACCCGCATATGACGGCATGCGCATCACCTGCACCGCAGACGGCCCGGCGGCGTCGCACCCGGCATGAGCGCCCTGTTCGAGATCATCCTGCCGGTCTTCCTGATCGTGGGTTTCGGCTATCTGGTGACCTGGCGCGGCTGGTTTTCGGCGGCCGCAGTGGACGGGCTGATGGGGTTTGCGCAGAACTTCGCGGTGCCCACGCTGCTCTTCGTGTCGATGGCCCGGCTGGATCTGGGGACCGAATTCCGCGCGGGCCTGCTGATCCCCTTCTATCTGGGCGCCTTCGCGGCCTACGGGCTGGGCTGGGCGGGCGCGCGGCTGGTGCTGAAGCGGTCGGCGGTGGACAGCGTCGCGATCGGCTTCGTCTGCCTCTTCTCCAACAGCCTGCTCCTGGGCATTCCGATCACGGAACGCGCCTATGGGCCGGATGCGCTGGCCGGCAACTGGGCGATCATCGCGCTGCACTCGCCGCTGCTCTACACATTCGGCATCACGGTGATGGAGTTCACCCGCGCCCGCGGCAGCGGCCTGTCGGTCGGCCGGGTGGCGCTGCGCGCGCTGACGGGCGTGCTGCGCACCAGCCTGGTCATCGGCATCCTGTCCGGCCTCTCGGTGAACCTGATGATGCAGGCGGGCCTCGTGCTGCCGCAGGGTTTCTGGGACGCGGTCGACATGATCGCGCGCGCAGCCCTCCCGGCGGCGCTCTTCGGTCTGGGGGGTGTCCTCTATCGCTATCGGCCCGAGGGCGACATGACCGCCATCGCGCTCTGCTGCACGGCCAGCCTGATCCTGCACCCCGCGATCGTCTTCGCCACGGCGCATCTGGGCGGGCTGGACCGTGACGGGATGCGCTCGGCGGTGATGACGGCGGCCATGGCACCGGGGGTGAACGCCTATCTCTTCGCCAACATCTATGGCGCGGCGCGACGGGTCGCGGCCTCGGCGGTGCTGATCGCGACGGCGCTCTCGACGCTCACCATCTGGATGTGGCTCAGCCTGCTGCCCTGACGCGATGCGGGGGTCCGGGGGGCCGCAGGCTCCCCGGCGGGGGGTGCGGGGGGCTGGCCCCCCGCCCTCGCGGGACGCAAGCCGCGGCACGTCAGATCGGCACGCGCAACGCCCCCAGAGGCTCCTCCAGCGCCCGCTCCTCATAGCCGAAATGCGACCGGATCGCCCGGTCCAGCACCGCGAACCGCTCCGCGCACAGGTCCAGCGCCGCCTTGCCCCGATCCGCGACCAGCGCCTGCGCCGCCTCATGCAGCGCGCCGATCAGGCGGTGGATCACCTCGTGCTCGTCCATCAGCCGCCGGATCACCGGCGCCAACGCCGCCCCGCCCCGCTCGACCAAGGCCGGAAACATCCACTGCTCCTCGATGTCGTGATGGTTCTGCAAAAGCGCGCAGTCGCGCCCGCAGGCGGTGCCGAACCGCGCCATGTTGCGCGCCAGCGCCGTCCCGGCCACCGCGGGCGCGACCAGCGCGGGATCGGCCTGCGCGGCCCGGACCTCGGCCAGCAGCCGCGCCACGGCATCCAGTTCGGCCCGGTACATGTCGTGGATCGCGGCCAGTCGGCGGCCATAAGCACGCTCGGCCCGCGTGATGGCGGGATAGGACGGGGGCGCGGGGCGCGCGCCCTCGTCCTCCAGCTCCTCCGGCGTCATCGGGGCGTGACGCCCCGGATGCGCTCGGAGCGGCGGCGCAGCAGCTCGACCGTGGTCAGAAGCGCGATCGAGAAGATCACCAGCAGCGTCGCCACCGCCAGGATGGCCGGGCTGATCTGCTCGCGGATGCCGTTCCACATCTGGCGCGGAATGGTCTGCTGATCGGGTCCGGCGATGAACAGCACCGCCACCACCTCGTCGAACGAGGTCACGAAGGCGAACAGCGCCCCCGACACCACGCCGGGCAGGATCAGCGGCATCGTCACCTTGAAGAAGGTCGTGCGCGGGTTCGCCCCCAGGCTGGCGGCCGCCCGGTTCAGCGACTGATCGAACCCTACCAGCGTCGCCGTCACGGTGATGATCACGAAGGGAATGCCCAAGGTCGCATGGGCCAGGATCACCCCCAGATAGGTCCCCGCCAGCCGCCCGCATTCCGGCGACAGACCGATCAGCGTCAGCAACTCGCAGGGGTTTGAGTAGAAGAAGAACATCCCCGTGGCGGTGATGATCAGCGGCACGATCATCGGAGAGATCAGGATCGCCATGATCGCCCGGCGGAAGGGCATTTCGGGGCGCGACAGGCCCAGGGCCGCCAGCGTCCCCAGCACCGTCGCCACCAGCGTCGAGAAGACGCCGATGATGATCGAGTTCTTGGCCGCCTGCACCCATTTCGCATTCGCCCAGGCATCCGACCAGAAGGCCCAGCCCGTCGAATCCGGGTTCTGCATCCCGAAGGTCAGCAGGCTGGAATACCACCGCATGCTGTAGCCGTCGGGGTCGAGCGACAGCATCCGGTCGGTGAAGGTGAAGTAGGGCTCGGCATTGAAGGACAGCGGGATGATCACGATGATCGGCGCGATCAGGAAGACGAAGATCAGCGCGCAGATCGTCAGGCGGGCGTAATGCCACAGGCGTTCCAGCGGGCTTGCATAGGTCGGAAGGGCCATTCGCGCTATCCCAGTTTCAGGTTGTCGACGCCGACAAGGCGGTCATAGAGCCAGTAGAGGACCAGCACCGCGCCCAGCAGCAGGGCTGCCAGCGCCGCCGCCATGGACCAGTTCAGCGTGCCGGTCATGTGCTGCGCGATCATGTTCGAGATCAGCTGCCCCGACGATCCGCCGACCAGCGCGGGCGTGATGTAGTAGCCGACAGCCAGGATGAAGACCAGCATTGCCCCCGCCCCCAGCCCCGGCAGCGTCTGCGGGAAATAGACCCGGCGGAAGGCCGTCCAGCTGGTCGCGCCGAGGCTGCGCGCCGCGCGGACATAGGACGGGTTGATCGTGCGCATCACCGAATAGAGCGGCAGGATCATGAAGGGCAGCAGGATATGCGTCATCGCGATGATCGTGCCGGTCTGGTTGTAGATCATCTGCAGCCGCTGGCCGCCGCCGATCACGCCCATCCAGACCAGGATGTCGTTCACCACCCCCTGCTGCTGCAGCAGCACCATCCAGGAGGTCGTGCGCACCAGCAGCGATGTCCAGAAGGGCAGCAGCACCAGGATCATCAGCAGGTTCGACTTGCGCATGGGCAGCGTCGCCAGCAGATGCGCGATGGGAAAGCCCAGCACGAAGGTCAGGCCGGTGATCACCGCCGACAGCCAGAAGGTGCGCCAGAACAGCGTCAGGTAGATTCGCTGCTGCTCCTCGACCTGCTGGACGCGGCCTTCGGTGTCGCGGGTGCGGTCCACGGCGGCCAGATAGAAGTTCGCGGTGATCGGCGTCGATGCCTCGCGCATCACCGACCACAGCTGCGGATCGCCCCAATCCTCGTTGATCTCCAGCAGCGCCTCGCGATAGGGCGGCTCCAGCCCGCGCCGCACCTGGCGGCCGGTCGAGGTGAACAGCGACCGCGTGCCCGGCATGTCATAGTTGATGCGCGTGCCGACGACGCCGATGTTGCGCGCCTCTGCGCTGGCGACCAGGTCCTGGGCCAGCGCGGTCCAGGCGGCCTCGTCCGGATCGGTGCCGCGCTCGGTCTGGGCGAACCAGGCCGAGACCTGCGGCATGTTGGCCGAGAACCCGTCATTGTAGAACGACCGCTGCAGCATCTGCCCGATCGGCACGACGAAGGTGATGACCACGAAGGCCAGAAGCGGCAGCACCAGCAGGAAGGCCCGCCTGCGCGCGCGGCGCTGGCTGCGGGCCAGCGCGCGGGCCAGGGGCTTGCCATCCGCGGTGGTCAGCGTCGCCCCCAAGCCCGAGGCGGTGGTGGCGATGGCGGCATGTGGATCAAGTGCGGCGTTCGCCATGTCGTCCCCGGCGGTCAGGGCCGCCACCCCCGCATCGGGGGGCGGCGGCGTTTCGGATCAGCTGGCGGCCAGCCAGCTGTTGAAGCGCTCGGTCAGCTCGGCCGAATGGTCGGCCCAGAATTCCGGGTCATCGGTGACGGCATTGGCCAGCGCCTCGGGGCTGGTCGGCATGTGCGGCGCCATCTCGGTGACGCCGTCCTGATAGAGCCCGACCAGCGCGTTCGACGACTGCCGGGCGGGACCATAGGCGATGTACTTCGCCTGATCGGCCAGCCGCTGCGTGTCGGTGGCGAATTTCAGGTACTCCATCGCCGCGTCCGGGTTGGGCGCATCGACCGGGATCACGAACATGTCCATGTCCAGGTACTGGCCGTCCCAGATGATGCCGAAGGGCTGCTTCTCGGCGACCATCGCGTCGAAGGCGCGGCCGTTGTAGACGGTGGTCATGCTGACCTCGCCGTCGGCCAGCAGCTGCACGGGCTGGGCGCCGGCCTCCCACCAGACGGTGTCGGCCTTGATCGTGTCCAGCTTGGCGAAGGCGCGGTCCACGCCCTCAGGGGTGGAGAGTACGTCATAGACCTCGTCCGCGGGCACCCCGTCGGCGATCAGCGCCAGATACAGCGTACGCTTGGGGTTCTTGGGCAGACCGCGCTTGCCGGGGAAGGCCTCGGTGTCGAAGAAGTCGGCGGCGGTGGTCGGCGCGTTGCCCTCGAACTTGGTGGAGTTGTAGCTGATGACCGTGCCCCAGACGATGTTGGCCACCGCGCAGTCGCGCAGCGCGCCGGGCACGAAATCCTCGGCCGCGGGCGTGCCGTCGGGGGCCGCGGGCAGCGAGGCCGGGTCGATCTCGACCAGCGCGCCCTCGTCGCACAGGCGGATCGCGTCGCTGACCTCGACGTCGAAGACGTCGCCGGTGACGTTGCCCGCCTCGACCTGCGCGCGCAGCGGCGTGGCCGGGTTGTCGGCCGCGATCATGTTGACGGCGATGCCGGTCTCGGCGGTGAAGGGCTTGTTGTAGGCCTCGACCTGGCTGGTCTCGTAGGCGCCGCCCCAGGAGACGACGTTGACCTCCTGCGCGGAAGCGGCGAAGGCCAGGCCTGTCAGGGCCGTGGACAGGATCAGGGTGGTTCTCACGGTGGTTCTCCCGGTTGGATTGCATCGGGCGATTTTTTTTGCCCGTTGTCATTGGCCCCGAAGGGCGGACCGGGCGGACGCGCCGCCCGGCCTGAGGGGTCAGCTGGCCAGCCAGCTGTTGAAACGCTCGTTCAGCTCGGCATCGCGGTCGACCCAGAACTCCAGGTCGGACGCCAGGGCCGCGGCCATGTTGGCCTCGAAGGTGGGCAGGTTCGGACCCATCGGCTGATCGGTGCCCTCGATGTTGCCGACCAGCGCTGCGGCCGAGCGGCGCGGCGGACCATAGCTGATGAACTCGGCCGCCCGGGCCTGCGGCGCGGGGGCGGTGGTCCAGGCCACGAACTCCATCGCCTGCTCCAGGTTCGGCGCGCCCTTCGGGACGACCCAGCCCTCCATCTCATAGATCTGGGCGTCCCAGATGATCTCGAAGGGCTGACCGTCGGCCTGCGCCGCGTTGAAGATCCGGCCGTTGAAGGCATAGGCCATGCTGACCTCGCCATCGGCCAGCAGCTGCGGGGGCTGCGCGCCCGCCTCCCACCAGATCACGTCGGCCTTGATCGTGTCCAGTTTCGCGAAGGCGCGGTCGACCCCCTCGGGGGTGGCCAGCACCTCATAGACCTCGGCGGCGGGCACGCCATCCGCCATCAGCGCCAGTTCCAGGTTGAACTTGGCGCCCTTGCGCATGGTGCGCTTGCCGGGGAAGGCCTCCAGGTCGAAGAAGTCCGCGGGCGTCGCGGGCTTGGCCTCGGGGAAGGCGCTGTCGTTGAAGGCCAGGACCATCGAATAGACGTCGGTCGCGACGAAGCAGTCGGTCACCGCGCCCTCGATGAAGTCGTCGGCCGCGGCCGTCCCGTCCTCGGCCGGCAGCAGGATGGCGGGGTCGATCTCTTCCAGCGCGCCCTCGTCGCACAGCCGCACGGCGTCGGCATATTCGACCGAGGCCACGTCGATCGACACGTTCCCCGCCTCGACCTGCGCCTTGATCGGCGTGGCCGGGTTGTCGGCGTCCGACATGATCACGTTGACGCCGGTCTCGGCGGTGAAGGGCTTGGCATAGGCCTCCAGGTGGCTGTTGCCATAGGCCCCGCCCCAGGAGAGCAGGTTCACATCGGCCAGCGCCGGTCCACCGACCAGGCCGATCGCGGTGCTGAGGGCCAGAAATCGTTTCATCTCTAAGGTCTCCACGTGATAATTCAGATCGGGTCGAGGGCGCGGGCATCCTGCGGATGCCAGCCGATGCGGATGACTTGGCCGGGGTCCAGGCGGGTCTGGCCGATGGTGTTGCGCATCTTCATGACGAAGTTGTCGCTACCCGCGACCTTCAGGCGGGCACGCAGGATGTCGCCCATGTAGACGACCTCGGCCACCTGCGCCTCGATCGTGTGGGCGCCGGGGGACATCATCTCGGGCTTGAACTCGACCCGTTCGGGGCGGATCGAGACGGTCGTGCGCTGGCCGGTCTCGCGGATGTTCACGGCGGTCGCGTCGATCACCCCGCCCCCGTCCAGCCGCACCTGCGCCTTGTCGCCCTCCAGCCGCTCGATCGTGCCGGCCAGGGCGTTGTTCTCGCCGATGAAGCTGGCGACGAAGCTGTTCTCGGGTCGCTCGTAGAGATCGGCGGGCGCGGCCAGCTGCTGGATGCGCCCGTCGTTGAAGACCGCGATGCGGTCCGACATGGTCAGCGCCTCGCCCTGATCATGGGTCACATAGACGACGGTGATTCCAAGTTTCTCGTGCAGGTGCTTGATCTCGAACTGCATATGCTCGCGCAGCTGCTTGTCCAGGGCACCCAGGGGCTCGTCCATCAGGACCAGCTCCGGGTCGAAGACCAGCGCGCGCGCCAGGGCGATGCGCTGCTGCTGGCCGCCCGACAGCTGGGCGGGGCGGCGGTTCGCGAAGCGGCCCATCTGCACCATGTCCAGCGCGCGGGCGATGCGGGCCTCACGCTCGGACCGGCTCATCCCGCGGACCTCCAGCGGAAAGGCCAGATTCTCGCCCACCGTCATGTGCGGGAACAGCGCATAGTTCTGGAACACCATGCCGATGCCGCGCTTGTGGGGCGGCACCTGGTTGATCGGACGGCCGTCCAGGCGGATCTCGCCATGGGTGGCGGTCTCGAAGCCCGCGAGCATCATCAGGCAGGTCGTCTTGCCCGATCCTGACGGACCCAGCATGGTCAGGAATTCGCCCTTGCCGATGGACAGGTTCAGGTCCTTGACGACAAGCGTCTGACCATCATAGCTTTTTTGCACATGCTCGAATGCGACGAAAGCATCGTCGTTGCGGTGGTCCAGCAAAAAGCGCTCTCCCTGTTGTCGTTGGTTGTTCAGCGCAGGATGCAGGTTAAGCGGCGGCCTGCCGCACTGGCAATATCAATTGCGACATTCCATGCGACGAACGCGGCGCGCCCGAAACCCCGGATCGGGGCTTCGGGCGCGCGGTTGTCACGGCTTGCATGGGCTGCAACGGGCCTGCCCGATTATCGGGCAGAAACCGGAGGGAGGCGGGCAGATCGCGGATCAGCCGGGGCGCTTGGGGCCCTTGCGATGCGGCTTGGGGCCGGCGGCCTTGTCGCCATGCGGCTTGGGCTTGGCCCATGCGGGCTTGGGGCCCTTGCCTGCGGCGTCGGCCTTCTTCTTCCACGGCTTGACGGCGGGATGGGCGCCCTCGCGCGGGTCGGCCACGGGGGCGTCATCGGGGATCCAGCCGCCGCGGGCGGCCTTCACGCGCGACTGATGTCCGGCCTGCGCCTGAGCCTCCGCCGCGCGGCGCGGGGCGGGCTTGCGGGCCGGACGGTCGTCGCGGTCCTGGCGCGGGGCGCGGGGCGCGCGCTCGGTCGGGCCGTCCAGATCGGGCGCGCCCTCCATGCGGCGCATGGTCACCTCGGGGGTGATCTCCATGAAATCGCCGAAACGCGGGGCCTGGGCGGCGGCGATCTGGATGTAGGACAGGTCCTGCTTCACCCGGATCGCACCGATGGCGTCGCGGGTGATGCCGCCCGCGTCGCAGACCTTGGGCAGCAGCCAGCGCGCCTCGGCCCGGCCCGAATGGCCGACCGACAGGGTGAACCAGACCGAATCGCCGAATTCGCGCGGCTGGCGCGGGGCCATGGGCGCGGGCGCGGGCTGCGCCTCGGACAGCTCCTCGGCCGAGGGACGGCCCTCGCGCCAAAGGCGCAGGAAGGCGGCCGCCACCTGCTCGGCCCCGAAGCGCTCCAGCAGTTGCGCGGCCAGGGCCGCGTCCTCTCCGACCGGCTCGCTCAGGCCGGGATGGTCAATCATGCGCTGATCGTCGCGGGCGCGGACCTCGTCGGCGGTCGGCGCGTCCAGCCATTCGGCCGAAACCTTGGCGTTCTGCAGCAGCCGCTGCGCGCGACGGTAATCCGAGGACGGCACGATCAGCGCCGAAACCCCCTTGGACCCCGCGCGACCGGTGCGGCCCGAGCGGTGCAGCAGCGTTTCCGGGTTGGTGGGCAGATCGGCATGGATCACCAGCTCCAGCCCCGGCAGGTCGATGCCGCGCGCGGCCACGTCGGTGGCGATGCAGACGCGGGCACGCCCGTCACGCAGCGCCTGCAGGGCATGGGTCCGCTCCTGCTGGGACAGCTCGCCCGACAGGGCCACGCATTTGAAGCCCCGGTTCGACATGCGCGCCAGCAGGTGGTTCACGTTGGCCCGCGTCTTGCAGAAGACGATGGCGGTCTGCGCCTCGTGGATGCGCAGCAGGTTGAAGATCGCGGGCTCGCGGTCGCGCGCCGTCACGGTATAGGCGCGATAGGCGATGTCGCCGTGCTGGCGCGCCTCGCCCATGGCGGCGATGCGCAGCGCGTCGCGCTGGAAGTCGCGGGCCAGCTTCTCGATCGCCGAGGGCACCGTGGCCGAGAACATCAGCGTCCGGCGTTCCACCGGGGCGGCGCCCAGGATGAACTCCAGGTCCTCGCGGAAGCCCAGGTCCAGCATCTCGTCGGCCTCGTCCAGCACGGCCGCGCGCAGGTCCGACAGGTCCAGGCTGCCCCGGTCGATATGGTCGCGCAGGCGGCCCGGCGTGCCCACCACGATCTGCGCGCCGCGCTGCAGGGCGCGCTTCTCGTTGCGATAGTCCATGCCGCCGACGCAGGTCGCGATCTGCGCGCCCGTCCCGGCATAGAGCCATTCCAGCTCGCGCGCGACCTGCAGCGCCAGTTCGCGCGTCGGCGCGATGGCCAAGGCCAGCGGCAGCTCGCCCGCGATCATGCGGTCGCCGTCCAGGAGGTCCGCCCCCATCGCCAGGCCAAAGGCCACCGTCTTGCCCGAGCCGGTCTGGGCCGAGACCAGCACGTCGCGGCCCGCGGCCTCGGGGGCCAGCACCGCGGACTGCACGGCGGTCAGCGTCTCATAGCCCTTGTCGGCCAACGCCGCCTGAAGCGGTGCGGGGAAGTTCAGTTCAGTCATGTGATTCGCCAAATGCGGGGGCCATGTGCGACCCGATGAGCGGCACCTATCGTCGCTGCGACCGGCCCACCCTGCACCCGCCGCCCCGGACATTCAGGGCCAAAGGCGGTTCCCTACGCGCTTTGCGACGGGAAGTCCACGGCAAAGCAAGGGCGGCGCTCAGGTCGTCCGGGACGCGGCCTCCTGCCGGGCGGCGATCTCGCGGCGCATCTCGCGGCGGACCTCTGCGGCGCGCCAGCGCTGGCGGTCGGTATCGTCCTCCATCTCGGGGCGGGGCACCGGGACGGGCTGGCCGCGCTCATCCACGGCGACCATGGTGAAATAGCACGAATTGGTGTGCCGGCGCGTGCCGCGGCGGATGTTCTCGGCCTCGACGCGGATGCCCACCTCCATCGAGGTGCGGCCGGTATGGTTCACGCGGGCGCGGAAGGTCACAAGCTCGCCCACATGGATGGCCTCCTTGAAGGTCACCTGATCGACCGACAGCGTCACCGCATATTCGCCCGACCAGCGCGAGGCGCAGGCATAGGCCACCCGGTCCAGGCTGGCCAGCAGCGCGCCGCCATGCACCTTGCCGCTGAAATTCGCCATGTCCGGCGTCATCAGCACCGTCATCTCAAGCCCGCGCCTGTCCATTGCCCGCCTCCTGCCGCATCGCCGTCCAGAGTGACGCAAGGGCAGCCGCCATGCCAGCCCGGAATCAGCCGCGGGTCAGGTCTCGGGTCAGTTCGGGGATCCTCTGGCGCAGCTTGAAATAGCCCGCCGTCGCCAGGGGCCAGACGCGCCGGTCCCAGCCCCGCTGCCATTCCGTCAGCGCGATACCGCGATCCTCCAGCGCGGGCCGCGCGGAGTCCAGCCAGTCGCGCAGCGGCCCCCGCGTCACGAAGGGCGTGGCGATCTGGCGCGCGCCCGCCGCCGCCGCCCACCGCGCCAGATCGGCCGGATCGCGCGCCTCCAGCCGGTCGGGTGCGACACCCGCGCGGTCGGCGGCATCGGCCAGCGCCCCCGCCTCGAAGGCCGCGACAGGGGGCGCGACCGGCAGGGGCGACCGCAGGTGGCTGGCCGCCAGCGTGGCGGACGCGACCAGCGGCAGGCGGTCCGGCGCGAAATCCTCGACGCAGCAGTCCTGGTCCGTGATCAGCAGCGCCGTGGGCCGCGTCGCGTCGGGCGCCACCGGTCGGCGCAGCGGCTGCAGGGGGGGCAGGCCTTCGGGTTCGGTCGACTCCAGCCCTTCGGAGACCTCGGCCAGGTCGGAGGGCCGGAGCGCGAAGCGGCCATTGGTGAAGCGGCGGATGTTCTGGGCATCGGCGGCATAGGGCTTGCCCCGCGTGTGCAGCCCCGCCACCCATCGCCAGCTGAGCGTGTTCGACGCCGCATCCCCGTCCAGAAGGTGGCGATAGAAGAAATCCGCCCCGACCCGCCACGGCAGTTCCAGCGTGAAGATCCAGATCGAGGCGAACCACATCCGCGCATGGTTGTGCAGATAGCCGGTCGCGACCAGCTCCTCGGCCCAGGCATCCATGCAGTCCAGGCCCGTCCGGCCGTCGCAGGCCGCGCGGACGGCGCGCGCGCGGGCGCGGTCGGCCTCCAGCCCCGCCAGATCGGCCTCCAGCCCCCGGCGATAGCCGTCCCAGACCTGCGGGCGCTGCTCCAGCCAGCCCTTGAAATAGCCGCGCCAGACGACCTCTTGTATGAACTTCTCGGCCTCCTCGGGGCCGTGGTCGTCCAGGGCGGCGGCGATCACCTCCGGCTCGGTCAGCAGGCGGCGGCTGATCCAGGGCGACAGGCCCGACACCGCGCGATGCGCCCCCGGCCCCGCATCGGTGTTGCGCCCCGCGGCATAGCGGCGGCCCATGCGCGGGCGGAAGGCGTCAAGCCGGGCCAGCGCCTCGGCACGGGTGGGAACGGGGTCGGTCATGCGGCCATCCTGTCTGAACGCGCTCAGGCTGCCCAAGACGGCCGCTGCATGCAACGCGACGAAACGTCAGCCGGGCAGGATCAGCACTGCGCGGAAATCGTTCACGTTGGTCAGGGTCGGTCCGGTCATGATCAGCGCGTCCGTCGCCTGGAACAGGCCATAGCTGTCATGCGCCGCCAGCACCGCCGCCCCGTCCAAACCCGCCACGCGCGCGCGCGCCAGCGTGCCGGGGCCGATCATCGCGCCCGCCGCGTCCTCGCTGCCGTCGATGCCGTCGGTATCGCCCGCCAGCGCGTGGATGCCCGGATGCCCGCGCAGCGCCACCGCGAGGGACAGCAGGAACTCGGTGTTGCGTCCGCCCCGCCCGGCCTGGCCCGCGCCGATGGTCACGGTCGTCTCTCCGCCCGACAGAAGGACGGCGGGGGCCGGGGCGGGCGTGCCATGGGCCGCCACGGCGCGCGCCATGCCCGCCATGACGATGCCCAGCTCCCGGGCCTCGCCCTCCAGCGCGTCGCCCAGAAGGACGGGGGTGACACCGGCCTTGCGCGCCCCCTCGGCCGCGGCCAGAAGCGACATCTGCGGGGCGGCGATCAGGCGGTAGTCCACCGGGAAATCGGCGCCCGGCTCGGGCGGGGCCAGCAGCAGGTCGCGCGCCGCCTGCGGCAGGTCCGGCCCCAGACGCGCCACCAGCCCCGAGAGGTCCATCGCCCCCGACGGGTCCGGCACCGTCGGCCCCGAGGCGATGGCCGACGGATCATCCCCCGGCACGTCCGAGATCGCCAGCGTCACCAGACGCGCGGGCGCGACCGCCTGCGCCAGCCGCCCGCCCTTGATCGCCGACAGGCGGCGGCGGATGCGGTTCATCTCCTCGATCGTCAGGCCGGACCGCAGCAGCAGCCGGTTGACGGCGATCTTGTCCTCCAGCGTCAGCCCCGCGCGGGGCAGCGCCATCAGCGCCGACCCCCCGCCCGAGATCAGCGCGATGACCAGATCACCCTCGCCCGCCCCTTGGGCCAGCGCCAGGATGCGGCGCGCGGCCTCCTCCGATGCGGCGTCGGGGACGGGATGGGACGCCTCCATCACCGCGATGCGCATGGTGGGGACCGCGTGGCCATGGCGCGTGACGACCAGACCCGACAGGTCCACATCGGGCCAGGCCGCCTCCAGGGCTGCGGCCATGGCGGCCGCGGACTTGCCCGCGCCCAGCACGATGCAGCGGCCCTGCGGCTTCTCGGGCAGGTGCGCGGCCAGCACGCGCCCCGGATCGGCGGCCGCGACCGCCGCGTCGAACATGGCGCGCAGCAGGGCTGCGGGCTGGTCAGGGGTGATGGCGGTCATGGGCAGTCCTTTCCTGTCGGCTTGGCGCGGACCTTAGCAGCCCGGCGTCCGGGCACCAGCCTTGCGGCGGCGACGGGGCGCGGCTAAGCTCCGATTCGCAAACCGTTGGGGTGTCCCGCTGAGGGGCTGAGAGGCGCAAGCCAACCCATCGAACCTGATCCGGGTCATACCGGCGGAGGGAACGGTGCAGAGACAGGCGGCCCGACCGCGCTCGAATCCCCCATCCCGTCCGTGATCCGTCATCGACCGAAGGGGGACGACCATGACCGCACCCATCGCCCTGACCATCGCCGGGTCCGATTCCGGCGGCGGAGCGGGCATCCAGGCCGACCTGAAGACCTTCTCCGCGCTTGGCTGCTATGGCGCCAGCGTGGTGACGGCGCTGACCGCGCAGAACACCCGCCGGGTGAGCATGGTCGAACCCGCCAGCCCCGCGATGATCGCCGCGCAGATCGCGGCCGTGCTGGACGATCTGGACGTGCGCGCGGTCAAGCTGGGCATGCTGGGCGGCCCTGCGGCCATCGCCGCCGTCGCCGAGGGGTTGGCGGGATGCGCCCTGCCGGTCGTGCTGGACACGGTGATGATCGCCAAGTCGGGCGACCGGCTGCTGCCGCCCGACGCCATGGCGGCGCTGCGCGGGCTGATCCCGCGGGCGACGCTGCTGACCCCGAACCTGCCCGAGGCCGCCTGCCTGCTGGACAGCCACTCCGCCGCCAGCATCCCCGAGATGGTGGCCCAGGGCACCGCGCTGCGCGCCATGGGGGCGTCGGCGGTGCTGATGAAGGGCGGCCATGCGGAGGGCGCCGACTGCGTGGACCTGCTGCTGACCGAACGCGGCGTCACGCGCCTTGTCGCGCCGCGCCGTGCCACGCGCAACACCCATGGCACGGGCTGCACCCTGTCGGCGGCCATCGCGGCGGGGCTGGCACAGGGTCTTCCGCTGGAGGAGGCGGTGACGCGGGCGCATGCCTATCTGCAGGCGGCCATCGCCGGGGCGGACGGGCTGGGCGTCGGCTCGGGGCATGGGCCGGTGCATCATTTCCACGCGGTCTGGGACCATGTCTGACGTCACCATCATCGGCGCGGGCGTCGCGGGCCTTTTCACCGCCCATGAGCTGATGCGCCGCGGGCTGACCCCGCGCATCCTGGACCGCAACGGCCCGCCGGGGCCGCATGGCTGTTCCTGGTGGGCGGGCGGCATGCTGGCCCCGCATTGCGAGGGCGTGACGGCCGAGCCGGTCATCACCCGCCTTGGCGCCGAGGCGGCGCAGGCCTGGTCCGCCGTCACCCCGGTCACGCATCGCGGCACGCTGGTCGTGGCGCTGGAGCGCGACCGGGCGGAGCTTGCGCGTTTCGCCCGCCGCGCCACCGGCCACAGCCCCTGCGACAGCGCCGATCTGGAGCCGGACCTGCCGCCGCGACCGGGCCTGTTCTTCGCCGATGAGGCGCACCTGGACCCCCGCCGCGCGCTGGCCGATCTGCTGGCCTGGCTGTCCGCGCGCGGCATCACGGTCGAGCGCGCCGAGGCCGACCCCGACGACATCCCCGGCCCGGTGATCGACGCGCGGGGCCTGTCGGCCGCCCTGCCCGGCCTGCGCGGCGTGCGCGGAGAGATGGCCGTGCTGCACGCGCCCGAGGTCTCCCTGACCCGGACCCTCCGCCTGCTGCATCCGCGCCATCCGCTCTACATCGTGCCGCGCGCGGGGGGCCTGTTCATGCTGGGCGCGACCCAGATCGAAAGCGCCAGCCGCGCGCCGGTCACGGCGCGGTCCGTGCTGGAACTCCTGTCCGCCGCCTATGCGCTGGACCCGCGCTTCGCGGAAGGCTCGGTGGTCGAGCTGGGCGCGGACCTGCGCCCGGCCTTCCCGGACAACATCCCCCGCGTGACGGTGCGGGGGCGCGTCCTGCATCTGAACGGGCTGTTCCGCCACGGCTATCTGATGGCCCCCGCGCTGGCGCGGCAGGCCGCCGACTATCTGACCGACCGCATCAAGGGAGAACTGATCCATGAGGATTGAGGTCAACGGCACCCCCCGCGACATCGCCGCCACCACGCTGGAGGCCGCCCTGGCCGAACTGGGCTGGGCCGAGACCCGCGTCGCCACCGCGCTGAACGGCGATTTCGTGCCCTCCGCGGCCCGCGCCACGCAGGTCCTGCGCGAGGGCGACCGGGTCGAGGTCCTGGCCCCCATGCAGGGGGGCTGAGGCGATGCGCGACTTCTATGGCGTGACCCTGCCCAATGCGCTGATGCTGGGCACGGCGCAATACCCCTCTCCGGCGGTGCTGGCGGATGCCTTCCGGGCCAGCGGCGCGGGGGTCGCCACCGTGTCGCTGCGCCGCGAGGCGGGCCAGGGCCAAGCCTTCTGGTCGCTGATCCGCGATCTGGGGGTGCGGGTGCTGCCCAACACCGGAGGCTGTCACAGCGCGCGCGAGGCCGTGACCACCGCCCGCATGGCGCGCGAGGTCTTCGAGACCGACTGGATCAAGCTGGAGGTGATCGGGCATGCCGACACGCTGCAGCCCGACCCCTTCGGCCTCCTGGAGGCCGCCGAGACCCTGGCCGCCGAGGGGTTCCAGGTCTTTCCCTACACGACCGAGGATCAGGTCCTGGCCGCGCGCCTTCTGGATGCGGGCTGCCGGGTGCTGATGCCCTGGGGGGCGCCCATCGGCTCGGGGATGGGGCTGAACAACCGCCACGGGCTGCGCATGCTGCGCGCGGCCTTTCCCGACGTGCCCATGGTGATCGACGCGGGGCTGGGCCTGCCCAGCCATGCAGCCGAGGCGTTGGAAACGGGCTTTGACGCGGTCCTGCTGAACAGCGCGGTGGCGCAGGCGGGCGACCCGGTCGCCATGGCCCGCGCCTTCGCGCTGGCCGTGCAGGCGGGCGCGCTGGCCCGCGACGCGGACCCGATGGGCATGCGCGAGATGGGCGTGCCCTCCACCCCCCTGATCGGAAAGGCCTGGCTGTGATGCTGCCGAGATTCTATCCCATCTTCGACGATGCGGCCTGGCTGGAGCGCGCCCTGCCCTTGGGCGTCCGACTGGTCCAGCTGCGGCTGAAGGATCGCGCCGAGGACGAGCTGCGCGACCAGATCCGCCGCGGGCTGGCCCTGGCGCGCGGCCATGGCGCGGCGCTGGTGGTGAACGACCATTGGCGCATCGCCATCGACGAGGGCGCCGACTGGCTGCATCTGGGGCAAGAGGATCTGGACGGGGCCGACCTGCCCGCCATCCGCCGCGCGGGGCTCAGGCTGGGCCTGTCCACCCATGACGATGCCGAACTGGACCGCGCGCTGTCGCTGTCGCCCGATTACGTGGCGCTTGGGCCGGTCTGGCCCACGATCCTGAAGCAGATGCCGTGGGCGCCGCAGGGCCTGACCCGCGTCACCGAATGGAAGCGCCGCGCGGGCGCGGTGTCCCTGGTGGCCATCGGCGGGCTGACCCCGGACCGGGGCGCCGAGGCCCTGGCGGCGGGGGCGGATGTCGTCTCGGCCGTGACCGACATCACGCTGAACCCCGACCCCGAGGCCCGGATGCGCCGCTGGCTGGCGGTGACCGCATGAGCCGCTATGACCGCCAGACCGTCCTGCCCGGCGTGGGCGCGCAGGGGCAGGACCGGCTGGCCCGCGCGCATGTGCTGGTCGTGGGCGCGGGGGGGCTGGGCTGCCCCACGCTGCAATACCTAGGCGCGGCGGGGGTGGGCCGAATCACCCTGGTCGATCCCGACCGGGTGGAGGAGACGAACCTGCACCGCCAGCCGCTGTTCCGCATGGACCAGATCGGCCAGCCGAAGGCGCAGGCCGCGCGCGCGGCGCTGGCCGCGCTGAACCCCGATGTCGCGGTCACCGCAGTGCCGGAATGGCTGACGCCTGCCAACGCCCCCGCGCTGGTGGCGCAGGCGGATGTGGTGCTGGATTGCGCCGACACGTTCGGGGCCAGCCTGATCCTGTCGGATGCCTGCATGGCGGCGGGGCGGCCGTTGATCACGGGGTCGGCGCTGGCGCTGTCGGGCTATGCCCTGAGCTGCTGCGGCGGGGCGCCCAGCCTGCGGGCGGTCTTTTCCGACCTGCCGCGCGGTGCCGCGACCTGCGCCGGCGCGGGCGTGCTGGGTCCCGTGGTCGGCATGATCGGCGCCCTTCAGGCGCAGATGGCGCTGGCGGTGATCCTGGCGCTGGAACCGCGGCCCCTGGGGCGGCTGGTCAGCTGGGATGCGGGCGCATGGCGGATGGGCGGGTTCCGCTTCGACGGGGCGCCCGAACCCGCCGACCCCCTGCCCTTCGTCGCCCGCGACCAGATCCGCGCCGACGACCTGCTGATCGACCTGCGGACCGAGGCCCCACCCATCGCCGGCGCGCGCCATGTCCCGCCCGAGCGCATCGGCACGCTGGACCCCGGTCCCGCCGCGCGGGTCGTGCTGGCCTGTCGCACCGGGCTGCGCGCCCATCATGCGGGGCAGACGCTCCGCGCCACCTGGCCCGGGCCGATCGCCCTTCTGGCCCTGAACGACTGAGGTTCCATGCGCTTTCTGATCCCCCTGGCCCTGATGGCCCTGCCCGCCCATGCCGACACCCGGCTGACGGTGATGCTGGACTGGTTCGTGAACCCCGACCACGCGCCCATCGTGCTGGCTCAGGAACTGGGCTATTTTGCGGATGCCGGGCTGGCGGTTCAGACCGTGGCCCCGTCCGACCCGAACGATCCGCCGCGCATGGTTGCCGCGGGGCGCGTCGATCTGGCCGTCAGCTATCAGCCGCAGCTGCACCTGTCGCGCCACCAAGGCCTGCCGGTGACCCGCATCGGCACGCTAGTGGAAACGCCGCTGACCTGCCTGGTCGTGCTGGCCGACAGCGGCATCGCGACGCCCGCCGACCTGTCCGGCCGCAAGGTCGGCTTTGCCGTGGCGGGCGTGCAGGAGGTGATGCTGGACGCCATGCTGGCCGATGGCGGGCTGACCCCCGACGATGTCGAGCAGATCAACATCGGCTGGTCCATCGCGCCTGCGCTGATGTCGGGACAGGTGGACGGCGTCATCGGCGCCTTCCGCAACTTCGAGCTGAACCAGCTGCGGCTGGAGGGGTTCGAGGGCCGCTGCCTGAACCCCGAGGATCACGGCATCCCCGCCTATGACGAGCTGATCTATCTGGCCGATCCCGCCCGCATGGACCGTGCCGCCGTCGCGGCCTTTCTGGAGGCCACGGAACGCGCGACGGCCTTCATCAAGAACGACCCCGACGCGGCGTGGCGGATGTTCGCGGAGACCGCCGCCGAACTGCGCACCCCCCTCAACGAGGCCGCATGGGCCGACACCTGGCCCCGCTTTGCCGGGCGCCCCGCGGCGCTGGACGCGGGCCGCTATCTGCGCTTCGAGGCGTTCCTGGCCGACCGGGGCGCCACGCCGGGCGGACACTCGCTGTCCGATCTGGCCATCGACGTGACCGCACCATGAGCGCGGCTGATTACGGCCGCGCCTTCGCGCTGTGGCGGGACGCTGCGGGGGATCACTGGGACGCCTATGTGGACCATGCCTTCGTCCGGCAGCTGGCGGCGGGCAGCCTGCCCCGCGACAGCTTCCTGCACTATCTGCGGCAGGATTACGTGTTCCTTCTGCATTTTGCGCGATCCTGGGCGCTGGTCTTTGCCAAGTCGGAGCGGATGTCGGAGATGGCGCTGGCCTCCTCCATCGCCCACGGCCTGCTGAACGGAGAGATGCCATTGCATGTCGCGATCTGCGGCCGCGAGGGCATCACCGAGGCGATGCTGCAGGACACCCCGGAATCGCCCGCGAACATGGCCTATACGCGCTTCGTGCAGGCCACCGGCTATGCGGGCGACATGCTGGACCTGCTGGCGGCGCTGGCGCCTTGCGTGTTCGGCTATGGCCAGATCGGGCTGGCGCATGCGGACAGCGGCGGCCCCTATGGCGAATGGACCGCGACCTATGGCGGCGCCGACTATCAGCGCGTCTGCCATGATGTCGGCGCGCTGATCGACGCGGCGCTGGAGGCGCGGTTGGGCCCCGACTGGCCCGCCCTGCCCCGCGCGCGGACGCTGGCGCGCCATTTCACGCAGGCCACTCAGCTGGAGGTCGGGTTCTGGCAGATGGGGCTGGACCGGACATGATCCGCATCACGGGCGATCTGATCCTGGACGGGCGGGTGCTGCTGCCGGATCTGGCGCTGGACTGTCCTCCGGGGCGCTGGACGGTGCTGATGGGACCGTCGGGGGTGGGCAAGTCGACCTTGGGTCGGATCGTGGCGGGCCTGCCCGTGGCCGCGCGTCTGGCCGGGGCGGTGGATGTCGGGGGCCCGGTCACGCTGATGGGCCAGCAGGATCAGCTGCTGCCCTGGGCCGATGCGCTGGCCAATGTCACCATCGGCGCGCGGCTGCGCGGGCACGCGCCCGACCGCGCCCGCGCCCGCGCCCTGCTGGCCGATCTGGGCCTGGCGGGGCTGGAGACGCGTCGCCCCGCCCAGCTGTCGGGCGGCCAGCGTCAGCGCGTGGCCCTGGCCCGCACCCTGATCGAGGATCGCCCGGTCGTCGTTCTGGACGAGCCCTTCTCGGCCCTGGACGCCGCCACGCGGGCGCAGATGCAGGACCTGGCGGCGCGGCACCTGGCCGGGCGCACCGTCATCCTGATCACCCACAACCCACTGGAGGCCGCGCGCCTCTGCCACGCCGCCTTCCTGCTGGATGCCCGGGGAACCCGCCCGCTGAGCCTACCCGCGACGCCCGCGCCGCGCGCGCTGGACGATCCGCAGGTTCTCGCGGCCCAAGCCGCGCTGTTCCGCAGCCTGATGCCATGCGCGGCCTGATCGCGGTCCTGGTCGCGCTGTCGGTCTGGCAGGGCGTGGTCTGGGCCAGCGGCGTGCCGCCCTTCATCCTGCCCGGACCGGCGCGGGTGGCGCAGGCGCTGATGGATCACGCCGCGATGCTGGCGGTGAATGCGCGTTTCACGCTGGCCAATCTGGCGGCGGGGCTGGCCCTGGGGGTGGCGCTTGGGGTCGGGACGGCGGTCAATCTGGCGCTGTCTCCCGCGGCGCGCTGGCTGCTGCGGCCGATGCTGATCGCGGCGCAGGCGGTGCCGGTCTTTGCGCTGGCCCCGATCCTGACGCTGTGGCTGGGCTACGGCGCGCCCAGCAAGGTCGTGATGGTGGCGCTGGTGGTGTATTTCCCAGTGGCGTCGGTGCTGTTCGACGCGCTGATGCGCCCGCCCGCCGCGCTGGACGATCTGGCGCGGTCGATGGGCGCGCGGCCCCTGCGGCGTCTGACGCTGATCCAGCTGCCCGCCGCCCTGCCCGCGCTTGGGTCGGGGCTGAGGCTTGCGGCGGTGCAGGCGCCGCTGGCGGTGATCGTGGGCGAATGGGTCGGCTCCAGCCGCGGCCTGGGCCATGTGATGCTGATGGCGAACGGGCGGGGTCAGACCGACCTGATGTTCGCGGCCCTGGCCGTGCTGACGGCGATGGGACTAGCGCTGTTCGCCGCGGCGGGCGCGGTGCAGCGTCTGACGGAAAGGGGCCGCCCCGAAGGACGGCCCCGGGCGATCACCACGAGGTGATGACGGCCCCGTCGTATTTCTCGTCGATGAAGGCCTTCACCTCGGGCGACTGATAGGCCTCGACCAGGGTCTTGACCCAAGGCTCGGCCTCGCGGCCCTGCTGGACGACCAGGATGTTCACATAGGGGCTGTCGGCCTTTTCCATGGCGATGGCATCCTCGCGCGGGGACAGGCCCGAGGCCAGCGCATAGTTGGTGTTGATCACCGCGATGTCGGCATCGGCCAGCGCGCGGGGCAGCTGCGCCGCGTCCAGCTCCAGGAACTGCAGGCCCTTGGGGTTGTCGCTGACATCCAGCGGGCTGGGAACCAGGCCCGTGCCCTCGGCCAGGGTGATCAGGCCCAGATCCTGCAGGATCAGCAGCGCGCGGCCGCCATTGGTCGGATCGTTCGGGATCGCGACCTGCGCGCCCTCGGGCAGGTCGGCGATGTCCTCGACCTTGTCGGAATAGATGCCCATCGGCGTGGTGATGGTAGTGCCGACCTCGACCAGCTCAAAGCCGCGGTCCTTCATCTGGTTCTCCAGATAGGGGCGGTGCTGGAAGCTGTTGGCATCCAGATCGCCATCCGCCAGCGCCTGGTTCGGCACGACGTAGTCGGAGAACTCGATGACCTCGATGGTCAGGCCCAAGGGTTCGGCGACTTCGGCCACCTTCTCCATGATCTCGCCGTGTTCGCCGGGGGACACGCCGACCTTGATGTCTTCAGCCATGGCGGCGGAGGACAGGGCGATGGCAGATACGAAGGTTGTCAGACGCAGCATGGGATTCGTCCTTTCTTGTCTGCGGAAAATTCAGGCGCCGCGGTTGCGGGGCGCGCGGCGGTCGACGCGGGCCGCGATCCATTCGCCAAGCGACTGGACCAGCTGCACCAGCACGATCAGGATGACGACGACGGCAGCCATGACCTCGGGCATGAAGCGCTGATAGCCATAGCGGATGCCCAGATCGCCCAGGCCCTGCCCGCCGACCGCGCCGACCATCGCGGAATAGCCGATCAGGCTGACCACGGCCAGGGTCAGGCCCAGGGTGATGCCGGGCAGCGCCTCGGGGATCAGCACCTTGCGGATGATCTGGAACGGCGTCGCACCCATGGCGCGCGCGGCCTCGATCAGGCCGGCATCGACCTCGCGGATGGCGTTTTCCACCAGCCGCGCGATGAAGGGGATGGCGGCCAGGGTCAGCGGCACGATGGCCGCGTCCGTGCCGATCGACGTGCCGACCACGGCCCGCGTGAAGGGAATGATCGCCACCACCAAGATGATGAACGGGACCGAACGGGTGGCGTTCACCACCAGCCCCAGCACCTTGTTGATCCACGGCGCCGACAGCAGTTCCCCCCGCTGAGAGCAGGCCAGGAACACGCCGAGGGGCAGCCCGCCCAACGTCCCCAGGATCGCCGAGATGGCGACCATGTAGAGGGTCTGCAGCGTCGCGTCCCACAGGATCGGGATCAGGTTAGCGGACATGGCCCAGCACCTCCGTGGTCAGACCGTGTTGCTCAAGAAAGGCGCGGGCCTGGTCGCCCCGGTCCTGGGGGACCGAGATCAGCAGGTTGCCGAAGGGGCGCGTGCCGATCTCCTCGATGGTGCCGCCCAGGATGTTGGCGCTGATGCCCAGATCGGTCGCCAGACGCGCCAGCATCGGGTCGGTCGCATGCGTTCCGGCAAAGGTCACGCGGATCACCTGATCGCCCGGCGGATCGGTCTGCAGCCGCGCCGCGACGAAGGCCGGCAGCGTGGCCCCGGTGACGCCGGACAGGAAGCGCCGCGTGGTCGCGTGCTGCGGCCGCGCAAAGATGTCGTAGGTCGGGCCGGCCTCGACGATGCGGCCCGCCTCGATCACCGCCATGTGGCTGGCGATGTCGCGCAGCACGGCCATCTCATGCGTGATCAGCAGGACGCTGACGCCCAGGTCGCGGTTGATCTGGGCCAGCAGGTCCAGGACGGTCTGCGTGGTCTCGGGGTCCAGCGCACTGGTCGCCTCGTCCGACAGGAGGACCTTGGGGCCGGTGGCCAGGGCGCGGGCGATGCCCACGCGCTGCTTCTGCCCGCCCGACAGTTCCGCCGGATAGCGGTCGGCCAGCGCGCCAAGGCCCACCTGCTCGATCAGCTGGTCGACGCGGGCGCGGATCTGGCCGCGCGGCGTGCCCGCGACCTCCAGCGGCAGGGCGATGTTGCCCCGCACCGTGCGCGAGGCCAGCAGGTTGAAGTGCTGGAAGATCATGCCGACATCGCGCCGGATCGCGCGCAGCGCGGACCCGGTGGCGGTGCCCACGTCGCGGCCCGAGACGGTGACGCGGCCCGTCGTCGGCCGCTCCAGCCCGTTCACCATGCGCAGCAACGTGGACTTGCCCGCGCCGGACCGGCCGATGATGCCGGTGATGCTGCCCGCAGGGACCGACAGGGTGATGTCGGCCAACGCCGTCACCTGGCCGCCCGCCTTGGGAAAGGACTTGCCCAGCCCCTCGAATGTGATCGCCGCGCCGGTCATCCGCGTCCTGTCTGCTTGCCGAAATTCAGGGCGCGGTCCTGCCCGAAACCGCCGCCGGGCGCAAGCCGGGCGGGTGCCGCATCGCCGCGCCGCGACGGACCGTCGTTCGCCCGACGCCCGACCAGGGCGGAACGGGAGTCCCCTGCGGTTGGGCGCGGATGAACGGCGGGGCGGGGCCGCCCGGATGGGACAGGAAGACTGTCCTTATTCCGCCGCATCCGGCACCTCACGCGCCAAGAGCGCGGTCAGGATGGTGCGCAGCGTGTCGGGGCGGAAGGGCTTCTCGATCAGCGGCGCGTGGTCGAAGCCCTGCGGCAGATGCTCGCGCCCGTAGCCCGAGACGAAGCAGAACGGCACCGACAGGCTGTCCAGCAGGGCCGCGACCTCGTCCACCGGCTCTCCCTTGAGGTTGCCGTCCAGCAGCGCGAGGTCGATGGCGTCGCGACGCGCAGCCTCCAGCGCCTCGGCCACGGTGCGGGCGACGCCGGTGACGGTCGCGCCGGCATCCTCCAGCTCATAGCGCAGGTCCAGCGCGACAAGGGGCTCGTCCTCGATCAGCAGGACGCGGGCGCCCTTCAGCGCGCGCGGGCGGGGCGGCACCTGCAGGCCCGGAATGGCCCCCGATCCGGGCGCGCCGGGCAACTGCGTAACGCCATCGGCCACCGCAATGGTCCAGACCACGCCGCCGGGCTGCCAGTCGGCGGTGACCGCCGCCGCATCCCCCCCGCCCGCCGCGCCGATCAGCGTGGTGCCGAAGCCCTGGCGCTGCGGCGGCGTGACCGGCGGCCCGCCGCTTTCGCGCCAGGTCAGGATCAGCCGGCCGGCATCCAGCCGCCAGGACAGGTGGATCATCCCCTGCGGCGCGGACAGCGCGCCGTATTTCGCCGCGTTGGTGCCCAGCTCGTGCAGCGTCAGCGCCATGCGCAGCATGGTGTCGGGCGACAGCTCGACCGGGGGGCCGTCGCGGTGCAGCCGGTCGGCATCCAGCGTTCCAGAGCTGATCTGGTCGTCGATCAGCTGATCCAGCGGCGCGCTGGCCCAGGTGGCGTCCGACAGGATCGAATGTGCGCGCGCCAGCGCCTGCAGGCGGCCGCCGAAGCTGCGCTCGAAATCGGCTAAGCTGTCGGACTGCCGCAGGCTCTGGCGGGCGATGGCCTGGACGTTGGCCAGCGTGTTCTTGATGCGGTGGTTCAGCTCTCCGATCAGCAGGGCGCGGACCTCCTCGGCCTGCTTGCGTTCGGTGACGTCCAGGATCTGCAGCGACAGCGACGGCTGCCCCGGCCCGTCCGCCAGGACCGAGCCGTAGACCTCGCAGGGGATAGGGCCGATATCGACGTGATCCAGCAGCAGCTCGGTCGAGAAGCGCGGCGCGCCGTCATGATCGTCGTTCAGCCAGCCCGCCAGCAGCGCCGCCCCCTGCGCGTCCAGCCAGCCCGAGGCGGTCGCGGCCATCCCCAGCATGTCGCCCGCCACGCGTCCGAACATCCGCTCGGCCCCCTTGGACCAGCTGCGCAGGCACAGGTCGCGGTCCAGCGTGACGAAGGCCAGCGGCGAATTGTCGGCATGCGCCTTGAGCTGCGCCATCACGCGGTCGCGGTGACGGGCGATGTCCTGCATCTCGTCGCGCTGGCGTTCCAGCTCCTTGGCCTGGCGGCCGATGCGGAAGAAGACCTCGGCCTTGGACTTCAGCACCACCGGGTCGATGGGCTTGAAGATGTAGTCGACCGCACCCGCCTCGTAGCCGCGGAAGCGGCGCGCCTCGTCCATCTCGGCGGCGGTGACGAAGATGATCGGCACGCCCCGCGTCCGCTCGGTCGAGCGCATCAGCTCGGCCAGCTCATAGCCGTCGGTGCCGGGCATCTGCACGTCCAGGAAGGCCAGCGCATAGTCGTGCCGCAGCATCAGCTCCAGCGCCTCGGTGGCCGACCGGGCGCTGTCCACGACCAGCCCGTCGCGCCGCAGCAGCGCCTCCAGCGCCATGTGGTTCTCGGCGATGTCGTCGACGATCAGGAAGCGGATGGGTCTATCGGGCATGGGCGGTCTCCTGGACGATGGCGGTGCGGCGCCAGATCCGGTCGGGTTCGGCAAAGGCCGCGAAGGACGCGGCATGGTCGGAAAAACGAAGCGTCTCGTGCGAGCCGAGCCCCAGGAAGCCGCCGCGGGCCAGGGCCTCGGCAAAAAGCCCCAAGGCCCGGTTCTGCAAGGTATTGTCGAAATAGATCAGAACGTTGCGGCAGGAAACCAGATGCACCTCCGAGAACACCTGGTCGGTGGCCAGGTTGTGTTCGGTGAAGACGGTGCGACCCCGCAGCGCCCGGTTGAAGGCCGCGCGCCCATAGGCGGCGGTATAGTAGTCCGAAAGCGACCCCTGCCCCCCCGCCTGCTGATAGTTCTGCGAGAAGACCGGCAGGCGGTCGATGTCATAGACCCCGACCTCCGCCCGGGCCAGGGCGCGGCGGTTGATCTCGGTCGCATAGAACAGGGTGCGGTCGAACAGCCCCTCCTCCTGGAACAGGATGGCCATGGAATAGAGCTCCTCGCCATCCGCGCATCCCGCCACCCAGACCTTGAGCGAGGGGAAGGTCCGCAGATGCGGGATCACCTCGCGCCGCAGCGTCAGGTAATAGCCCGGATCACGGAACATCTCGCTGACCTGCACGGTCATGGCGTCGATGATGTCGGGCAGGACCGACGGGTCGTGCAGCATCCGGCCCTGAAGCTCCGACAGGGTGGCGCAGTTCAGCCGGGTGCAGGCGACCTCGGCCCGCCGCTGCAGGGAACTTCGGGAATAGGACCGGAAATCATAGTGATAGCGCCGGTTCAGCGCGTCCAGGAACAGGTCCAGCTCGATCGCCTCGACCGCGCTGAGGGGAACGGGCTCGACGCTCATCGGGGCATCCAGACGCGGGTCAGCGACAGTAGCTTGTCCACGTCCAGCGGCTTGGGCAGATAGTCGTTCGCCCCCGCGGCCAGGCACTGGTTCTGATCCTCGGCCATGGCCTTGGCGGTCAGCATGATGATGGGCAGCGACTTCCAGCGGTCGATCTTGCGGATCTCGCGCGTGGCGGTCAGGCCGTCCATCTCGGGCATCATCACGTCCATCAGCACCAGATCGACCCTGGGCGCGGCCCCGTCGTTGATGCGCCCCAGGGCCTCCAGCGCCTCGCGCCCGTTGCGGGCGATCTGCACGGTCGCGCCATGCGGCTCGAAGACGCCCGTCAGGGCATAGACGTTGCGGATGTCGTCCTCGACCACCAGGATGCGGCGGCCCTCCAGCTGGGCGTCGCGGTTCAGCGAAGCGGCCAGCATCTCGCGCTGCTTGTCGGGCAGGTCGCTGACCACCTGGTGCAGGAACAGCGTGACCTCGTTGATCAGCCGTTCGGGCGATTTCGCGCCCTTGATGATGATGGATTTCGAATAGCGGCGCAGGCGCTGCTCCTCGGCCTCGGACAGGGTCCGCGCGGTATAGACGATCACCGGCGGGAAGGACGCGGTGCCGTCCTGGTCCAGCTGCTCCAGCAGATCGAAGCCCGACGCGTCGGGCAGCGTCATGTCCAGCACGATGCAGTCGACGGTCTGGCTGCGGCAGATCTCCAGCGCGCGGGCGGCGGTCTCGGCGCCTACCGTCTCGACCTCGTCGCTGGCCAGGAGCGCCTTCAGCCCCTCCATCTGCGCGGGATCGTCCTCCACGATCAGCACCCGGCGCATGCGCTGCTCCAGCCGGTTCTCCAGGCTGCGGAAGGCCTCGACCAGCTGCTCGCGGCTGACGGGCTTCATCATGTAGCTGATCGCGCCCTGCGCCATCGCCTCCAGCATGTAGTCCTCGGCCGAGACCATGTGCACGGGGATGTGGCGCGTGCTGACATCGCGCTTCAGCCGGTCCAGCGCCGAGAGGCCGGAATGGTCGGGCAGGCCCACGTCCAGCACGATCGCCTGCGGCAGGAAATGCCGCGCGGCCAGGACCGCGTCATCGGCCCGGCTGACGCAGACGCAGCGGAAGCCCAGCTCGCGCGCCAGATCCAGAAGGATGCGCGCGAAGGCCGGATCGTCCTCGACGACCAGCATCACCCGCTGTCCCGGCTCGATGATGTCGCGGTCGTCGGTCAGGCCGGGCAGCGCGTCCAGCATGACCGACGCGCCCTCGGGCTCGGGAAGGGCGGGCATGGGCGCGACGGGGCCGCGGGCCGGGGCGGGCCTGCGCGGCGCCGCGGCGCTCTGGCGCGGCGGGTTGGCGGGCAGGATCAGCGTGAAGGTGCTGCCCTGGCCCTTGGCGCTCTCCAGCGTGATCCGCCCGCCCAGCAGGTCGGCCAGCTCGCGCGAGATCGACAGGCCCAGCCCGGTGCCGCCGAACCGGCGCGAGATGGTGCCGTCCGCCTGGCGGAACGCCTCGAAGACGGTCTCCTGCTGATCGGCGTCGATGCCGATGCCGCTGTCCTTGACGCCGAAGGCCAGCCCGTCGCCCGCCGGGGCGATGTGCAGCACGACCTCTCCGCGCTCGGTGAACTTCAGCGCGTTCGAGACGAAATTGCGCAGCACCTGCTCCAGCCGCTGCCGGTCGCTGCGGATCGTGGGGGACGCCGGGTCGACGCGGGCGCTCAGGGTCAGGCCCTTGGCACGGGCCTGCGCCTCGAAGGCGCGGACCAGCTTGTCGGCGACGGCCTGGGGCCGGATCTCGTCCTCGGACATCTCCAGCTTGCCCGATTCGATCTTGGAGAGGTCCAGGATGTCGTTGATCAGCGCCAGCAGGTCCTTGCCCGACGCCTCGATCGTCTCGGCCCAACGCACCTGTTCATCGGTCAGCGTGCGCGAGCGGTTCTCGGCCAGCAGGCGCGACATGATCAGCAGCGCGTTCAGCGGGGTGCGCAGCTCGTGGCTCATGTTGGCGACGAATTCGGACTTGTAGCGGCTCTCGCGCGACAGGGCCTCGGCCTGATCCTCCAGCATGCGGCGCGAGCGCGCCAGGGCGTCGCGCTGCTCCTCCAGCTCCTGGGTCTGGTTCTCCAGCTGGGCGTTCTGGGTCTCCAGCTCGGTCTGCTGGGCCTCCAGGCGGCGGTGGCTGTCCTGCAGGGCGCGGGTCTGCTCCTCCAGCTCCTCGTTCGAGGCGGCCAGCTCCTCGCCATGGGCGCGCAGCTCCTCGGCCTGGCGGCGGGTCTCCTCCAGCAGCTCGCGCAGCTGCTCGCGGTAATGGGCCGAACGCAGGGCGATGCCCAGCTTGTCGGCGATGCGGTCGAACAGATCGACCATCCGCGCCGGTGCAGGCCGGTCCAGACCGAACTCGATCAGCCCGTTCACGGCCGTGCCGTCGCGCATCGGCACGATCAGCGCATGCGCCGTGCGCCCGCGCGCCAGCCCCGAACCCCAGCCCAGGGCCTGCTCGGGCGGCAGGGTCAGCTGCAGGACCTGCGGATCGGCGGCGGCCCGCGCCAGATGGCCCGCATCAGCGGACATGCGCTCGGCCAAGAGGGCCGCGTCGGTGCCCCAATGCGCCAGCCGCTGGAACCCGTCCGCATCGCGCCCGTAGACGACGGCCGCGCGCGCGCCGGTCCGGTCGGCCAGCACCGACAGGATCTGCCGGCCAAGCCGGTCCACCGTCAGGTCACCCTGGATGGCACGCGACAACGCGACCTGCGTGCCGGTGATCCAGTCGTTGTCCTCCAGCCGCAGGCGGTTGCGGATCAGCCGGTTGCCCAGAAGGCCCAGGCACAGATAGACCAGCCCCGCCATCGAGCGGTTGATCGCCGCCAGGGTGGGGTCGATGCCGCCGGTATCCTTGAAATAGGCCGCGAACATCGCCGCGCAGACGACAGCCGCCGTGATCGGAGGCATCCACGCCCGGCGCGAGAAGAACGAAAGGCTCAGCGGCAGGATGTAGATCAGCCACACCGCCGTTCCCAAGGGCACCATCATGTCCAAAGCCAGCACAGCCGTGAGGGAGGCCACGATCACCGCGATGATCGTCACTTCAAGGGTCTTGGACACGGCATCTCCTAGATACGAAACTTTCGACGTCACCGTCGAACGCCGAACGCGCCGGTTTCGTTCAACCCGTCGTGAAGAAAATGTGAGGAAGCGTCGCCGCAGCATTGCGGCGCCCCGACATACGCCCTGCGACCGTGCCTGTCCAGCGTCCCGTGCCTATCGCCCCCGCGGTGGCCAGATCCGGGCCCAGACCCCGTCGCGCCGGATGACGGCATGGTGCAGCGCCGCCGCCACATGCAGCGCCAGCAGCGCGATCAGCGCCCAGGCTGCGGCCTCGTGCAGGGCGCTGGCGGCGTCGGCGAGGGGCTCGGAGCGCGGCACCAGCGTGGGCAGTCCCAGGGCGTCCAGCGATTCGATGGGAAACCCCCCGGCCCGGACCCGGACATAGCCCGACAGCGGCATCACGATCAGCAGCGCATAGAGCGCCAGATGCGACAGGCCCGCCGCCGCCCGCTGCCAGCCCGGCAGGCTGTCGGGCAGCGGCGCGGGCCGGTGCGTCAGCCGCCAGATCAGCCGCAGCGCCACCAGCGCGATCAGCGCCGCGCCTACGTTTTTGTGAAACAGGTAGAGCGCGTCGCCCAGAGCCCGGTCCAGCCCGTCGCGCACCATCACCAGACCGACGGGAATCATCGCCAGGATCAGCGCCGCCACCAGCCAGTGCAGGATGCGCGCCGTGGTGCCGTAGCCTGGGGGTCGGTGATCCATGATGCAGCCCTCCGCTGCGGACAAGGATACGCCACATCCCGATCCGCACAAGTCCCCGCGAAGTCCGCTTGACGCGTCATGCGCCTGCCATATGTTCAGCCGATGCAAGCATCGCGCCCAGACACAGCCCCGTCCCGACCCCTTCCCGACACCCCGTCGCGGCGGCACCTGACCGAGGCGCTGGTCCTGGCGGTTCCGGCCGGTCTGGCGCTGAACCTGGGCGTGGGCGTGATGGTCCTGGGCCAGGGCACCGGTGCGCTGATCGCGGGCGGGGCCTATCTGGTGGCGGCGGCGCTGGTCGCGGTCGCGATGCACCGCCACTACCCGCATGACCGCATGGGCGCGTGCAACGTCGTCACGCTGATGCGGCTGGCGCTGACCACCGCGCTGATCGCGCCGCTGATCGGCGGCGAGGCGGCGGGCTGGATCGTGGCGGGCATCGCCGCGCTGTCCCTGTCGCTGGACGGGGTGGACGGGTTCCTGGCGCGGCGCAGCGGGCTGTGCTCGGAGTTCGGGGCGCGCTTCGACATGGAGGTCGATGCCGGGCTTGCGCTGATCCTGGCGCTGCACGCCCTGTCGGGCAGCCCGGTCGGCGCCGAGGTCCTGGTGCTGGGCGTCATGCGCTATCTGTTCGTGGGCGCGGGCCTGATCTGGCCGTGGATCATGGCGCCGCTGCCAGTCAGCTATGTCCGGAAGGGCATCTGCGTGCTGCAGCTGGCCACGCTGATCGCGCTTCAGGTCCCGGTCCTGTCCGAGGACATGGCGATCATGCTGGCGCGCGTCGCATCGGTGGCGCTGGCCTGGTCCTTCCTGCGCGACGTCGTATGGCTGCGGTCGCATCGGTGAGATCGTGGCTCCTTCCCATCCTGCTGGCCCTGCTGCTGATGCAGGCGGTGCTGGCCCTGCCCGCCTCGCCCGCGGCCCTTGGCTGGGGCACATGGCTGCGGCCCGCCCCGGAACTCCTGGCGATCCTGCTGCTGGCGGTGGCCTTGGGGCGCGGCTGGACGGCCCTGCCGCTGCGGCTGGCCGTGGTCGGCCTGCTGACGCCGGTGACGGTGCTGAAGGTCGCGGATCTGGCGATGCTGCAGACCTTGGGGCGGCGGTTCAACCCGGTGGGCGATCTGCCGCTGATCGACGCCTCGGTGCGGCTGATCGCGGGCAGCCTGGGCGTCGCGGCGGCGGTCACGGCGGTCCTGGGCGCGATCCTGGCGACGGTGCTGATCGCGGCGGGGCTGTGGTGGGCAATGGGCAAGCTGATGCGTCTGGCCCCTGCGGGTCGCGGCCCGCGCATGGCGGGGCTGGCGGGGGCCGCGATGCTGGTCGGGGCGGTCTCGGTGCTGCCCGGCCACGGCATCGCGATCCCGGTGCCGCAGACGGCGGCCTTCGCCGCCGACCGGCTGGAGCTGTCGCGCCGCACCCTGACGGAGCTGCGCCGCTTTCGCGAGATGGCGGCGGAGGACGCGATGGCCGGGCTGGCGCAGCCCCTGTCGCTGATCGACCGCGACGTGCTGGTCATCTTTCTGGAAAGCTACGGCCGCACCAGCTTCGACACCGACTTCTTCAGCAGCGCCCATCTGCCGATCCTGCGCGAGGCGCAGGCCGCGCTGGAGGCGCGGGGTTTGGCCACGGCATCGGGCTTCGTGACCTCGCCCACGCATGGCGGGCAGAGCTGGCTGGCCCATGCGACGCTGGCCAACGGGCTGTGGGTCAGCGACCAGACCCGCTATCAGGCGGCCATCGCCAGCGGGCGCCGGACCCTGTTCCACCATGCCGCAGAGGCCGGGTTCCGCACCGCGGCGGTGATGCCGGCCATCGTCCGCCCCTGGCCCGAGGCCGCGACGATGGGCTTTCAGCGCATTCTGGCCGCGCCCGATCTGGGCTATCGCGGCCAGCCCTTCAACTGGGTCACCATGCCCGACCAGTTCACCCTGACCGCGACCGACCGGCTGCTGCGCGACGGCAGCGATCCGCGCCCGCTCTTTGCGCAGATCGCGCTGATCTCGTCGCACGCGCCCTGGACGCCGGTGCCGCGGATGCTGGACTGGGAGGCGATCGGCGACGGCACCGAATTCGACGCCATGGCGCAGGAGGGCGACCCGCCCAGCGTCGTCTGGCGCGACTATGACCGCGTGCGGGCGCAGTACCGCGACACGATCTCCTACGGGCTGACGGCGGTGCTGGAATATGCGGCCCGCCAGGAGCGCCCGCCGCTGATCCTGCTGGTGGGCGACCATCAGGCGGCCACCACCATCGGCCTCGACGACCGGCGCGAGGTGCCGCTGCATGTCATCGGCCCGCCCGATCTGGTCGCCCGGACGCTGGACTGGGGCCTCAGGCCGGGGCTGATCCCGCCCGCGGGACTGCCCGCGATGCCGATGGATCGCATTCGTGATGATTTTCTGCGAAACTTTTCCGGGGTCTCGGACGTGCCTCCTGCATGATGACCGTGACACGACCTTTGCAGATCCTGGTGGCCCTCGGGGTCATGACGCTTTTGTGGTTCGGGCTGGACGGCCGGCAGGCGTTGCGCCTGCTGGCGCAGGCCGATCCCTTCTGGCTGGGCGCGGCGATGCTGGCCCTGACCGTGCAGACGGTCCTCTCCGCGCTGCGCTGGCGGGTCACGGCGCGACAGCTTGATCAGAGCATCCCGATGACGCGGGCCATCGGCGAATACTATCTGGCGCAGGTGGTGAACCAGTCGCTCCCCGGCGGCGTGCTGGGCGATGCGGGCCGGGCGGTGCGCGCCCGCCATCAGGCGGGGCTGCGCCGGGCCGGTGCGGCGGTCGCGATCGAACGGCTGGCGGGACAGGTCTCGCTGTTCTTGGTGCTGGCCGTGGGGGCGCTGACCGTCACGGTGATGCCGGGCGGGCTAACGCTGCCCACCTGGGTCATGGGCCTCATCGGCACGCTGATGGCGGGCGCGGTCGCGCTGATCGTCGTGCTGGCCGGGGTCGGGCAGCTGGGCGGGCGCGCGGGCGGCATGGTGCGCGATCTGCGCCGCGCACTGCGGGTGACGCTTCTGGCGCCGGGCGCGCTGCCGCGCCAGCTGGCGCTGAACCTGTCGATCACCGTGGTGAACCTGGCGGCCTTCGCTTTCTGCGCGCGGGCCACCGGCACCGTCCTGTCCCCGTCCGAGGCCGCGGTGCTGGTGCCGCTGATCCTGCTGACCATGATCCTGCCGCTGACCGTCAGCGGTTGGGGCCTGCGCGAAGGCGCGGCCGCCGCGCTGTTCCCGCTGGTGGGCGCGTCGGCGCAGGCCGGTCTGGCGGCCAGCCTGGCCTTCGGCCTGGTCTTCCTGGCCAGCAGCCTGCCGGGCGTGCTGGTGCTTCTGGCGCAGCGCCGTGGCACAGCCCCCCTGCCTGCCCCTGCCCCCGCAGCAACCATCCAGGCCGATCCGTGATCCAGACCCGAACGCTGACCTTCGCCCTGCCCGGCGACATCACCACGCTGACCGGCGGCTATGTCTATGACCGCCGCCTGGTCGAGGGCCTTCGCGCCCAGGGCCGCGATGTCGCGGTCCTGTCGCTGTCCGATGCCTTTCCGACCCCCGATGCGGGCCAGATGGCCGATGCCGTCGCCCGACTGCAGGCGCTGCCTGCCGACCGGCCGGTGATCGTGGATGGGCTGGCCTTCGGCGCGCTTGACCCCGATGGCGTGGCCGCGATCACGGCACCCATCGTCGCGATGATCCATCACCCGCTGGCGCAGGAGAGCGCCCTGCCCGCCGATCTGGCCGACCACCTGTGGCGAACCGAGCGTGCCAATCTGGCCCATGCCCGGCACATCCTGGTGCCCAGCCCGCATACCCGCCAGATGCTGATCGACCGCTACGACGTGCCGGCCGAGCGCATAACCGTCGCGCGCCCCGGCACCGACTTGGCGCCGCAGGCGGAGCGCTCCCACCCCGTGGACCCGCCGCTGATCCTGTCGGTGGGCATCCTGCATCCGCGCAAGGGGCATGACGTGCTGATCGACGCGCTGGCTGGGCTGCGCGATCTGGACTGGCAGGCGGTGATCGTCGGCAACCCCTGGGACGCGGACCACGTCGCGGCCCTGCAGGCGCGGATCGCGCGCACGGGACTGGGCCAGCGCCTGACGCTGGCGGGACGGGTGGACGACGACCGTCTGCGCGCCCTCTATCGGCAGGCGTCGGTCTTTGCGCTGGCCACGCGCTATGAGGGCTATGGCATCGTCTTCGACGAGGCGCTGTCCCACGGCCTGCCCATCGTCAGCACCCGCACCGGCGCGGTGCCCGACACGGTGCCGGGTGATGCGGGCCTGCTGGTCGAACCCGACGATGCCCCCGCGCTGGCCGGGGCGCTGCGCACGCTGCTGGCCGATCCGGACCGCCGCGCGGCCTGCGCCCAGGCTGCGGCCCGGGCCGGGGCGGCGCTGCCGGGATGGGACGACACCGCGCGGCAGGTGGGCCGGGTGCTGGACGCGCTGCGCTGATCTTGCGCCGCGATTGCAGGACGTGCATCACTGACGCCTGACATGCCGGAGGCCGCGATGAGATCCCTGTTCCACCTTGCCATCCATGTGACCGATCTGGACGCCGCGCGCGTCTTCTATGGCGGCGTGCTGGGCTGCGCCGAGGGGCGCTCGACCGACAGCTGGGTGGATTTCGACTTCTTCGGCCATCAGCTGTCGCTGCATCTGGGAACGCCCTTTCCGACCACCCGCACGGGCCGCGTCGGCGATCACATGGTGATGATGCCGCATCTGGGCGTGGTGCTGCCGCTGGCGGACTGGCTGGATCTGGCCGCGCGGCTGGAGGCGGCGGGCATCGCCTTCGACATCCCCCCGCAGATCCGGTTCGAGGGCCAGCCCGGCGAACAGCGGACGATGTTCTTCTTCGACCCCTCGGGCAACCCGATCGAGGTCAAGGGATTCGCCGATTTCGACGGGCTGTTCGCGGCATGAGCAGCTTCGTCCTGCCCCCCGCCCCGACGCCCTCCGTCCCCGTGGCGGGCGAGGAGACGCGCTTTCCCGTGCGCCGCATCTTCTGCGTCGGGCGCAACTATGCGGACCACGCGCGCGAGATGGGCCATGATCCCGACCGCGAGCCGCCCTTCTTCTTCACCAAGCCCGCCGATGCGCTGCTGACCGGCGATGCCGACCTGCCCTATCCCGCCGCCACGGCGGATCTGCATTTCGAGGGCGAGCTGGTCGTGGCCCTAGGCGCGGGCGGGGCCGACCTGTCGCCCGATCAGGCCACGGGACTGATCTGGGGCCATGCGGCGGGCAACGACCTGACGCGCCGCGACCTTCAGGCGCAGGCCAAGGCGGCGGGCCGGCCATG
Organism: Paracoccus sp. ME4; assembly: GCF_046736325.1. Lineage (GTDB taxonomy): Bacteria > Pseudomonadota > Alphaproteobacteria > Rhodobacterales > Rhodobacteraceae > Paracoccus. The sequence goes on from NZ_CP151276.1 coordinate 1,953,960, forward strand.
GGACATGGCCAAGGGCTTCGACCGGTCGGCGGTCTGCGGCGCGATCCGCCGCGCGGATGGGCCGATGCGGCGCGGGCGGCTGACGCTCAGTGTCAATGGGCAGGTGCGGCAGGACAGCGACCTGTCGGCGATGATCTGGCCCGTCGCGGACATCATCGCCCACCTGTCGCGGCTGGTGACGCTGGCGCCGGGGGACCTGATCTATACCGGCACGCCCGCCGGCGTCGGCGCCCTGCGGCGCGGCGATGTCGCGACGGTCGCCATCGAGGGGCTGGAGCCGGTCACCACCCGCGTCGTCTGAGACCGCCTCAGCCGTCCTTGGCCGCGCCATGCCGAGGCAGCAGCAGCCCGACCGCCAGCCCCGGATGGGCGTTGGCCAGGGTCAGCCTGCCGCCCGCGGCTTCGGCGATGTCGGCGGCGATGGCCAGACCGATCCCCTGCCCGTCGCCCCCCTCGTCCAGCCGGACGCCGCGCTTGGTCAGCCGGGCCAGCGCCGGTTCCGGCACGCCCGGCCCGTCGTCGCGCACGACGATCGCGGTCAGCGCGCCCTCGGGGCGGGCGGTGACGGTGACGCGGTCGCGGGCGTGGCGGGCGGCGTTCTCCATGACCGCGCCCAAGGCCTCGGTCAGGTCGTCGGGCTGGATGCGCAGCGCCAGCCCGTCCGGCAGCTCGATCCGCCAGTCGATGCCCGCGCCCTGCGGTGTCCGGCGCAGCACCTGGACCAGCCGCGCGGCGACGACGGCGGGTTCGGCCCGCGCCCCGGCGGCGTCGGTGCGGATGCGCGCGCGCGCCAGTTCGCGATCCACATGGCGGCGCATGACGGTCACCACATGCTCGATGCTGTCGGCGGCCTGATCGCGGCCCTGATCGCGCAGGCGCCGCGCCTCGCCCAGCAACGCCTGCAGCGGCGTCTTGAAGCCGTGGGCCAGATCGCCCGCCCGGTGGCGCGCGCGGTCCAGCTCGCGGTCGCGGTCGTCCAGCAGGCGGTCCAGCTGCGCGGCCAAGGGCGCCACCTCGCGCGGCAGGTCCGCCCCAAGCCGCCGCCGCCGCCCGTCGGTCAGCGCGCGCAGCAGATCTCCGATCTGCGCCAGCGGACGCAGGCCCACCGTCACCTGCAGGAAGGACGCGGCCAGCAGGACCGCCGCCAGCCCGCCCAGCCACGGCATCAGATCGCGCAGGAAGGCGCCGCGGGCCTGGGTCGCGTCGTCCACGTCCTCGGCCACCAGCACCCGGACGGGGGCGGTGCGGCCCGCGCTTCCGACCATCACCTGCTGATCCAACGCCAGAAGCCGCTGCCCCGACGGGCCGTCCAGCTCAAGGATGCGCGCGGTTCCAACCGGCGGCGGCACCTCCGGCACCGGTAGCGTCACGTCCCAGAGCGAGCGCGACCGCAGCAGGTCGTCCTCCAGCCAGACCTGCCAGTAATGCCCCGAGAAGGGCCGCTGCCACGAGGGGTTGCGCGGCTGATCGCTCATCACCGGCGCGCCGCCCGGCGCGGCCGGCGGCTCGATCACCGACAGCAGGACCAGCGCGCGGTCGCGCAGGTCGGAGACGCCGACCCGCTGGACATGGCGGTCGAACAGCACCGCCAGCATGGTCAGCGACAGCGCCAGCACCAGAAGGATCGTCGCGCCACCGATCAGCATCAGCCGCCAGCGCAGCGACAGCGGCCTCAATCGGCGGGCTCCAGCAGATAGCCGAAGCCGCGCCGCGTCGCCACGATCCCCGGTCCCAGCTTGCGGCGCAGCCGCGTCACGACCGCCTCCAGCGCATTGGCCTCGCGCGCGTCGTCATCGCCGTAGAGATGCTCCAGCAGTTCGGTCGGGGCGACGACGCGGTCGCGGTGCAGCGCCAGATAGGCGATGAGGCGGAACTCCAGCGGCGTCAGCGCGGCCGGCACCCCGTCGACCAGCGCGGTCATGCGGTTCAGGTCCACGATGAGGCGCCCGGCCTCGATGCGCGGATCGGCCCGCCCCCCCGCGCGGCGCACCAGCGCGCGGGCGCGGGCGACCAGCTCCTCCATGCGGAAGGGTTTCGGCAGATAGTCGTCGGCCCCCGCCTCGATCCCCTCGACCCGCTCGGTCCAGGCACCGCGCGCGGTCAGGATCAGCACCGGCGCATCGCAGCCCTCGGACCGCCAGCGCTTGAGCAGGGTCAGCCCGTCCAGATCGGGCAGGCCCAAATCCAGCACGATCAGGTCGAAGCTCTCGGTGCCCCCGCGGAACCACGCATCGCGCCCCGATGCGGTGGCCTCGACCCGGAACCCCGCCGCCGACAGCGCCCGGTCCAGATCGGCGGCGATCCGGGCATCATCCTCGACCACAAGCGCGCGCATCAGTCCTCGTCTTCCCCATATCCCAGGATGTCGCCGGTTCCGGCGTCCAGCTCGATCTCGATCAGGCGGCCGTCCGGCGTCAGGATTTCGACCTCATAGAGCCACAGTCCGGCCTCCTCTTCCAGTTCGACCTCGACGACCTGGCCCGGATGGCGTGCCTCGACCCCGGCCAGGATCGTCTCCAGCGGCAGCATGTCGCCCCGCCCGACGGCCATGCGGGCGGTCTCGTAGTCGGAGGCGTCGGGCGCCTGCGCGGGCATCGGGCTGGGCCAGGGCGTCAGAAGGGCCAGGGCGGCCAGGAAGATCAGGGGACGGGTGCTCATGTCCGCGCTTATAGCGGCACGGACCTGACAGCGCACTGACAGGTGTCGTCAGGCTGCTGTCAGGGTCGTCCTGCTAGATCGATTCGCACAGGGGCCGCGACATGGTCGGCCCGAGACACGCGAAAGGATCACTTCATGGCACGCTACAACGGAACCTCGGGCGCGGATCGCATCACCGGCAGCCCGGTCGCCGACCTGATCTATGCGGGCGCGGGCAACGACACGGCCTTCGGCCTGAACGGCGCGGACCGGATCTGGGGCGAGGCGGGCGCCGACCGCCTCTATGGCGGGTCGGGCAACGATTCGATCTGGGGCGGCAGCGGCAATGACCTGCTGCAGGGCGGCGACGGGTTCGACGACCTCTATGGCGGCGACGGAGACGACCGGCTGTTCGGCAACAAGGGCAACGACGAGCTGGAGGGCGGTCGCGGCAACGACACGCTGAACGGCCAGCTGGGCGACGATGAGCTGGAGGGCGACGACGGCGACGACGTGCTGTCCGGTCAGGAAGGCCGCGACGACCTGGACGGCGAGAACGGCAACGACCGCCTGTTCGGCGGGCTGGGCAACGACACGCTGGACGGCGGGCGCGGCAACGACATCCTGTCGGGGGGCCTCGGCGCCGACGAGTTCGAGTTCGAGCGCGGCGACGGACGCGACCGCGTCCTGGACTTCCAGAACGGCGTGGACCGGCTGGACATCGACGACCTGGACCGCGCCTCGGTCCAGCGCGCGATCAACGGGGCGACCCAGAACGGCGACGACACGATCCTGCGCATCGACGCCTCGACCGTGATCGTGCTGGAGGATTTCGCCCGTACCGATCTGGACATCAACGACTTCACGTTCTGAGACCGCGACGATGGCGGATGGGGGGCGCGGCTTCGGTCGCGCCCCTTTCGCATGGCGGGGTCAGCCCCAGTCCTGCACGAATTCGCGCCATTCGCGCGCGCCCATGCCCGACTGCTCTTGGGTCACCACCTCGCCGGCCAGACGGCGGCGCAGCACCGCGGCCGCCTGCGCCGAGAGGTTGACCGCATTCATGCGATAGTCGCGGAAGGCCGCGAAGGCCGCCGGAACCCAGGCCTGGGTGATGTCGCACATCAGGTCGGCATAGGCGCGGATCTCGTACTGCGCATGGGCATCCGCGCGCAGGCGCAGGAAATGCAGCAGGTTGTGCAGGTCCACCTTCCAGTACCACTGGGTATAGATGTTGGCGGGCAGGTTCATCCGCGCCAACTCGCGCGCGAGCCCCTGCTGGCCATCCGTGCCCAGCATCGCCTCGTAATGGTCATAGCTGCGCATCGCATCCTCGCGCAGCAGGTCCAGGACGCGCTGCGCCTCCTCGCCCTGCAGGACCTCGCCGCGGCCCTGGTTGTTCTGCGCGGATTGCGCGGCCAGATGCTCGGGCGCGGGGATGTAGAATTCCCGGTCCAGGATCGAGTAGCGGGCCGAGTACTCGTTCACGTTGGCGGTGCGGTGCCGGATCCACTGGCGCGCGACGAAGACCGGCAGCTTGACGTGGAACTTGACCTCGCACATCTCGAAGGGGGTCGAATGCCAGTGGCGCATCAGATAGCGGATCAGCCCCTCGTCGTTCTGCACCGACTTGGTGCCCTTGCCATAGCTGACGCGCGCCGCCTGACAGATCGCCGCGTCGTCGCCCATGTAGTCGATGACCCGGACCAGCCCGTGATCCAGCACCGGATGCGCGACGTAAAGATGCCGCTCCATCCCCTCGGACACGGCGCGCAGGGTCTGGCGGGGGGCCGCGCGGAGGCTGTCGATCTCGGCCTGCTGGTCGGGCTTTACGGGCATGGCGGAGGGTCCTCTCAGGCGGTGTGGTGGCTCCCGTCCTATGTCAAGACGGAGGTCCGGGCAACCGGGCGCAGGGACATGCGTTGCACTCGGAGCGCAGCCGTGACAGCCTGCATGCCCACCGCCGAAAGGAGACCCCATGACAATCCGCTATCTGCACACCATGGTCCGCGTGAAGGACCTCGACAAGACCATGGCCTTCTTCCGCCTGCTGGGACTGGAGGAGACACGCCGCATCGACAATGACAAGGGCCGCTTCAGCCTGGTGTTCATGGCCCCGCCGGGCCAGCCGGAATGCCCGGTCGAGCTGACCCACAACTGGGACGGCGACGACGGCCTGCCCTCCGACAGCCGGCATTTCGGCCATCTCGCCTACCGGGTCGGCAACATCTACGAGATGTGCCAGAGACTGCAGGATGCAGGCGTGACGATCAACCGTCCGCCGCGGGACGGACACATGGCCTTCGTGCGCAGCCCCGACAACGTCTCGATCGAACTGCTGCAGGAGGGCGATGCCCTGCCCCCGCAGGAGCCCTGGGCCAGCATGCAGAACACCGGCCACTGGTAGGACCGGCCCGTCCTGCGGAGGCTTTGCAGGAACAGGCGCACCCGGCCCCCGCGGGGCCGGGTTCAATTCAGTAGATGTAGCGGATCTGCTCGCTCCAGAACCGCTCGATGCGGCGGCTCTGCAGGTTGACGCTGTCCAGCGGCGGGTCCTCCAGGACACCGGACATGGCCAGACCCTCGGCATGGCGGATGAACAGCCGCCGGACCATGTCGCGCACGGCCTGACCCTCGGCGGTCAGGCGCACCCGGACCGACCGGCGGTCCATGTCGCAGCGCTCGTGATGGACATAGCCCATCGCCACCAGCTTCTTGAGATTGTAGCTGACGTTCGACCCCTGATACATCCCGCGCGAGCGCAGCTCTCCGGCCGAGACCTCGGCCTCGCCCAGATTGTAGAGGATCATGGCCTGAACCGGGGTCAGATCGCCCCGGTGCAGGCGTTCGAATTCGTCCTTGACCAGATCCAGCATCAGCCGGTGCATCCGCTCCAGCAGCTGCAGCGATTCCAGATAGGCGTCTGTCAGCTCCGACAGGGCGACGTCCAGGGATTGCGGCTCGGCCGTCGGGCGCTGATCGCGGGGTGCAGGGGCAAGCATGGGTTGGGGTTGTCCTGTCCTGTTCGTCATGAGTCTTTGATGACAGGAAAAAGACAATCTTCGGTTAATCGCAGCCCGTTCCCGCGCCAGGAATGCCGAAAATTTTAGCGATCCGCCCGGAAACGGTCCGCCGCATGTGCCGCGATTCGGTCCAGGATCGGCTCCAGCAGCACCGGCCCGCCCCGGCCTTCCGGCACGCCCTGGCCGATGCGGCCCGTGACCCAAAGATACAGGTCCTGGTCGTTCTCGCCCAGCAGCCGCTCATAGAGGTCCAGCTCTGCCGCGCTCAGCCCGGCCAGGCGGTCATCGGCGAAATGCCCCAGGATCAGGTCCATCTCCTTCATGCCGCGCCGCCAGCTGCGCATGTGCAGCCGCTTCAGGCGGTGCTCGGGGGTTTCGGTCATCTCAGCCATGGGACAATGCCTCCTCAAGACGCGCGACGCGGTCGGCGGCCTCGCGCAGCAACCGGCCCAGATCGGCCAGCTCGGCGCGCAGTGCATCCTCCGCGCCTGCGTCTTTCGGCCCCGGACCCTGCCCCGTCAACAGCCAGATCGGCGAAACCCCAGTCAGCGTGGCAATGCGTCCCATCAGGCTGGCCGACGGCTCGGCCTGATCGGCCTCCCATCCGGCCAGGGTCTCGGGGCGCAGGCCCAGGGCCTCGGCCAGGGCCCCGACCTCCAGGCCCGCGGCTTCGCGGGCGGCGGTCAGGCGGTCGCCCAGTGTGGCCACCGGATCGGCATAGCTGTCCATCGCGTCTCTCTTGCTTGTGAGGGCCTGCGGGGAAGCGTATGCCATGCGGGCCGACAGTTCAAACCGACAGCAGCAAGGTGACCCATGGCGTTCATTTCCGACCGGTTGGCCCGGATCAAGCCCTCGCCCACCATCGCCATGACGACCCGCGCGGCCGAACTGCGCGCGGCGGGACGCGACATCATCAGCCTCTCGGCCGGAGAGCCGGATTTCGACACGCCGCAGAATGTCAGCGACGCCGCCAAGGCTGCGATCGACGCGGGCCACACGCGCTATACGGCGGTGGACGGCACGCCGTCGCTGAAGCGCGCCATCGTCGCCAAGTTCGCGCGCGAGAACGGGCTGGACTACACCCCCGCCCAGGTCACCGTCGGCACCGGCGGCAAGCAGATCCTGTTCAACGCGCTGATGGCGACGCTGAACGCGGGCGACGAGGTCATCGTGCCCGCGCCCTACTGGGTCAGCTATCCCGACATGGTCCTGCTGGCGGGTGGGAGCCCGGTCGTCGTCGAATGCGCGCAGGACCAGGGCTTCCGCCTGACGCCGGAGGCGCTGGAGGCCGCGATCACGCCCCGGACCAAGTGGCTGATCCTGAACTCGCCCTCGAACCCGTCGGGCGCGGGCTATGACCGGGAGCAGATGGCGGCGCTGTGCGACGTGCTGCTGCGCCATCCGCAGGTCTGGGTCCTGGCCGACGACATCTACGAGCATCTGGTCTTCGACGGGTTCGAATTCTGCACCCCCGCCCAGGTCGAGCCGCGCCTCAAGGACCGCGTGCTGACCATGAACGGGGTCAGCAAGTCCTATGCCATGACCGGCTGGCGGATCGGTTATGGCGCGGCGCCCGAGACGCTGATCCGGTCCATGGCCAAGCTGCAGTCGCAATCGACCAGCAACCCCAGCTCGATCAGCCAGTATGCCGCCGAGGCCGCGCTGAACGGGCCGCAGGATTACGTCACCGACAGCCGTGCGGTGTTCCAGCGTCGTCGCGACCTGGTGGTGGCCGGGCTGAACGCCTGTCCGGGGCTGGACTGCCCGGTGCCGCAGGGCGCCTTCTATGTCTATCCCAGCATGGCCGGGCTGATCGGGCGCACCAGCCCCGGCGGCACCCTGATCGACAGCGACGAGGCCTTTGCCAACGCCCTGCTGGACGAGGAGGGCGTGGCCGTCGTCTTCGGCGCGGCCTTCGGCCTCAGCCCGCATTTCCGCATCTCCTATGCGGCGGCGGACGGGGTGCTGCGCGAGGCGCTGACCCGCATCCGCCGTTTCTGCGACGGCTGCAACTAGACCTGACCTTCGGCGTTGATGATCAGCGAAAGCGAACGCAAGAAGGAGCTGATCATGCTGCCCCACAACGCCGTGGTCGTCGTCGCCGACGGCCATTCCGCGACCCTGTTCCGCAACACGGCCAAGTCCGGCCTGGACCTGTCCGAAACGCAGAAGGTGACCCAGGACAGCCTGTCGGGCGACGGCGCCCAGATCGACGAAGGCTCTCCGCGCGACGACGAGGAGGCGACCTTCGCCGCGCAGCTGACGCGGCACCTGAACGGCATGGTGCTGAAGAACAAGGTGGACGACATCGCGATCATCGCCGACCCGTCCACCTTGGGCGTGATGCGCAAGCACTATCACAAGGAGCTGCAGATGCGGCTGCGCAAGGAGGTGGCCAAGACGCTGACCAACTCCGATCTCAAGACCATCGAGAACGCGCTCGGCTGACCTGACCGTCCTGTCCCGTCCACCGCAACGCCCCGCCGATCCGGCGGGGCGTTCGCGTTCCCGGCTCAGGACAGGCGCAGCGCGGCCAGAAGCAGGATCACCGCGCCGGGCACCCCCAGGGTCCAGAGCGCGATCCCGCGCAGGGCACCGCCGCGACGGCGCCCGCGCCGATCACAGCGCCGTCCAGCCGCCATCGACGCTGATCGTGGTGCCGGTGATCTGGGCCGCCGCATCGCTGCACAGGAAGACCGCCGTGTCGCCCAGCTGGTCGGTGGTGGCGAATTCCTTGGACGGCTGACGCTCCAGCAGGACCTTCTCGATGACCTCGTCGCGGTCCATGCCGTATTTCTTCATCGTGTCGGGGATCTGCGCCTCGACCAGCGGGGTCAGCACATAGCCCGGACAGATGGCGTTGGCGGTGATCGCCTCGCGCGCGGTCTCCAATCCGGTGACCTTGGTCAGACCGACGATGCCGTGCTTGGCCGCGACATAGGCGGACTTGTAGGCGCTGGCAGTCAGCCCATGGGCCGAGGCGATGTTGATGACGCGTCCCCAGCCCGCCTCGCGCATCAGGGGCAACGCCGCCGCCGTGGTGTGGAAGGCCGATGTCAGGTTGATCGCGATGATCGCGTCCCATTTCTCGGCCGGGAAATCGGGGATCGCGGCGACGTGCTGGATGCCAGCGTTGTTCACCAGGATGTCGCAGGCGCCGGCCTTGTGGATCAGCGCGCGGCACTGGTCGCCCTTGGACATGTCCGCCTGGACATAGCGGACCGAGACGCCGTGCTCCTCGGCCAGCCTGCGAGCCAGGGCGTGGTCGTCCTCGGTGTCGCTGAAGCTGTTCAGCACCACATCCGCGCCCGCGCGGGCCAGGCGCGTGGCCACGCCCAGGCCGATGCCGGAATTGGACCCGGTGACGACCGCGGTCTTGCCCTTCAGGAATTTCTCGAACATCGGCTGCTCCTCGACTTGCCCCGTGCCGTCAACGCCGGTCGCACGGGGCGGTTTCGCAGCCGCAGCATGGGCAAAAAAAAGCGCCCGCACAAGGCGGGCGCAAGTCATGAGGCAGGTTTCATACAGGCAAGAAACCTATCGAGCAGTGCCCTATTTATACGCGAGGAACCGCCCGAGTCCAACAGCGATCTTCCCGGCTTGGTTGACGCACCCCCGCCAAGCCTGTTGATAATGCGGCCAAACAAGAAACGGCGGGGCGGCGGGCGATGCGAATCTTCGAAAACCTTAGGGAATGTGCGGTCGGGCGGGTCGCCCCCGCGCTGGTGGCGCTGTGCTGCGGTGTTGCAGCAATGCCGCTGGCAACCCTCGCCGAACCGGTCCATGGCATTGCAATCTATGGAGAACCTGCGCTGCCCGCAGGATTCGCCCATCTGCCCTATGCCAATCCCGACGCACCCGAGGGCGGCACGATTCGGCTGGCCGAGCCGGGCGGTTTCGACAGTCTGAAGCCTTGGATCCTGAAGGGCAACGCGGCCTGGGGCGTGGGCGTGCATGTCACCGAATCGCTGATGATGCGGTCGATCGACGAACCCTTCACGCTCTACGGCCTTCTGGCCGAGTCGGTCGAGGTCGCGCCCGACCGGGCCTGGGTCGAGTTCACCCTGCGCCCCGAGGCCCGCTTCTCGGACGGCAGCCCGGTCACGGTCGAGGACGTGATCTGGTCCTACGAGACGCTCGGCACCCAGGGGCATCCGCGCTATCACGCCGCCTGGTCGCGGGTCGCCGCGATCAAGCCGGTGGGCGCGCGCGGCGTGCGGCTGACCTTCAAGGAGCCCGACCGCGAGCTGCCCATGCTGATGAGCCTGCGCCCGATCCTGAAGAAGGCCCAGTGGGTGGGGCAGGACTTCACCGCCTCATCCCTGGAGGTGCCCATCGGCAGCGGGCCCTATGTGGTGGAGCAGGTCGATCCGGGGCGGTCGATCACCTTCCGGCGCAACCCCGACCACTGGGCGAAGGACCTGCCGCTGATGCGGGGGCTGAACAATCTGGACGTGATCCGCTATGACTATTTCGCCGATGCGAACGCGATGTTCGAGGCCTTCAAGGCCGGCGAGGTCACCGTCTGGCGCGAGCTGTCGGCGCAGAAATGGGCGTCGGAGTTCGGCTTTCCGCTGATGACCGAGGGCCGTGCGGTCAAATCCGAGATCCCGAACCAGCGCCCATCCGGCATCGTGGGGCTGGTCATGAACACCCGCAACCCGATCTTTGCGGACTGGCGCGTGCGCCAGGCGATGATCGAGATGTTCAACTTCCGCTTCATCAACCAGACGCTGAACGGCGGGGCCGATCCGCGGATCACGTCCTATTTCTCGAACTCGGCCCTGGCGATGGGGGATGGGCCCGCGACGGGCGCGGTGGCCGACCTGCTGGCGCCCTTCGCGGGCGACCTGCCCCCCGGCGCCATCGAGGGCTATGCCCTGCCCGAGGGGTCGGAGCGGTCGATGGACCGGGCCGGCGTGCGCCGCGCGATGGCGCTGATGGAGGAGGCGGGCTGGACCGTGCAGGACGGGCAGCTGCGCGACGCGCAGGGCCGCCCCTTCGCCTTCGAGATCCTGCTGAACCAGAACGGCACCGCGATGCGCGCGGGCTCGGAGGTCCAGCAGATCGTGAACATCTATGTCGAGGCGCTGCGCCCCCTGGGCATCACGCCGCGGGTCACGCTGATCGATTCGGCGCAATATGTCGAACGAACCAACGCCTATGCCTTCGACATGACCTGGTACGAGCGCGGCCTGTCGCTGTCGCCGGGCAGCGAGCAGCGCCTCTACTGGGGTCGCGACGGGGTGACGACGCCCGGCACGCGCAACTGGATGGGCATGGACAGCCCCGCCGCCGAGGCGATGATCGACGCGATGGTCACCGCCGAGACGTCCGAGGACTTTACCGCCGCCGTGCAGGCGCTGGACCGGGTGCTGACCACGGGGCGCTACGTGATCCCGGTCAGCTTCTCTCCGGTGTCGCGTCTGGCGCATGCGGCGGATCTGAAATACCCCGAGACGATTCCGGTCTACGGGGACTGGCCGGGCTTCTTGCCCGAAACATGGTGGCAGGAGACGAACTGATGCGGATGTTCTGGGTTACGGTTCTGGCATGCGGCCTGCTGGCCGGGTGCAACACGGTCGCCGGAGTCGGCGAGGACATCACGGGGACGGCGCGCTGGTTCCAAGGCAGCCTGCCCACTGGAGGTTACTGATGAAATGGCACCATGTTCAGGAAAACTGGGCGGCCTTCTACGAGGCGATCATCGACAAATGGCCCGAGGCCGATGAGACCGAGCTGGACGAGATCGACGGCGACCAGCGTGCCTTCATCGCCTATCTGGTCGAGGTGACGGGTCAGGAGCCGGACGAGATCCGCGAGGAGCTGCGCGAGTGGCTGGTGGGCGAGATCCCGTCCGACGTGGTCATGGACCCCGGCCACGACAACCACTCCATCGCCCTGTCGTCGAAGTTCGTGGGCGAGGGCGAGGACGAATACGCCGACGACCAGCGCTTCGGCGACGATGGGGACCAGCGCGAAAGCTGATCCCCGATCAGACGGCGATCAGGCGGCCTTCGCGTCGCCGATCCCGTCCAGGCGCGCGATGTGGCGCGCCATCATCACGTAGATCGCCCCATAGAGCGACGCCACGATCAGACCGACCCACTGGATCTCGAACGGCGTGAAGACATAGGCGAAGACCAGCGCCAGCTGCAGCAGGAAATGCAGCGGATAGTAGCGGCGGTCGCCCAGGATCTCGCGCGACCAGCCCAGATTGGCGGAATAGAGTCGGATCAGGCTGTCCAGCGAATTAACCACGAAGATCACGCCCACCGCGATCATGAACCAGTTCAGCCAGACCGGGATCACGATGCCGCCCTGGTGATAGACGAACAGGACGCTGAACCACAGGCCCAGGGGAACGGCGGGCAGCGCGACCATGGCCAGCGCCAACTGCCACACCTGCAGCCCGCCCACGAAGCGCGCGACGAACTGACCGATCATGATCGACCAGGCGAACCACCAGAACAGATAGAATTCGTGATAGTCGCCGATGGGCACCGCAAAGCGCGGCAGATGCGCGAAATAGCCGCCCAGAAGCCCCAGATTGACGAAGAAGTCCGACAGACCCACCCGGCTGTAAACGAAGGCGATCATCGCCAGCGCGGTGAAAGCCAGCATCCCGAAGCCCCAGCTGGACATGATGGCCAGCCATTTCATGATTGCCATGTTGCCGCTGGAGATCACTGCGGTGGCTATCACCACCAGCACCAGCGCCCAGATCGACCATTGCGGCAGGCCGGGGGCATAGCTGGGCAGGTTCGACATGAACAGATAGCAGGTAAAGGAGCAGGTGGCGATGACGGTCAGGTTGTAGACCCATTTCACAACCGGGATCTCGAACAGCTTCAGGCGCGGTTCGATCGCCAGGAAATAGAAGGTCGCGACGAAGTACATCAGCCAGACCAGCGGCCCCCACATGCCGAACTCGACGGCCAAAGCGTTGGTGAAGCCGAAGGCGGCGTCCTGCTCATAGATCGGGAATTCGGTCAGGGGCAGCATCACCAGCCCCATGTCCAGGCCCGCCGTGAACAGCAGGGCGATCAGCGTGAACAGGCCGACGGGCTCTTCGCCCTGCAGCCGCAGGCGGGGCCAGCGGATCAGGACGAACAGCGCGCAGGCCAGCACGCTGAGATAGGCGACAGTGATGATGGACGTCATGCGCCATCCTCCTTTGGTCGTTTGGACGATAACCGCCGCGCCCAAAGTTCGTTTCACACGGATGTGCGAAAACGTGCGGACTGATGCGGCGGGTCATGTTTAGATGACCTAACGATAACGTCAGTTGATCGGGCAGTCAATCAACCGACCGGTCCTGTGGCATGTCGGTGCCGAACGCAGATCGTCGCCGACAGGATGCATCCTTGGCTTGAGATTGTGTGCGGCATCTGCGACATGCTGCGCGAAATTGCCGCGCGCGCCGTCACGAGGGACGACCCCCATGTCCACGACCCTGAAAATCGCCACCGGCAGCATTCTCGTCGGCCTTGTCGTTCTGGCACTCAAGACCTTCGCCTGGTGGGTGACGGGTTCGGTGGCGCTGCTGTCGGATGCGTTGGAGAGCATCGTCAACGTGGCGACCGCGCTGGCCGCGCTGATCGCGATCAAGGTCGCGCAGCGCCCGGCCGATCCGGGCCACCCCTACGGCCACCACAAGGCCGAGTTCTTCAGCGCCGTGCTGGAGGGGGTGCTGATCATCGTCGCGGCGCTGCTGATCCTGTCGGAGGCCTGGGCCGCCTTTCAGGACCCGCAGCCGATCGAGGCGGCGGGCCTCGGCATGACCATCAACGCGGGCGCGGGCCTGCTGAACGCGGCCTGGTGCTGGGTGCTGATCCGTCAGGGCCGTCGGCTGCGCTCTCCGGCGCTGGTGGCGGACGGCAAGCATCTGCTGTCGGACGTGATCTCCTCGGGCGGGGTGCTGATCGGGGTGGGGCTGGCCTCGGCCACGGGCTGGGCGGTGCTGGACCCGGCGCTGGCCATGCTGGTCGGCGTCAACATCCTGTGGTCGGGCTGGAAGGTGATGACCTCGTCCCTCTCCGGCCTGATGGACGAGGCCGTGCCCGAACGCACCCTGTCCACGATCCGCGAGATCATCTCGGACAAGGCCAGCGGCGCGCTGGAGGCGCATGACCTGCGCACGCGCCATGCCGGTGCCGTGACCTTCATCGACTTTCACCTGGTCGTGGACGGGCAGACCACCGTCTCGGACGCCCATGACATCTGCGACCGGGTCGAGGCCAGCCTGAAGGCCAAGCTGCCCGACGCGCAGATCACCATCCATGTCGAACCGGAACACAAGGCCAAGCATTCCGGCGTGCTGGTGATCTGAGGCCCCTCAGGCCGCCAGGCGCACCCAGACGGGAACGTGGTCGCTCGGCTTCTCCTGGGCGCGGGCGTCGCGGTCCACGCCGGTCTCGATCATCAGGTCGGCCGCCTGCGGCGACAGCAGCAGATGGTCGATGCGGATGCCGTTGTCCCGCTCCCACGAACTGCCCTGATAGTCCCAGAAGGTGAACGGCCCGCGCGTGGCCCAAGGGTCGCGGATGCGCACCGCATCGGTCCAGCCCTGGTTCACGATGGCCCGGAAGGCCGCGCGGCTTTCAGGCAGGAACAGCGCGTCCTCGACCCAGGCCTTGGGGTTGGCCGCGTCGCGCGGTTCGGGGATGATGTTGTAGTCGCCCAGCATCACCACCGGCATCTCGCTGGCCAGCAGCTCGGCCGCGCGATGGCGCAGCCGCTCCATCCAGGCCAGCTTGTAGTCGTATTTCGGCCCGGGCGCGGGGTTGCCGTTCGGCAGGTACAGCCCCGCGATGCGCACCGCGCGGCTGCCCACCACCGTCGCCTCGATATAGCGGGCCTGCTCATCGCCGTCGTCGCCGGGCAGGCCGCGGGTCACGTCCTCCAGCGGCAGGCGCGACAGGATCGCGACGCCGTTGAAGCCCTTCTGGCCATGCGTCTCGACCTGCCAGCCCAGATCCTGGAAATGCTCGCGCGGGAAACCCTCGTCGACCGACTTGATCTCCTGCAGGACGACCAGGTCGGCATCGGTGCCGCCCAGCCAGTCGGTCAGCGCCTGGATGCGGGCCTTGACGCCATTGATGTTGAAGCTTGCTATTTTCATGCCGCGCATCTTTAGCGGCGCGGCGGCGTTTGGCAACCTGAACCGCCCATCCGACTCGACCGGAGGCCCCGATGATCCGCGCCCTGATCCTGACGCTGGCGATGGCCCTGCCCGCCGCCGCGCGTCCGCCGACCGGCCTGCTGGAGAAGCCGTCGCCCCTGCCCGCGACGATCCCCCTGCAGGTCGCGGCGCCGGAGGGCTCCGATCACGCCATTCTTCTCAGCGATGCGGATGGTGCCGGGGTCATCAGCGCCTATCTGCGCGGCGGTGAGGTGCTGCGCCTGCTGGTCCCGCCGGGCGATCACCGCCTGTCCGTGGCCAGCGGCCGGCCCGACGACTGGCGCGGGCCGGCGGAGCTGTTCGGCGGGGAGGCCGTGGCCGTGCCGGACACCCTGCCCTTCCGCATTGACGGCGCGCGGCGCGAGGGCCAGTCGATCACCCTGACCGAGGAGGACGGCACGCCGCGCATCGCCGACCGCCGCAACCGGGTCATCTGCCAGATCGCCGAATGGGAGGTGGAGCGCGTCGAGGAGACCGCGCCGGGCGGCACCACCCTGCGCTATCTCGATCCGCAGCTGCGCACCCGCAGCCGCGTCTGCGACTAGATCGAGAAGCTGGTGCCGCAGCCGCAGCTGGCCGTGGCATTCGGATTGTCGATCACGAAGCGCGCCCCGATCAGCTCGTCGGTGAAGTCGATCACCGCGCCCGCCAGATAGGGCAGCGACACCGGATCGACCAGCACCTGCTGTCCGTCGCGTTCGAGGACCAGATCATCGGCCTCGGGCGCATCCAGGCGGATGTCGTACTGGAACCCCGAACAGCCGCCGCCCGACACGGCCACGCGCAGGGGCTGCGGGCTTTTCCCCGCATTGATCTGGGACAGGCGGTCAAAGGCCCGGTCGGTCACTTTCGGCGGCAGGTTCATGGGGCGTTCCCGTTTTCGTCTGATGGCTTCAAATATAGGGTCCGCGGGCACCAGCCGCAAGGAATGCCCCCGTGACCGCACTTGCCCCCTATGCCTGCCATCCGGCCGACAGCCGCGGTCGCCTGCATCACGAAAGCCTGTCCACCTTCCGCTCGCCCTGGCAGCGCGACCGCGACCGGATCATCCATTCCAGCGCCTTCCGCCGTCTGAAGCACAAGACGCAGGTCTTCGTCGAACATGACGGCGAGGGCTGGCGCGGCGACTATTTCCGCACCCGCCTGACCCACACGATCGAGGTGGCCCAGGTCGCCCGCACCATCGCAGGCGCGCTGAACCTGAATGCCGACCTGGCCGAGACGGTGGCCCTGGCCCATGACCTTGGCCACCCGCCCTTCGGCCATACCGGAGAGGATGCGCTGGCCGCGCTGATGGCGCCTTACGGCGGGTTCGACCACAACGCCCAGGCCCTGCGCATCGTCACGCGGCTGGAGCGGCACTATGCCGATTTCGACGGGCTGAACCTGACCTGGGAGAGCCTGGAGGGCATCGCCAAGCACAACGGTCCGGTGACCGGCCGCCTGCCCTATGCCCTGGCCGAGGTGAACGCGCTGTGGGATCTGGAACTGCACACCAATGCCAGCGCCGAGGCGCAGGTGGCGGCCGTGGCCGACGACGTCGCCTACAATCACCACGACCTGCATGACGGGCTGCGCGCGGGTCTGTTCACCGAGGCCGATCTGGCCGAACTGCCGGTGATCGGGCCGGCCTTCGCCGAGGTCGACCGTCTCTATCCGGGGCTGGACCCCACGCGGCGGCGCTACGAGGCGCTGCGCCGCGTCTTCGGCGTCATGGTCGAGGACGTGATCGCCGTCGCCCAGAACCGCCTGACCGGCCTGCAGCCCCGCTCTGCCGACGAGATCCGGGCCATGGACGGGCCGATCATCCGCTTTTCCAAGCCGCTCTATCAGAACATCAAGGCGATCAAGGCCTTCCTGTTCCAGCGCATGTACCGCGCCCCGTCCGTCGTGGTCGAACGCACCCATGCCACGCGGATGCTGAACGACCTGTTCCCGCTGTTCCTGTCCGAACCCGACCGCCTGCCGGACCAGTGGCGCGATGTGGCCGTCGGGCTGAACGACCCGGTCGAACGCGCGCGGCTGGTGCTCGACTATGTCGCGGGCATGACCGACCGCTATGCGATTGCGGAACATCAACGCCTGATCGGGGGGTGAACCGGAAACCTGCCGGGTCCGGCCGCGTTGAGCAGTAGCGATTCACAGCAGGAAAGGTTCATCCCATGATCACGCGCACCGGTTCGGCCCATTGGGAAGGCGGCCTCAAGGGCGGCACGGGCACCGTTTCGACGAAATCCGGCGCACTGTCGGACCAGCCCTACGGCTTCAACACGCGCTTCGAGGACAAGCCCGGCACCAATCCCGAGGAGTTGATCGGGGCGGCGCATGCCTCGTGCTTCTCGATGGCGCTGGCGATGATGCTGGAGCAGGAGGGTGTCGGAGGCGTCACCGTCAAGACCAGCTCGGACATCATGATGGACAAGGAGGGCGACGGTTTCGCCGTCAAGAAGGCCCATCTGACCACCACCATCACCGGCGACGCCGATGAGGCCAAGATCCTGGAGATCGCCGAGAAGGCCAAGGCCGGCTGTCCGATCAGCAAGCTGCTGAACGCCGAGATCACCATGGACGCCACGGTGGCATGATGCGTGTTCGGATCGGTTACGAGTTCGACATCCGGGTCCCGCGGGATACCCCGCTGATCCTGATGGTCACGCCTGAGAAGGCCCGTCACCGCGACTTCGTCGCGCCCGAACAGCTCGTGACCGATCCGACAGTCCCCGTGCGGCGGTTCCGCGACCGCTATGGCAACATCTGCCAGCGTCTGGTTGCGCCTGCGGGAAATTTCACCCTCGGCGCGCATGCGACCGTCCGCGATCACGGCGAATGGGACGAGATCGACCCCGACGCCCGCGAGATGCCCATCGAGGAGCTGCCCGACGAGGTCATGACCTTTCTGGCCGCCTCGCGCTATGTCGAGAGCGACGTGATGGCGCCCGAGGCCTGGCGCCTGTTCGGCGACGTCACGCCGGGCTGGAGCCGCGTGCAGGCGGTGCTGGACCACGGCCACAAGGTCCTGCGTTTCGACTATGGCACCGCGTCCTCGTCGCGCACGGCGCTGGATGCCAGCAAGGGCGGCACCGGCGTCTGCCGCGATTTCGCGCATCTGGCGCTGGCCTATCTGCGCGGGCTGAACATCCCGGCGCGTTACGTCAACGGCTATGTCGGCGATATCGGCGTGCCCAAAGTCGATGCGCCGATGGATTTCGCCGCCTGGATCGAGGTCTGGCTGTCGGACCGTTGGTGGACGCTGGACCCGCGCAACAACGAACGCCGCCTTGGCCGGGTGGTCATCGCCCGTGGCCATGACGCGGCCGATGTCCCGATGCTGAGCAGCTTCGGTCCGCATGAGCTGACCCGGTTTCAGGTCTGGTGCCACCCGGTCGATGAGGATGGCAATGAGATCGACGGCATGGCCTTCGGCGGGGATCAGCGCGTTCGCGCGTGATCGGGCCTTTACCATCTGATCATAAGACCAATGGGAAACCGCATCGGGTTGAGATAACATTCCCGTTATCTCAACCCGAAAGGTGGCTTTCATGGTTCGTCCGTTCGTTCTTGCCCTCTGCCTGCTTTCCGTTCCAGCTCTTGCCAGCGCGCAGGACTGCCCGGACTGGCGGCTTCATGCGCCGAAGTCGATCGAGGCGAATGCAGACGCGCTCTACACGCAGTACCAAAGTCCCACGACCGCCGGCGGGGATGTTCATCTGACGGAATGCGCGGGGATACCCGGCATCGGGTATCTGACGAAGAACCCCGATCTCAGCGTTCAGTACGATGCCTTGGGTCGGGGCCGGCAGCTGGAGTTCCGCGTCCTCTCCGACTGCGACACGACCCTGCTGGTCAACATGCCCGACGAGCAATACGCCTTCGCCGATGACGAGGACGGCCTTAGCCCGGTCATGCGCATCCAGGCCGCCGACAGCGGGCTCTACGACATCTGGGTCGGCACGATCGACAGCGCCTATTGCGCTGCCGTCCTGCAGATCGAGACGTTCTAGACCATCATCTCCTTGGTCGCGGTCAGCTTGAGGTCGGGATGGTCGCGGCCGATCCGGTCGATGTCCCACTGCAGGCGCGTCAGATAGACCAGATCGCCGTCGTGGTCATGCGCCAGGTGGCCCTTGTTGGCCTCGGCAAAGGCCGACACCTTGTCCTTGGGGCCGCTGACCCAGCGCGCGCTGGTGAACTGGCTGCCCTCGAAGCGGACGGGGATGCCGTATTCCAGCTCGATCCGGCTGGCCAGCACCTCGAACTGCAGCGCGCCGACGACGCCCACGATGAAGCCCGACCCGATGGCGGGCTTGAACACCTTGGCGGCGCCCTCCTCGGCGAACTGCATCAGGGCCTTCTCCAGATGCTTGGCCTTCATCGGGTCGGTCGCGCGCACCGTCTGCAGCAGCTCGGGCGCAAAGGACGGGATGCCGGTGAAGCGCAGCGCCTCGCCCTCGGTCAGCGCGTCGCCGATGCGCAGCTGGCCGTGGTTCGGGATGCCGATGATGTCGCCCGCCCAGGCCTCCTCGGCCAGCTCGCGGTCGGCGGCCAGGAACAGGACCGGGTTCGACACGGCCATGGGCTTCTTCGTGCGCACATGGACCATCTTCATCCCGCGTTCGAAATGTCCCGACGCCAAGCGGACGAAGGCCACGCGGTCGCGGTGCTTGGGGTCCATGTTGGCCTGCACCTTGAAGACGAAGCCGGTGACGGGCGTCTCCTCGGGGGCGATCTCGCGGTCGGCGCTGTTCTGGGGCTGGGGCGGCGGGCCGTAGGCCGCGATGCCCTTCATCAGCTCCTGCACGCCGAAGCTGTTGATCGCGCTGCCGAACCAGATGGGCGTCATGTGCCCCTCCAGGAAGGACCGGCGGTCGAAGGCGGGCAGCAGCTCGCGCGCCATCTCGACCTCCTCGCGCAGCTTGGACAGCAGGTCGGCGGGGACATGATCGGCCAGACGCGGATCGTCCAGACCGTTGATCTTGATCGATTCCGCGACCTTGTTGCGGTCGGCGCGGTCCATCAGCTCCAGCCGGTCGTGCAGCATGTCGTAGCAGCCGATGAACTCGCGCCCGACCCCGATGGGCCAGCTGGCCGGGGCCACGTCGATGGCCAGGTTCTCCTGGATCTCGTCGATGATCTCGAACGTGTCGCGGGATTCGCGGTCCATCTTGTTGCAGAAGGTCAGGATCGGCAGATCGCGCAGCCGGCAGACCTCGAACAGCTTGCGGGTCTGCGATTCGACCCCCTTGGCTCCGTCGATGACCATGATCGCCGCATCGACGGCGGTCAGCGTGCGATAGGTGTCCTCCGAGAAGTCGCTGTGACCCGGCGTGTCCACCAGGTTGAAGCGATGTCCGTCAAAATCGAACGACATGGCCGATGCGCTGACCGAGATGCCGCGGTCCTGCTCCATCTTCATGAAGTCCGACCGCGTGCGCCGCGCCTCGCCCTTGGCGCGCACCTGTCCGGCCATCTGGATGGCGCCGCCATACAGCAGGAATTTCTCGGTAAGCGTGGTCTTGCCGGCGTCGGGATGCGAGATGATCGCGAAGGTCCGGCGGCGGGCGATCTCGGGGGGAAGGTCGGGGCGGTTGCTCATGGCCGGGCTTTACCGCGACCGGGCGTCCGGTGCAATTCCCGCCGTCGCGCCCCCGGTCGCTTGAATTGTCTGCATCCGCTTCTTGCGATCGGGCGTCCCCCGGACATGATCGCGCAGATCGGACGGGGTGGCGGATGGACGGATCACTGGATCAACTGTTGCGGTTGCTGTCGAACCGCGGGCTGGAATGGCTGCGCCGCCACATCATGGCGCTGCCCGACCCCGTACCGCCGGATCACCCCGATCTGGGCGCGCTGGCGATGGTCGGACAGGTGGCGCCGGTGCTGACCGGGCTGCGCGGCCGCATCTCTCCGATCGAGGTCATCGTGATGCGGCGGCTGACCGCCGATCTGGTCCGCGCCGGGGCGGTGCGGGTGCTGGAGGGGGCGCGTGACGACGCGCTGATACGGCTGATGCTGGCCGGCGGTCTGGTGGCGCGGGATGAGCCGCTGTGGCAGCTGGCCTGCGACGCGCTGGCGGACGATCCCGCCCTGCCGCTGGCGCAGCGGCTGGCCCTGTCCGACGACCCAGCCCTGTCGGCACGGGCCGAGGCGGTCCTGACCGCCCCGACCGACCACCCCACCGCGCAGGACGTGGCGATCCGCTGCGACGTGCTGATGCAGCTGTGCCACCACGGCGCGCGGCGTCCGCGTCTTTCGGGGCCGCGCGTCTTCGCGGTGGTCTTCGACAACCTGCGGACGCTGTCCCTCTGGGCGCAGAAACGCGGCTGCACGGCCTCGGTCGCGCGGCTGGCCTTCTGCCTGAGGCTTCTGGACCCCGATCATCCGGTCGCGGACATGATGGCCGACATGATGCAGGCGCAGCGGCCCGACGGATCGTTTCCCGCACGGCTCGGCTTCGGGACGGCGGATCAGGCCCTGTCCGACGCGGTCGTGCCGACCCTGAGCGTGGCGATGGCCCTGCATCTGGGCGCATGGCGGCGCTGGCGCGGGGCGGCGCCGGAATGGCTTCAGCCGCGGCCGCTGCATGCGGCGCTGCGCGGACTGGCCGACCAGATCGCGGCGCGCCCGGTGCCGCCCGACCTGGCGCTCTGGGCCGCGGCCAGCCTGACGCGCGCGCAGGGGCGCGACTGGTTCGCCCGGCTGGACGCCCCGCGGCACGCCGGGCCGGACCAGCTGGCCCATCTAGCACGGCTGTGCTTTCGCGACGCGGTGAACGCGCATCACCTGCGCGGCTGGTTGCGGATCGGTCGCGGCCCGGGCGCAGGCCGTGACCCCGCCGCGACGGAGGCCGCCTGGCTGCGCGGCGATCCGGTGACGATCCGTTCTGATCCACCGCCGGCGCTTCTGGCGCTGTGGCAGCGCGCGGCGCTGAGGGACGACGCGGCGGCCTTCCTGGCCTGCGCACGCATCGCCCGGCATCACGCGGATGCGCCCCTGACGCCCCCGATCCGCGCCATGGCGCGCCGGATGGCCGTCGCGGCAATGCAGCCCGCCTCCGATCTGGCCGAGGCCTTGGAGCGGCTGGACCGGCTGACCCTTCTGGCCCAGCTTCTGGAGCCGGAGATGCAGGCGGCTGCCGCGGCCTAGAACAGCCCCTCGACCTGGCCCAGATCGTCCAGGCGGATCGTCTCGGCCGCGGGATGGCGCGGCAGGCCGGGCATGGTCATGATCTGCCCGCAGATCGCCACGATGAAGCCCGCGCCCGCGTTCAGCCGCACCTCGCGCACCGGGATGACGTGACCGGTCGGCGCTCCGCGCAGCGTCGGGTCGGTGGAAAAGCTGTATTGCGTCTTGGCGATGCAGATGGGCATGTGCCCATGCCCCGCCGCCTGCCACGCGGCCAGCTGCTCGCGCACGCCGGGGGCGGCCTCCACGCGGGCGGCATGGTGGATGCGGGTGCAGATCGTCTGGATCTTGTCCCACAGGTCCATGTCGTCGGGATAGAGCGGCGTCATCTCCGCACCCCGGTCGGCCAAGGCAACGACCGCGCGCGCCAGATCCTCGGCCCCCGCGCCGCCCTCGGCCCAGTGGCGCGCGACGACGGCCTGGACGCCGCGCGAGGCGCAGTAGTCCTGCAGGGCGGCTATCTCGGCGGGCGTGTCGCCCGCGAAATGGTTCAGCGCCACCACGACCGGCAGGCCGAAGCCGCGCAGGTTGTCGATATGGCGACCCAGATTGGCGCAGCCCGCCGTGACCGCCGCGACATCCTCGGCCGCAAGGTCGGCCTTGGCCACGCCGCCGTTCATCTTCAGCGCCCGGACGGTCGCCACCAGCACCACGGCGGCGGGCGCCAGCCCGGCCAGGCGGCACTTGATGTTCAGGAACTTCTCGGCCCCCAGATCGGCACCGAACCCGGCCTCGGTCACGACATAGTCGGACAGGCTCAAGGCGGCCCGCGTCGCGATGACGCTGTTGCAGCCATGCGCGATGTTGGCGAAGGGGCCGCCATGGACCAGCGCGGGGTTGTTCTCCAGCGTCTGCACCAGGTTCGGCTGCAGCGCGTCCTTCAGCAGCACCGTCATGGCGCCGTCGGCCTGAAGGTCGCGGGCGGTCACGGGGCGACGATCGCGGGTCTCGGCCACGATGATGCGGCCAAGGCGCTCCTGCAGGTCGGCCAGATCGCGTGCCAGGCACAGGATCGCCATGACCTCGGAGGCGACGGTGATGTCGAACCCCGTCTGCCGCGAGAAGCCGTTGGCCGGCCCGCCCAGACCCACGACCACCTCGCGCAGCGCCCGGTCGTTCATGTCCATGACCCGACGCCAGCTGATCCGGCGGGTGTCGATCTCCAGCGCGTTGCCCCAATGGACGTGGTTGTCGATCATCGCCGCCAGCAGGTTGTGCGCCGAGGTGATGGCGTGGAAATCGCCGGTGAAGTGCAGGTTCATCTCCTCCATCGGCACGATCTGGGCATGACCGCCGCCGGCGGCGCCGCCCTTCATGCCGAAGTTCGGCCCGAGGCTCGCCTCGCGGATGCAGATGGTGGCGCGGTGCCCGATCCGGTTCAGCGCATCGCCCAGACCCACGGTGGTGGTTGTCTTGCCCTCGCCCGCGGGGGTCGGGTTGATGGCGGTGACCAGGATCAGCCGCCCTTGCGGCCCGTCCAGCCCGGCCAGCGCCTCATGGGTGATCTTGGCCTTGTCATGGCCATAGGGCAGGATCTGGGCTGGCGTCAGGCCAAGCCGTGCGGCGATGTCGGCGATGGGCCGCTTGGCGGCGGCGCGGGCAATCTGAAGGTCGGTCTGCATCGTCTGCGGCATCCTTGCACGGGGTCGAAACAGGCGCCGCTCGGGCGCGTCGCCCGGAACTATCGCAGGTCGGCGCGCCGCTCGCCAGCCCGTCCAGCCTTACAGGACCGCCGCCACCGCCGCCCGCAGGTCCGGCAGCAGGTCGCGCTCGAACCACGGATTGGCCTTGAGCCAGCCGGTGTTGCGCCAGCTGGGATGGGGCAGCGGCACGATGCCGGGCGCGTGGTCGCGCCATGCCCTGACGGCCTCGGTCACGTTGCGCGCGCCCAGATGCCAGCGGATCGCGTGACCGCCCACCAAGAGGGTCAGGCGCGGGCGCAGCTGCGCCATGACCGCATCGCGCCAGGTCGCCGCGCAGATCGGCGGCGGCGGCAGGTCCGCACCCCGCGCGTCATAGCCCGGAAAGCAGAAGGCCATTGGAACGATCGCCACCCGGTCGCGGTCGTAGAAGGTGTCGGCGTCCACCCCCATCCAGTCGCGCAGCCGGTCGCCCGAGCGGTCGGTGAAGGGCCGCCCGCTGGCATGGACCCGCGCGCCGGGCGCCTGCCCCACGATCAGCAGCCTTGCGCCCGGACGGAACCAGACGACGGGCCGCGGGGCATGCGCGGTCGCCGTCAGCGCGAAGCGCTCGCGGCACAGGCGGCAGGCGGCGATGCGGTCGGGCAGGTCGGACGCGTCGGGCGGAGGGGGCGGTTCGGGGAACATCCGTCGAACTTATGGCAAAATGGCCGTGATATAAGGCTGGTCAGATCACGTTTTCTGGGGCGGAATGCGAAGGGTGGACAGGCTGTCGCCGCATCCGTAAGGTCGGAGGGGGAAGCCCGGGGCCCGCGGCATGGCACGCCTCGTGCCGTCTTTTTATCTGGTATCGCAAGGCCATGCTTGAGTTCGACACGGTTTCCAAGTCCTTCTGGACCGGCAAACAGCACAAGATCATCCTGGACCAGGCCTCGTTCCGGGTCGAACTGGGCAATTCCCTGGGCATCCTGGCGCCGAACGGCACCGGCAAGACCACGATCATCAACATGATGTGCGGCCTCGAGAAGCCGGACGAGGGCAAAATCCGCCGCGACTGCCGCATCTCGTTCCCGTTGGGGTTCATGGGCGGGCTGATCACCCGCCATACCGGCAACGAGAACGCGCGCTACATCGCCCGGATCTACGGCCTGGACCCGGATTACGTCTCGGCCTTCACACGCTGGCTGTGCGACATCCACGAATATTTCGACATGCCTGTCGGCACCTATTCCAGCGGGATGCGGCAGCGGTTCAACTTCTCGCTGCTGCTGGCGCTGGACTTCGACATCTACCTGATCGACGAGGGCATGCCCCAGACCACGGATGTCGAGTTCAACCGCAAGGCTGGGCGGGTGCTGTTTGACCGGCTGAAGGTCTCGACCACGGTGATCGTGTCGCACCAGCCCAGCACCATCGAAAAGTTCTGCAACCGCGCCGCGATCCTGCGCGACGGCAGATTGTACATGTTCGAGACCCTCGACGAGGCAAAGCAATACTATGACTACACCGCCTAAGGCCCGCCGCTATCACGTGTCGGACGACGACGCGATCACGCCCGGCACGCCGGCCCCCGCGGCGTCCGGTCCCGTCCGGATCGAGGTGACGCGCCGCGCCGACGCGCCGCCCCGGCCGGTCGCGCCGGAGCCCGCCCCCGGCGGCCCGGGCCGTGCACGCCCTGGCGCGCCCGAGGGCGAGGACGCGGCACTGGAGCGGTTCCTGGCCAGCGGTCCCGTCGATGACGGCTTCGGCGACTTCAGCCTGAACAAGGACAAGCCCGCGCCCGAGCCGGACCCCGACCTGGAGGCCCGCCTGGCCGCCATCCGCGCCGAGAAGCTGAACGAGCGGCAGCTGCGCATCGCGCGCCGCATCGCGGCCCTGCACCAGATCGAGGTCGCATCGGGCGAGGAGGCCGTCCTGCGGCTGCGCGAACGCGGGATCGACCCGTCCCACCGCAATGCCGTGGGCAGCATCCTGTCGTCCGAGGGCAGCCGCGCGCAGGCCAGCCCCGCGCCGAACGCCCCTGCCCTGCGCCCCGTGCCGGTGCCCTCGATCCTGCCCGACCGTGCGCCGGGCAGCCGCCCCGCCCTGCCCTCGCGCGAGGAGCTGACCGAGGAGAAGCGCGCGGCCGAGATCTTCCGCATCCAGCGCGACCTGGCCCGCCGCCGCCGCCGCCGCATGGCGATGCTGGCGTTCCGCCTGCTGTTCTTCGTCATCCTGCCGACCGCGCTGGTCGGCTGGTACTATTTCCGCGTGGCCTCGCCCCTCTACGCGACGATCTCGCAGTTCCAGATCCAGTCGGCGGAATCGTCATCCTCGGGCGGCGGGCTCGGGGCGATGCTGGGCGGGTCGGGCATGGGCACGAACCAGGACGCCGTCGCGGTCCAGAGCTATCTGACCTCGCGCGACGCGATGCTGCGCCTGGACGACGAGCAGGGGTTCCGGCGCGCCTATCAGGACCCCTCGGTCGACGTGGTCAAGCGCCTGCCGGCGGACGCGACCAACGAGGCGACCTACGGGCTCTACCAGGATTCGATCAAGATCGGCTACGACCCGACCGAGGGCGTGCTGAACATGGAGGTCATCGCCCCCGACCCGCAGCTGAGCCAGCAGTTCTCACTAGCCCTCATCTCCTATGCCGAGGAGCTGGTCGACCGGCTGACCGCGCGGATGCGCGAGGACCAGATGGAGGGCGCGCGCGAGACCTACGAGGATGCCGAGGCCAAGATGCTGGCCGCCCAGATGCGCGTGCAGGAACTGCAGGAGCGTCTTGGCGTCCTGGACCCGGCGGCCGAGAGCGGGGTCGTGATGAGCCAGGTCGGCGCGCTGGAGGGCCAGCTGACCCAGAAGCAGCTGGAGCTGGGCCAGCTTCTGGCGAACCCGCGCCCGCTGCAGAGCCGCGTCGACGCGCTGCGCGGCGACATCCAGCGCCTGCGCGAGCTGGTCGCCGAGACCCGCCTGCAGCTGACCCAGAGCAGCGATTCGCGCAATTCGCTGGCCGCCATCGGCGGAGAGCTGCGCGTGGCCGAGGCCGAGATGCTGACGCGCCAGGAAATGCTCGGCGCCGCCGCCGCCCAGATGGAGGCCGCGCGCATCGAGGCCAACAAGCAGGTGCGCTATCTGTCGCTGTCCATCGCCCCCATCCCGCCGGACGAGGCCACCTATCCCAAGGCGTTCCAGAACACCCTGGTGGCATTCCTCATCTTTTCGGGTATCTATCTGATGCTGTCGCTGACGGCCTCCATCCTTCGCGAACAGGTATCGACATGACCACGCCCAAGCATGTTCCCATCGGCCCGATCACCTGCGGCAACGACCTGCCCCTGACCGTGATCGCGGGGCCGTGCCAGCTGGAAAGCCTGGATCACGCCCTGATGATCGCCGAGACCATGGCCGGGGCCTGCGCCGATGCGGGCGCCTCCTTCGTGTTCAAGGCGAGCTACGACAAGGCGAACCGCACCTCGCTCTCGGGCCGGCGGGGCCTCGGCATCGACGAGGGGCTGGCGATCCTGGCGGCGGTGCGCGACCGCTTCGGCTGTCCGGTGCTGACCGACGTGCATGACGCGGAGCAGGCGGTCCGGGCGGCGGAGGTCGTGGACGTGATCCAGATCCCCGCCTTCCTGTGCCGCCAGACCGACCTGCTGCTGACCGCGGGTCGCACCGGCGCGGTGGTGAACATCAAAAAGGGCCAGTTCCTGGCCCCGTGGGACATGCCGAACGTCGCCGACAAGGTCGCCTCGACCGGCAACGGGAACATCCTTCTGACCGAACGCGGGGCCAGCTTCGGCTACAACACGCTGGTGGCCGACATGCGGTCGCTGCCGATCATGGCGCGCACCGGCTATCCGGTCATCATGGACGCGACCCACTCCGTCCAGCAGCCCGGCGGTCAGGGCGGCAGCTCGGGCGGGCAGCGCGAATTCGCGCCGGTCATGGCGCGCGCCGCGGTGGCCCTGGGCGTGGCCGGGGTCTTCATCGAGACGCATGAGGCGCCCGACACCGCGCCTTCGGACGGGCCGAACATGATCCCGCTGGACCGGATGCCTGCGCTGGTCGCGTCGCTGATGGCCTTCGACCGGCTGGCAAAGGCCGACCCCCTGCCGGCATGATCCGGGTCCTGCTGCTCCTGCTGGCGCTGGCGGCCCCTGCCGCAGCCCAGACGCCCGCCGCGGCGCCCCCGCAGGCCCCCAGCGGCGCCATCTCGACCGGGGACGACCGCGCGACCGATCTGGCGATCCTGTCGCGGATCACCGGCATCCTGGCGCAGGTTCCGGAATTCGACGGCATCCGCGTCCGCGTCGATGCCGGGATCGTCACCCTGTCGGGTGAGGTCGCCGAACAGCAGACGATCGCCCGCGTCGAGGGGCTTCTGGCGCGGGTCGAGGGCGTCGTCGCCATCGAGGATCAGCTGACCCTGTCCACGGACCTCGGCACGCGACTGGTCTCGGTCCGCGACCGGTTCCAGTCGCGCCTGACCCAGGTCGTCGCGGGCCTGCCCTTCATGGCGCTCGGCCTGGCGGTGGGGGCGCTGATCGTGCTGGCGGGGGGTTGGCTGTCGCGGCGCGAACGGACGCTGGCCAACATCGCGCCGAACCCGTTCATCGCGGGCTTTCTGGCGCAGACGATCCGGCTGACGGCCTGGATCGTGGCGCTGGTCGTGGCACTGGACCTGATGGGCGCGCGGGCGCTGCTGGGCACGCTGCTGGGGGCGGCGGGCATCTTCGGCCTGTCGCTGTCCTTCGCGGCCCGCGACACGATCGAGGGGTTCGTGGCCACGATGCTGCTGTCGCTGCGCCAGCCCTTCAACCCCAACGACCTGATCGAGGTGAACGGCCTGCGCGGCCGGGTGATCCGCCTGACCAGCCGCGGCACGACCCTGCTGACGCTGGACGGCAACCACATCCGCATCCCGAACCAGATCATCTACAAGGCGGTGCTGACCAACTATACCCGCAACCCGGAACGGCGCTTCATGGTCGATCTGACGGTCGATCCCGGCGCCGATCTGGGCCGGGCGCGCGATCTGGTCCTCAGGACGCTGGCGGGGATGGACTTCGTGCTGAAGCGCCCCGAACCGGTCGCATGGCTGGATGCCGACGGGCCCGAGCATGTGGTGATCCGCGCCGGCGGATGGGTGTCCCAGGACGGCACCGATTTCGACCTGGCGCGCGGCGAGGCGTTCCGTCTGCTGCGGCACGCGCTGGACGCCAAGGGCTTCGGCATTCCCGAACCGATCCACCGCCTGCGGCTGGAACAGCCCGAAAGCGCGGTCGCCACGCGCAGCGCGCCGCAGCGCCCCGCCGACCGCCGCCTGACCGAGCTTGGCCCCGACGCCGCCTTCGAGGAGATGGTCGAGCGCGGCCGCGTCGATGACGGGCGCGACCTGCTGAGCCCCGCGACCCCGCGCTGAGATCAGACGGCGCGCCCGGCGGCATCCGCCGAGGCCCAGGCCCACTGGAAGTTGTAACCGCCCAGCCAGCCCGTCACATCGACGCATTCGCCGATGAAGGCCAGCCCCGGCACCGCGCGCGCCTGCATCGTGCGGGCGTCCAGATCGCGCGTGTCGACCCCGCCCAGGGTGACTTCGGCGGTGCGATAGCCCTCGGTGCCCACGGGCCGCACCTGCCAACGGTTCACCCGCACGCCAATCGCCTCCAGCCGCGGGTTCGGCTGATCGGCCAGGCGCCTGCCCTCCATCCCGGTATCCGCGGCGATGGCCTGGGCCAGCCGTTCGGGCATCATCTGGGCCAGTGCGGTGGCGACCTGGATCTTGCCGCTGCGCCCGCGCGCGGCCTTCAGTTCGGCCGCGATGTCGCGGTCGGGCGCCAGATCGACGGTCAGCGTCTCTCCGGCCTGCCAGAAGCTGGAGATCTGCAGGATCACCGGCCCGGAAAGACCACGATGCGTGAACAGCAGCGCATCGCGGAAGCGCCCGCCGCCGTGGTCGATGCGCGCCTCGACCGACAGCCCGGCCAGGGGTCGGCACAGCGCCAAGTCCTGCTCGGCGAAGGTCAGGGGCACCAAGGCGGGGCGCGGCTCGACCAAGCGCAGCCCGAACTGCCGCGCCAGATCATAGGCCAGCCCCGTCGCCCCGATCTTCGGAATCGACTTGCCGCCCGTCGCCACGACGACGCGGCCCGCCCGGATCGGACCGCCCGACGTGTCGATCCGGAACCCGTCCGCATCGCGCGTCACCGCATCGATTCTCGTCTCCAGCCGCAGGTCCGCGCCCGCCATGCGCTCCAGCAGCACCGCGGTGATCTGCGTGGCCTTTCCGTCGCAGAACAGCTGTCCCTGCGTCTTCTCGTGCCAGGCGATCTGCGCCCGATCGACCAGATCGACGAAGGCCTGCGGGCGATAGCGGGCCAGCGCGCTGGCGGCAAAGCGCGGATTGCCCGACAGGAATCGGTCGGGCGACGTCGCCAGATTGGTGAAGTTGCACCGCCCGCCGCCCGAGATGCGGATCTTCTCCGCCGGCGTCGCGGCATGATCCAGCACGACCACGCGCCTGCCCTGCGCCAGGGCCGAGCCCGCGCAGAACAGCCCCGCCGCCCCGGCCCCCAGAATGACAAGATCCGCCTGTTCCATGGCGCGTCGATATCGGGGCTTTCGGGCGGAGGCAAGATTTCTGCATTTTACGTCTTGCACCTCTCCGACGGCTTGGGTAATCACCCTCCCACAGTTGGGGCGTGGCCAAGTGGTAAGGCATCGGTTTTTGGTACCGTGTACCGTAGGTTCGAATCCTACCGCCCCAGCCAATTCAATATTGTGAGCAAAATCAAGAGCTTACTGGACCACTACCGGTCGCATGTGTTACAACTCTGTGTGTGTAACATGTGGGTGTTTTGGCCGGTCCGAGTTACGCGCAGACAAAAGCCCCAAACGCGGGAAGCGCTTGGGGCCTCTGGTTTGGCGCAGGTGGTCTTCAGGCGGCTGCCGTCGCTTCACACATCAGTTCACGTAGAAGCATCCGCGCGACGGTTTGCCAGTCAGTGCCACCAATCTGGGTGGCCTTCTCGCGGCCCTTGTAGGTAACGCGAACAAGCGTGCGTTTTGCGTAAACTTCATACTCGGCAACATGGTCGCCATCCTTCGTGATCGCACCACGCTCGGTGGTGCCACGCTGATTGCCATGTGCCGGTCCGGTCCAAAATTCGATATTCGTCATCGGTAGACTCCTTGTTTTTTTGTGTCGGCGCATTTTGTCCAGACCGATCACCGGCACTGGACTCCAATTCTATAGACGCCCACGTCAGAAGTTGCCGTAGGAAAAAATCGGCCGTAAGCCGTTGTAGTTACTTGGTTGTATTCGCGACCTTGGTGATCGTCTCGTAGAACACGAAGTTTTTTGAGAGGATCGACCCCCAAGCCGATGGCAACGGCCTAGGGGTCTATGGGCACCGCGCAGGCTAGGAAGACCTGCCGTGCCGTCTTGGGGTTGTTGCCGGTATGCGGGCGCGCACTCACCAAGTAATCGCGGCCTTGTTCCGCCTTCTGCAAGGCGAGGGTCCGGCCAGGCCCTGTCTGGAAAAAGCCTAAGCGGCGTTCTGCTCGCGGCAGGACTCGGGCAGAAGGTCGATCTCAGCCATCTTGTGGGTCGCAACCTCGCGTGCGGCGTCAACCAGCACCTGGTCGGCGGCAAGTCCCTTCAGAAGCTTGACCGCCTGAAGGGTCAGGATCGACGCGGCCAGTTCGTCGCGCTTTTGGTTCCAGATCTCGTCCGACAGGTAGGTGATGGTCATGTTCGTGTCTCGCGTTCGTCCGGGTCCATCATGGCCCGGTCAGAGAATCATGGCATAGCCGATTCGCACCATCAAGAATTAATATTTATGTTTTTCAATTATTTACGTTAGTAAACGCTGACTGTAGGCGACATCCCGCATCAGCCGGGGCCGCAAGTGACTAGGAATGGAAAAGCCCGCCCGCAGGGACGAGTTGCGGGCGGGCATGATGCGTCGGCAATCACCCCGACACAGAAACTGTAGCTCAGTTGAGAATGATTCTCAAGTGAGTCCGACCGCCTATGGCTGAATTTTGGTGCCTGCTCACAGTTCGGCGCTACGCGCCTCACCTGCGCGGCCCTGCGGGCCTTGCCGGTCTCCGCGCCTGCGGCGCTCCGACCGACCCTTTCCACCATGTCAGCCGGAGTATGATTCGCTCATCACCTTGACACCCTGCTTCTATGATCCTGCCTTTCCAGAGATGACTATTCCCCCCGATGGATAAACAACCTTGAAATGACAGAGCATGAGGCTCTGTCGATTGTCTATCCATCGGGGGGAATGCTCGGCGGGGGTCTTTCCGTCGGAGTGGTGAACCGAACCTGCGTATCAGGCGACCGGGCGGCATCCATTACCCGGCGATATTCGGCGCATTCGGTCTTGCGACCATGCGGTTGCAGCCCGAAGGCTGCGCGACATAGGCGGCTTGCCTTCAACCTAACCTATGCCTGACGGGTGTCACACGCGGGGACAGAGCCGTCATCTTTTCAACGCTATTTGGAATAACCGGGAAGCAACCGACCCAGTGCGTCCGATGTTCTCCATCGGGGTGCGATCTGGGCGATCAAACCTGCGAGTCCCTAGCTAACCCGTCTCCGCGCACCGTCTCGTATTCGGCTTTCTGCGGGATCTCTACCAATGGCTAGGATCGAACAGGGTCGGGTTGATTAGATCCGACCGAGTGTCATGTTGGTCTCGCGGGGAAGGGTCTGCGACAAGACGCTCGCCTAGCACTCTCACGGGGATGACTTGTGGTGAGGATAGCATGCAGTTACTGAAAGGCAACTGGTATGTTGCACAGAAGCTACGCCTGCTTCACTACCTGCCAATCATCCCGCCCGGCCTCATCTGTCGGACCATTTCATCCCGGACCACGTTCCGCATGGCGCGTTCCGTTTCGGCGCTGACCTGTCGGGCCAGATCGGCGTTCTGTTCCGGGGTGCCGCCAGAGGCGTTCACGGTCACGGGGCTGTTGATCGTGATCGCGGGTGTGGCCTTAGCGCCGCCAGATTGCGCGCTGGTGGCGAGTGTCAGCTTTCCGGCGGCACCACCGACTAGCCCGCCGGTCGCATAGCCGCGCTTGGCGCTCTCATGCAGCCTATCGAGGTTCCCGGCCCCAAGGCGGGCCACGGTCTGCTTGCTGAAAACGTATTCGCCACGATGAACCACACCCGCCGGTTCAAACTTGCCGCCGTGTCCGGTATAGCCGCCCTCTGCGAACCCGCCCAGCGCACTACCGAAGCCCGACACGAAGCTACCGAACGCGCCACCACCACCGGCCAGTCCGGCGATCATTTGCCGGAACACCTGGTCAAGGATTTGGTCTGCCAGACCCTGTAGCGTCGAAGAAAGGGCGTCTGCACCCTGACGCGCGGCCCCAAAGATTTCGGTCAAGCCATCTGCGCCGGTTTTCAGGTTCCGGTCGGCGCGTTCCGTCGCCTCGCGCATCTGTTCTCCAGCCTGGGCGGCAGCATCACCCGCACGCGCATAGGCGTCGGCCAGTCGGTCGATCTCGGCCATCTGTCCGGCGGTGACGGTTCGGCCTTCGGCCTGTGCTGCGACCAGCAGCCGAACCTTGGCGTCGGCGAACGCGGCAGCGTCAGCGTGTTGGCGCTGACCGGTCGCGACCTCGGCCAGCACTGCGGCTTCGATTTGAAGGGCGGCAGTCTTGTCGCGAATCGCTTGCGCCTCTGCCGCCAGACCCTCCAGTTTTTTGCGGGATGATCCACCGCCGCCTCCAGCACCGGCACCAGCGCCCGAAGCGCGCGCTGCCCGCTCTGCTTCGCGCCGGGCATCTTCTGCCGCCAGCGCGGCCTGTGCGGCGTCTGCGGCCTGTCTGTCGGTGATCGGTGCGCCAGCCT
Organism: Paracoccus sp. ME4; assembly: GCF_046736325.1. Classification (GTDB taxonomy): domain Bacteria; phylum Pseudomonadota; class Alphaproteobacteria; order Rhodobacterales; family Rhodobacteraceae; genus Paracoccus. The sequence continues at coordinate 1,987,485 of NZ_CP151276.1, forward strand.
CTTCGGCCCGCGTCCTGACGGCTTCCACCTCGCGTTGCAGGCGCAGTTGTTCGTTGGTGGCGCTGTTCCGGGCAGTCTCTGCCTGGGTGAAGCGCTCAAGGGCATCGCGCTGTGCGTTCAGGCTTGCCATCGACGCAGCCTCGGCATCCTGCCGCTGGCGCAAGGCTTGGCCCTGCTGTTGCCCGGCCCCGACGCCAGCGGCGTTCGCCAGTGCGGCCTTCATGCTGGACGCAAGTGAAATGATGCCGCTGATCGTGCCACCCAAGGCGTCCAGTTGGCTGATCACGCCAGAGAACTGCACGCGGTCACCCGCCTCAAGTTCCGAAAAGGCGGTCTGCGCCGCCGCCTCCAGATCGGCCAGCTTGGCGGTGAAGTCTTCGCCGCTGATCTCGCCATCGCGGAAAGAACGGGTCAGTTCCTGCATCTCGCCGTAGGTGGCGCGCAGGCTGTCGGCTGCGCCGTCGTAGCCCCAAGCGTCAAGCTGACCGATAGCGCCGGCCATCGCCATGCCCGCCCGGTCGGCTTCCTCGCCAAGGCGCTGATACTCCCCATCCAGACGGCGCAGGGCCACGGCCTGATCGTCCACCGCCTGCCGGTCGCGAGCAAGGGCGTCATAGACCTGATCACCCAGGATCGACCGGCCCTCGGCCTCATTGGCAAAGATGCTGTCGAGGCGGTCGCGGAAGTCGGCCAGTTCGATGCCCATTTCGGCAATCGCGATGACGGCCCTCTTGCCGAAGTTCGACACACGCGCGGTCATCTCGCCAAACTTGCGGTCGATCTCTTCGGCCTTGCGGATCAGTTCATCGTCCAGCACCGCCCCGACCTCATGGGCGCGGGCGATGGTGTCACGCAAAGCGGTTTCGCTCTGGCCGATCAGGGCCGAAAGCTGTTCACCGCCCCCGCCGCCAAAGATTTCCTCCAGAAGGAAAGATCGGCCCGCCTGATCGAACTGGCCCAGCTTGCCCAGAATTTCCGTCATCAGGTCGGATGGGTCTTGCAGCTTGGCCTTCAGGGTTTCGGCAGAATAGCCCAGTTTCTGAAAGGCGGCAGCGCCCGCGCCGGTGTCATCCAGAAAGAACTCGCCTGCGCGGATATGCAGTTCCTTCAGCGCGTCCACCATCGCGTCGATGCCGATGCGGTTCCGGTTCGCGATGAACGCCCATTCCTGAAACGTGGTGTTATCCACGCCCGCGCGCTTGGCCTCATTGCCGATGTTGGCGATGCCCTCGGCCACGCGGTCGAGATTGCCGACGATACCCGCCACGCCACCAGCAGCGACGCCTGCCACCAGACCACCTGCAAAGGGCAGCGCCAGCTTACCGAGGCGTGCAAAGCTGGCACCGATGCCGTTGCTCATCTTGCCGTAGGTGTCGCCGATCCGGTCGGCGCTTTGCTTGGCCCGCCGCTCCATCTCGCCCGCCGCCTTACGCTGGCGGTCGTTGGCTTGTTTCAGGCCGCGTTCAAGTTTGTTGATGCGGGCTTCCACATCGACGATCAGGCCGGTCATCTCGTTCATCGTATCATCTCACTCATTACAGGATCGTCAGGCCGATCACCTCAGGGTCGTCGTATCGGGATTTGGTGTCATGGGCGGTCGTGGCGCGGCTGACGGCCATCGCAGAGGCCACGGCAGCGTCTATCCGGCTGGCGGTGCGGGCCTTGTGCATCCGCACCAGCCCGCTGGTCGGGTTGCGGCTGGTGACGACATTCTCAAAGTGATGGCGCAGCACCGGGTCGCCATCGTGGCGGATCAGCTTGCCGGTGACGATCCGTTCTAGATCACCAGCCGCCACGCCCATCGTCAGCGGGCGTTGCGGAAAGGCGAACACGGGCAGGCCATCGTCGTGCAGGTGCTGCATGGTCACGCGGGCCAGATGCGGGTCGAAGGCGATCTCATGCACGTCATAGCGTGCCGCTAGGTCGCGGACGTGATCGGCCACCATGTCGTTGTCGATGATCGGGCCGGGGCAGACGGTGATCAAGTCATCGTCGCACCAGCGTTCATAGGGTGCGCCGTCACGGTCGCCACGCAAGCGCAGCTCCTCGCCCGGAACGAACACCCGCGACCGCAGGGTGATCTGACCATCATCATGCCGGAACGCGATACTGACGGCGGTTAGGTCGCCCGACACGGACATATCCACGCCGACATAGGCGGGCAGTGCCTCCAGATCGGCCTCGTCATCGTCAAGCTGACGGCTGTCATAGGTCAGCAGATCGAACAGAGGGTCGCGGCTGTTGGCCTGCCAGATATTCAGGTTGAATTGCTTGAAGCTGGCAAGCTCGGCAGGGTTGCCCTCGGCCTCTTTTGCCAGGGCGCTCAGGCCAGACATGGACGGGAAACCGAAAGCCAAGCCGGGGTTGGCCTTGAACCATGTCGCCTGATCCTGCCAGTCGTCTTCCGGTTCAGCCATGAACAGCACCGGCAGAAACTCAGGGTTGTCGATCTCGCCTGTCGCCACGCGCCGGGCGTAGCTGAACAGGTCGGCGGCCAGCCCTTCGGCCCCGCGCCCTGCCGTGGTGGCAATGACCATCAGCGTGTCGTCAGTCTTGGCCTGCCCGCTCTTGATGGCTTCCCATAGATCGCGGCCCCGCCATGCGTGGACTTCATCAATCAGGGTGAAGCTGGGCGTCAGGCCGTGGGCGGCCCCGCCATCGCTGGCAAGCGCGGTCAGGGTCGATCCGTTCCGGGGAAAGGTGATCTGCTTCTTGCTGTTGAAGGCGTCGCGGATCGTCACCGCGTTCAGCAGCCGCTTATCCTCGCGGATGATGTTGGCGGCCTCGCGGAAACCGATGCTGGCCTGTTCACGGTCACATGCGGCAAAGATCACCTGACCGGCAGGCCGCGTCTCTGGACCGAACAGGTGCAAGAGCGACAGGGCAGCGGCCAGTGACGTTTTGCGGTTCCCCCTCGGCAGCATCAGGAACACCGTCTTGACGATGCGGCTGCCGTCCGGGTGGCGCGGGCCATAGATGCGCCGGACGATCCGTTCCTGCCACGGGTGAAGCTGGAAGGCGCGCGGGTGGGTGATGACGGTCGGGCCAAGCGCGCGGTTGGTGTTATCTGCGTTCGGGTGGCGCAGGCGGCGCAGAAACGTCACGGCACGATCACCATGCCCCAGAGGGTCAGGGATGGTGCTGGCGTCGCTGATCCAGGCGGGGAAGGTGCTGGCACTAGAATCCATGTCCATCCCACCACCAATATTCGCTCCTTAACTTACTCAAGAAGTTACTGTATAAGTTGAACAACGCGAATGAATGGTTGTTCGTGATCTTAGAGAGGATAGAATTATGATTCCTGCAGTTGTCAACTCCGTTGCCGAGACCATCGAAGGCATCAAAAACTTCCAAGGTGCGATGAAAGGAATGGGCGACCGCCTCTCTATGGCTCGTGCTTGGTATGCTTATAGGACTGAGGCCGGAGATTGGATCTTTGGACCCTCCAAGTTTATCGGCTATCAAAACTTGAGTGTTAAGGACTACCTCGAACACGCAAGTGAAATGGATGGGCGAAAGACAGAAGCGCGCTTGCAAGATTGGTTCGAGGAGCTGAATGACGAGCATCCACTTCGTGCTGAACTCTTCGCGCAACTCTCGCAAAAGCTGGCAGATCACGGGAAGACGCCAAGCAAAATGGCGCGCATTAGCGTCCTGGCTAATCAACTTACGGCGCCAGATGCACAGGATATGTCCGCAAAGGTGATCGAACTGATTGTTGCGATCAGCCAGATGCTTCCAATCGAAGCGCAAAAAGAACTTAAGCGACGCATCTAGGTGCATCACACCACCGCCAGCGGGTTGTCGTCGTCATCATCCGGTGCTGCGGTTCCAAGTCGGGCACGGCTGACCGGATCAAGCCCCAGGGTGGCCGCAAGCTGGCGGGCGGTCTGGGCTGCGCGGTTCTGGACGCCGAACAGCTTCACGTCGATCAGCGCGCCCGCAAGCTGGCGCTCGTGGGTGATCTGCCGGACAAGGCCGGTCATCTCGCAATAGGTCTCGACCTGGGCCAGATCGGCTTTGCAGATCACCCGCCGGGCTATCAGCGTCGGCATGACCCGTTTCCATTCGTCGCGGGCATAGGTCGAGAACCACGCGGGCGGCTTGGGTGCGCGCGTCAGCGGTTCCTGATCGACGCTAACTCGGGGTTTCACCCCTCGCAGATGGGTGCTCATGCGACGGCCTCGGCTCTGATCTCTAGGCCACGCCTGCGCCCGATCTCGGTCAAGTCGGTGATATTCCACCGCTGCCCGGCATGGTCGAGGCGGTCGGCGGTGGTGATCGTCACCACCGGCCAGCGGATCAGAAACACCGCCCGCGCGGTGTCGCCTTCGATCTGGCCGGTCAGGAACTCGGTCGTGCTGGCCTCTTTCAGTTCTGCGCGCGTGGTCAGGATCGGCAGCCAGACCTTACGGACATGGCCGCTGTCGCTGACCAGTTCCTGATGGCGTTCGATCTGGACGCGGTGCTGTAGCTTTCCGGCGCGCATCAGTCATGCCACCGGATGACCGCGCGCAGGCTGATGATGTCCTGCGAGGCATTGCCGACTGCCGCCGCCTGATCGTGCATGATGATCGACGGACGTTCCCACTGATCGACCACAAGGCCGTGCATCGTCGGCGCGTCCATCAGTGTGGTGAAGGCGGATGGCCCAAGGGTAAGGTCAGCGTCGTCTTCGCCAGTGTTCGACGCATAGACGCTGACCAGCAAGCTGACCTCGGCCACGATCTGCCCGCCGGACGCGCGTCCAAGAATGTTGGCGCGCGTGGGCGAGATGATGATGGCGGGCAGTTGCGCAGGCCGCACGCTGCCCATGCGGACCTGATCGGGCGCGACGTGCTGCGCGATCATCGGATCGGCCAGCAGGGCGGCACGGACGCCAGTTTGAAACGCATCGACCGGGATCATTGGGCGGTCTCACGGATGGCCCGGCGGATCGCCGTATTGATCCTGCGTTGCACGCGGGCGCGGTTCAGTCGCCACGCGGGCAACAGGAACGGCTTGGCGGGCATGGTGCCGGTGCTGGCCCCGTCCTTGCGCTGGCGTTCTTCGGTTCCGAACTCGACCAGATGGCCGTGCCGGGCGTCAGGATCGCCCGCCGTGACGAAACCCTGTAGCTCATGCGCTGTCCTGCGCCCGCCCTCGGTAGCGAACGCAGGTGTGGTCTGGTTCGGGCCAGTCGCTTCGATGGACTCCACCAGTGATCCGGTGCGCCGGGATGCCTGGGCAAGGGTCGAGGCATCGGCGGCAACCTCGGCCACGCTCTTGACGATAGCGGGCTGGACCTTGGCGATAATCTCTTTCGGCAGGGCGGCCAGACGGCGGGTCAGAGCGTTTGATGACTGGCGGGTGATGCTCATGCCGCCACCTCGGCAACATGGCCCGTCACGCGGTCCTTGAGAGGCGACAGCAGGTCATGCACGCCGAAGGGCAGTTGATAGGCGTTCGAGAACGTGACTGCCTCGCGGCTTTCATACTGCGTCGCCACCAGCAGCAACGCGGCCTGCACCATCAGCGCGTTGTTGGCATCGAACGGCTGGCCGGTGTAAGCCGCGATCCACATGCCCGCCACGTTACCATAGTGGGTCAGAAGCTGGTCGTCAGCGTCATGGTCGATCACAAGATGCGCCCGGATCAGGGCGATGGGCAGGGACATGGAAAACTCGCAACTGGTTACTGTTGCAAAAATACCACAGTCGCTTCCAGTTGAAAAGTTATATTCAGTCTATCTTGCGCGCGGCTCCATGCGCCGGTTTCCTGACACGGCGCAAAGTCTGGAACCACCCCCCCCTATTGCGACCACAGGTTGGTATCTTCATATTTAGGCTCCAGACTCATTGAGTTTCACAGCCAGAACAAGACGGTTGCGGCGAGCATAATAGCTGAGAAGAACGTTTCCGGGCAGCGGTCATAACGGGTTGCGACGCGCCTCCAGTCCTTCAGACGCCCGAACATGATTTCGATGCGGTTACGCCTTTTGTAACGCCGCTTGTCGTATTTGACGACCTTCTTGCGGGACTTCCGTCCGGGGATGCAAACCTTTATCCCCTTGTCTTTCAACGCGTCTCTGAACCAATCAGCGTCGTAGCCCCTGTCGGCCAGAAGCCACCCAGCCTTCGGCAGGCTGCCCAGCAGCGCCGCCGCGCCGGTGTAATCGCTGACCTGGCCGGCCGACATGAAGAACCCGATCGGCCGCCCGTTGGCATCGGCGACAGCGTGCAACTTGGTGTTCATACCGCCTTTGGTGCGCCCGATCTGGCGCCCGCGCCCCCCTTTTTCACCCCAAGGCTTGAGGCCGTGCGGTGTGCCTTGAGATAGGTCGCGTCGATCATGATCGTCTTGTGCTCGGCGCTCTCGGCGGCAAGGCCGACCATGATCCGGGCAAAAACCCCGTTGTCGCTCCAGCGCTTCCAGCGGTTGTAGAGGGTTTTGGCCGGGCCGTATTCCTTCGGCGCGTCACACCACCGCAACCCATTGCGATTGATGAAAATTATGCCGCTGAGGACACGGCGATCATCGACGCGGGGCTTGCCATGGCTTTTGGGAAAGAACGGTTTCAGACGCTCCATCTGGGCGTCGCTCAGCCAGTAAAGATTACTCATCGATCAGGTCTCCTTGAGGAGCCTGAATCACGCGAAAAGCATGAAATCAATGGGTCTGGAGCCTAGGCCGCCACGCGCAGTTTCACGAACCGGTCGGCGTGCGTCACGTCCGCGCCGACGCGCTTGCGGGCGATGAAACGCACCTGACCTTTCGTGCCCAGCGTATAGGGGTCGCGCAGGACGGACAGGCCGATACGGTCGAAGATGCGGAAGCCCGACATATCGCCGAAGACGATGGGCGAGGTGCCTGCACCGATGTTGTCCATGTCGGGCATTTCCACGATGGGATTGCCCAGCAGGCGCATGACGCCGCCGTCCTTAGCGTCTGTGACCAGATACTGACCCTGTGCGTCCTTGAACCGCCGGATGACCGAAAGGGTGTTGCGGTTCATTGCCCAGACCGCGCTGGCGGCATGGAAGGACGGAATTGCGTGTTGCATGGCGATCAGCACGTCCAGCGGGTTGCTGGTCGGGAAGGTCGTGGCTACGCCGGTCTTCACTTCGGCAATGCCGGGGGCGGTCATCAGGCCGCGCGGCTGGCCGGTGCCGGTGCCCTTGACGAACGCCAGACCTTCGACCTTGGCAAAGCCCTTGGCGATCTCGGTCGTCATCTCGCCTTCCAGATCATACTGGTTGTCTTCGAGAACCTGATTGGTGGCGACGTAGAAGCTCGAAACCTCATGGTTCGCGATCTTGACCTGACCGAACGTCGGTTCGCTGACGGTCATGTCCGCGCCCTCTGCCGTCCAGAAGGCGTTCACGCCGGTCAGCAGGGTCGGGAACACGATCTCCGACCCGGTGACGGTCTGCACGTTGGCATACTGACGGATGGGCGACATCTCGGTCAGGCGCTTCAGGATTTCGCTGCCCTGTTCGGTCGGGACCAGAAAGCCGCCGTTGGCATTGTCTGCCACCGACAGCGCCTTGATCTCGGTTGCGTCCATGCGCTGTTCGCCTGCGCGCAGATAGCGCTGAAACGCCTTCTGTTCGGCATTCTCGCCTTGCGTGATGGCCGGGGCGCCGGGACGGGCGCTTTTGGCCTCCAGCTTGTCCAGGCGCGACAGAACCGCATCCAGCTTCTTGGTGTCGATGACCGGCGCATCATTGGCCGGGGTCTTGGGGTCGGCCACTGCGGCCAGTTCGTTTTCCACTTGGGTCTCCATGATGGTGGATTGCGATTTCAGGGACGTGATCTGCGCGCCGGGGTGGCAAGGCACCGCGACGACAGAGATTTCATGCAGGGCCAGCTTGGCGATGTTGCGGCCCTTGGTGGTGCGCGTGGCGTCAGTCGTGACAAAGCCGATAGAGAGGCCCGTGACGGCACCGGCACGGATCATGGCGCGGACCTCGCGGGCGCGTTCCACGTCATCGACCAGCAGGCGGCCCTTTACGCTCAGGCCAGTCTCGGTTTCCGCGATCTGGTCCCAGACGCCGATCACCTGCGCCTGATCATGGGCAAACAGCATCGGCAGGCTGGCGGGCTGATCGAAGGCACCTTTCAGGATGGTGTCGCCAACGCGGTCGGCGCTGCCAAAGGGCCATGCGGTGCCGGTGATCTCGCCCGCGTCGGTCGCGGTCAGGTGGGCTTTGACTTCGATATGGTCGGTCATGCTGCGACCTCGGTGCCATTCCACCGGGCGTCGATCACGTCCAGCGCCAGCGGCAGGATTTCACCGATGGGCCGGTGCCGGGCGTAGGTCTCGACCAGGCGCGCGGCATCCTCGGGGTTGGTGCCGCCACCGATCAGGCCCAGCCGGATGATCTCGACCAGATCGACCAGGCGGAAGTCGCTGCGCGTCAGGCGCAGGAACAGGCCACCGATGCCGGTGCCCGTCAGGCGTTCCAGTTCGGTGATCATCGGATCGTTCAGGGTAAAGCTGCGTTCGCCGTCGCCGAAAAACGCGCGGTGCGTGATGGTCATGCGTCATCGTCCTGTGTGGGGCTGGCAGGGGCGGGCGCAGGGGCCGCGCCGGTCGAGGTGAAGGGATTGGACAGTTCATCACCGCCGGGCAGCGGGGGTCGGTTCATGCTGGCACGGACCTCATTGCCGGTCAGCACGCCCATGGACCGATACTGGCTAAACGCCGTAGCGCGGGCCGCATGATCGACAGACAGCATGTCGTCGGGGTTGCCTTCAACATAGAGGCTGGCGCGTTCGTCGGGCGTCAGCAGGCAGCGGCTGTAGGCTGCCTGCCACCGGGTGATCCACGGGCGCAGGGTGCCGGTCAGGAACTCGCGCTGAGCTTGTTCATAGTTCGACCAGGTGGCGCGGCTCATCTCGAACAGGGACGCAGGCGGGACGCCAAAGGCGCGGGCGATCTCGCGCACCTGTTCGCGCCGGACTTCTGAAAACTCGGCATCGGCCAGCTTCAGGGCGATCTCTTGGAACTCCATGCCTTCGTCAAGGATGGCCGTCTTGCCTGACTGGTCGCCACCGTGGGCGCTGAACCAGCTATTAACGATTTTCTGTTGGCCGGTCGCGTCCATCTTGCCGGGGTGGCGGATCACACCGCTGGGCCGCCCGCCGTTGCGATAGAAGCCCGCAAGGTGCTGTTCGGCGGCCAGCGCTAGACCGATGGCCTCACGGGCCAGCGTGATCGGGCTGATGCCGTGCAGCGGCTGGATATGCAGCACGTCTTGGAACGGCAGAACCTGTTCGCCACCGCTCTTGAGGCGGATGCGATAGGACGGTTCACCGAAGTCGTCATGCTCAACTGTGACCGCGCCGGGGTCCATGCGCAGCATAAACACCGGCTTGCCTTCGGCGTTGCGCGCTACCTGGGCGTAACCGTGGCCGGTCAGCAGGGCGTCGGCGGTCAGGTGTTCGCGGAACGCCTCGGCACTGGTCCAGTCATTCGCGTGATCGTGGACAAGAGCAAAGGCCGGATGGTCCTTAGCGGCCTCGCGGCTGTCGTGCTCATAGACTTTGAAGGGCAGGCAGGCGACGGACTCAGCAATCAGGCTGACAGCGCGGCGGACGGCAGGAACGCGCATGGCGCTCGCGGCGGTGATGGTCATGCCGCTGGCGACGGGCTGCACGCCGAACAAGGCCAACGCCGCTGGGTCGGTCAGGGTGACGGATTTCTGTTCGAGGGGGTCGCCCCGCCCGAACGCACGGGCGAGGCTAGAAAGCATGGACACAAGACAACTCGCAACAAGAACTACTGTGGCAAAAATACCACAATCTTTCTTATGGCGCAATGCGTTTAGCTAAAGAAACGCTTATGATGGGTGCAGGTGCGACAGTTCCAGATCGGGATAAGCGATTGCGTTCACCAACTCGACGCGCTGTTCCAGCATCCCTTGGGGCATGATGCCGTAGCGGCCCGTCATGCTAGGCTCGACGTGCCCAAGGATGAAACCGAACTGATTGTCGAGATAGCCAGCGCGTCGAAGCGCGTCCGTAGCACCGTGCCGGAAGCTGTATAGTGAAAGTCCCCTGCCCTCTTTCATGCCTATCCGCGTCAGGTATCGGCCAAACTCACGCGACAGGTCGGCAAGCATCTGACCGCGCTTGTTCCGAATGGCACCGGGGAACAGTTGCGCGCCGCCATCCGCAACACGCTTTTCATGGTAGGACAGAAAACCAAGCCTAACCAACTCAGGATGGACTGGCACCACCCTCATTGAACCTGCGGTCTTGACGGATTTCCCGGCCTCGGTTGCCTCGCCTTCGGTGGTGATGTGCATGATCCAGTGCCCGTGTTCCTGCCGCACGTCCGACACGGCAAGCTGGCCGATCTCGCCAGGACGCGCGCCAGAGAACAGCATGATCAGCGGCACCCAAAACCGGTGGTCGCGGATCAGAACATTGCCGGGCTTGGCGACGTTGCGCCATTCATCCGCACTCTGGCACCCGACGAACCAAGGCGACTTGAACAATGTCTGTAGCTCGTCCGACTTGAACGGCAGGGTCGGTGCTTTCGCCTCTTTCTTGAGCATCAGCCCCTCAATGGGATTTCGGTCGAGGTAGCCGTTATTGACCGCCCATGACAGAAACGCCGACAGGCTCGACAGGTAGCGGTTCACCGTCCGGTCGGCGATCACCGGCTTTCCGACCTGTTCGTTGGCCTTGATGATCTGCTGCATGCTCATGCCCGCGAACGCCTTGGTCTCAGTGGCCTTGACCGGATATTTGACCAGCAACTGTTTCCAGTCTCTCACTTCGGGCTTGCCGATCTTGGCGACGGGAAAATTGGCCCCGACCAGATCAACGAAAGTTCCGATGTCGCGGCGGCACTGGTCCACACGATCTTTCGCGACACCGCGCGGGTTCTCACGCGCGAAAATCTCGAAAACCTCCATGATGCTTTCGCCGGGCTTCGCAGTCTCGCGCCGGGGGCCAGTCGCAGGCGTCACCAGTGGGTCACGCGGTTGGCCGGTGTAGTCGCCTCTGTCGCGCTCTAGCGTGCGTTCCAGAGCCTCTATCTCGGCCCGCATCATGTGCCTGGCAAGGCTGATCCAATCGGGCGTTCCGCGATCCACCAACAGGCCGTTGCGCGACAGATAGTCGTCAACTTCATGAGCGATCAGCGCCATTTCACCCTTAGCCAGATGTTTGCGCATCTCTGCCAGCTTCACCCTGCGGGCGTTGGCGTCCACAGACGCGGCCTACTTTGCCACCTGCACGTCCACGGCAAGGTCTAGCATCGCCAGCGGGTCGTCTGTGTCGATCTTCTCATCATGCACGCGCTGGATGGCCTGCTCGGTGATGGCGTCGATCTCGGCTTCGCTGGGCAGCTGGCCGCGCCTCTGGTCATCACGGGCAAGAGTGTCGCTGTAGCGGCTCCATGTGGCAGCTTCGCGATCACTGGGCACCAGCGCACGTCTTGCACGGAGGTCATCAAACTCACGATGCCATCCGGCGATGACCGGCCAGAGTCGGCGCTTGGCCTCAGCTTCTTCGGTGGTGCCCAGGGCGCGCACCAACTCTTTCTTACCGATGACCTCAATCAGGTCGAGCGGGACGCGAATGCGGGCGGAATAGGATGCACCGCGCCTCATTAGGTGGCTAAGTCGAGCCATGAAACTGCACCATGTGGAAGGGCCATGTGTTACAGTCATGCGTTACAACTTGGATAGAAATAGTCAATAAAAGTCAGTAACTTGTTTAAAAATATGCACTTAGAAAAATTTGTAATACTGTCCTACCGCCCCAGCCAAAATCATCCAAAGATATTGTAAGATAAGCGATTGCGGGCCACCGGCCTGTTGGTCGTGAGACCGTCGGGCATCGCGGAGGGCGCCTGTTTCGCGTCCCTCTGCCCTGTCAGACGTCCCTGCAGAACGCCTCGTAGAGAGCGCTCATCATCACCTGCACGTCGGGATCGTCGATCCGGTAGTGGATCGTCTGGCTCTCGCGGCGCGTCGCGACCATGCCCGCCTCTCGCAGCTTCGACAGATGCTGGCTCAGGGCCGACTGGCCGAGGCCCACGGCCTGCTGCAACGCGCCGACGGACCGTTCGCCCTTGGCCAGTTCGCACAGGATCAGCAGGCGCTTGGCATTCGCAAGAAGCGACAGGCGCGCCGCGACGTGGTCCGCACGCGCCTGCAGGGCAAGGGACGCATCGGCGTCGATCTGCATTACATAAGCCTTTACTTATTTAGTGATCGTTCATATTATGGCACATGCAGCGGCCACGGCAAGCGCCCTGTGATCGGAGGCATCGGATGGACCTGCAGGTCACGACGGATTTCACGCCCTGGAGCGCGCTAGGCGGCGGCGTTCTGATCGGGCTCAGCGCGGTGATGGTCATGGCCCTCTTCGGCCGGATCGCGGGCATCGCCGGGATCACGCAGGGGGCGCTCGGCTCGCTTGCGCCGATGGCCGCGGCGGCGACGGATCGCGACTGGCGGTGGGCCTTCATCGCGGGCCTTCTGGCGGCACCGGTTGCGGTCCTGCTGGTCGGAGGCGCGGTCTCGCAGAGCGTGCCGCAGAACCTGCCGGCGATGGCGCTGTCTGGGCTGCTGGTCGGGATCGGCACGGCGCTTGGTTCGGGCTGCACCTCGGGGCACGGGGTCTGCGGGCTGGCGCGTCTGTCGCGGCGGTCTCTTGCGGCGGTGGCGACCTTCGTGGCCGCGGGCTTTGCCACGGTCTTCGTGCTGCGCCACGTCATCGGAGGCTGATCCATGCGCATTCTCGCGGGCTTTCTCAGCGGTCTGGTCTTCGGGCTGGGCCTGATCGTGTCGGGCATGGCCGATCCGGCCAAGGTGCTGAACTTTCTGGACATCGCCGGGCGGTGGGACCCCAGCCTGGCCTTCGTCATGGGCGGCGCGACGCTGACCGCCTTCCTGGGCTACCGCCTGGTGTGGCGGCGTCCGGCGCCGCTGATCGGGGACCGCTTCGACGTCCCGTCGGGGCGGCAGATCGACCGTCCGCTGCTGACCGGCGCCGCGCTGTTCGGGATCGGATGGGGCATCGGAGGCTTCTGTCCGGGGCCGGCGCTGACGGCACTGCCGCTGATGGCGCCGGGGACGCTGGTCTTCGTTCCGACGATGCTGATCGGGCTGTGGATCGGTGCCCGGATGAAGCGCGCCGCCACGGCCCGTCCCGCGGGGGCATCGTCATGACGCGTATCATGCGCCATTCGCCCTCCACCGGTCCGGGCAGCCCGGATGTCTGGGGTCTCTACGAGCCCGATACGGGGTCGGTGCAATATGTCTGCGCCGATCCGGCGACCCGACGGGCCGCGCTGATCGACGTGGTCTGGAACCTGGACGTGCAGCATTACCGCCTGACGACGGAGAGCGTCGATCAGGTCCTGGACCTGGTCCGGCGCAAGGGGCTGACGGTGGAATGGGTGCTGGACACCCACCCGCATGCCGATCACGTCATGGCCTCGGCGCTGCTGCGCGAGCGGACGGGGGCGCCCAACGCCATCGGCGCACGCGTCCCCGAGATCGCCGAAATCTGGGGCCGGCTCTACAACCTGCCGCATGCCTTCGATCCGGCGAGCGCCTTCGACCGGCTGTTCGCGGAGGGAGAGAGTTTCCGCATCGGCACGCTGGAGGTGCGGGTGATGCTGTCGCCGGGCCATACGCTCGGCTCGATCACCTTCGTCTGCGGGGATGCGGCCTTCGTGCATGACACGCTGATGCAGCCCGATGTCGGCACAGCGCGAGCCGATTTTACCGGCGGCGATGCCGAGGCGCTTTGGGAGTCGATCCAGGTGATCCTGGCCCTGCCGCCGCAGACCCGGCTGTTCGTGGGCCACGACTATGGCGCCGAGGGCCGCGACGGTCCGGCATGGGAGGCCACGGTCGCCCGCCACCGGGCCGAGAACCGCCATGTCCGCGACGGCACCGCGCGCGCGGACTGGATCGCGCTGCGGAGGGCGCGCGACGCGACGCTGCCCCTGCCCGACCGCATCCTGGCCGCGTTGCAGATCAACCTGCGCGGCGGACGCCTGCCCGAGCCCGAGGATGACGGGCATCGCTATCTGAAGATCCCGGTGAACCGCTTCGAGCCGCCGCGCGGATCGTCCTGACTCGCCTCAACCGGCGCGCGGGGCGGTGGTGCCGCGTTCGCGATAGGGCGTGCTGCCATATTGCGCCCGGTAGCATTTCGAGAAATGCGACGGGCTGGAGAAGCCCGAGGCCAGCGCGATCTCGATGATCGACATCTCGGTCTGCATCAGCAGGTTGCGCGCCCGCGACAGGCGGGTCTCCATGTAATAGCGTTTTGGACTGCGGTTCAGATAGCGGCGGAACAGCCGCTCCAGCTGACGGGTGGACATGCCCGCATCCAGGGCCAGCTGGGCGGGGCTGATCGGGTCCTCCAGATTGGCCTCCATCCGCGCGATGACGGCGGCCAGGCGCGGATGGCGCACGCCGATCCGCATGGGGATCGACAGGCGCTGGCTGTCCTGGCCGGTGCGGATCGCGGTGTGCAGCATCTGGTCGGCCACGTCGGCGGCCAGCGCGTCGCCATGCGCCAGCGCGATCAGGTGCAGCATCAGGTCGATGGAGCTGGTGCCACCCGCCGCCGTCAGCCGGTTGCCGTCATGCACGAAGACCGACCGGAACAGGTCCACCTCGGGGAAGGCCTCGGCCAGGCCGTCGTGGTTCTCCCAGTGGATGGTGGCGCGGCGGCCGTCCAGCAGCCCGGCCTCGGCCAGGACCCAGGTGCCGGTGCAGACCGCCCCCATCGCGGCGCCCCCGCGCGCCTGCCGGCGCAGCCAGGCCAGCACCGGGCGGGTGGCCTCGCGCGCGATCTCGGTGCCGCCGCAGACGATCACGACCTCGTCGCGACCGGGCGGCGGGGCCTCGGGGTCGAGGCCCCCGTCCAGCATCACGCGGGTGCCGTTCGAGCAGGTCGCGACCTCGCCCCCCGGCCCCACCAGCCGCCAGTCGAACAGCGCCTGCCCCGAGGCCCGGTTGGCCAAGCGCAGGGGCTCGATCGCGGCCGTGAATGGCAGCATGGTGAAGCGGTCCAGCAGCAGGAAGGTGAAGCGGCGCGGTTTGTCGGCTGGCATGGGGCGATCTTTGCGAGCGGGTTGCGCCCGGCACCCAAACAGCCTTTTGACGCCACGGCAAGGGGGCTTTCCTGCGGGCCGCGGCAGACCCTTTTCCTGACGACTGTTAGCGTTTATACCGACGCGACATTTTCCAAGGAGCGCAGGACATGACGCAGCAGATCCGCAAGACCGCCACCCAGACCTGGGACAAGGCCGGCTGGCGCGCCTATCCGCGCGTCCAGATGCCCGACTATACCGACGCCGCCGCCCTGGAGGCGGTGGAGTCGCAGCTGCGCCGCTATCCGCCGCTGGTCTTTGCCGGAGAGGCGCGCCGCCTGCGCGCCCAGCTGGCGGATGCCGCCGCGGGCCGGGCCTTCCTGCTGCAGGGCGGCGACTGCGCCGAAAGCTTCAGCGAATTCAGCGCCGACAACCTGCGCGACACCTTCAAGGTGCTGCTGCAGATGGCCGTGGTGCTGACCTGGGGCGCGCAGATGCCCGTCATCAAGGTCGGCCGCATGGCGGGCCAGTTCGCCAAGCCGCGCAGCGCGCCCACCGAGGTGATCGGCGGGGTCGAGCTGCCCAGCTATCGCGGCGACATCATCAACGGCTTCGACTTCACCCCCGAGGCGCGCATTCCCGACCCGCAGCGGATGCTGGCGGCCTACACGCAGGCGGCCGCGTCGCTGAACCTGCTGCGCGCCTTCTCGACCGGTGGGTTCGCGGACATGCACCGCGTCCAGAGCTGGATCGCCGATTTCGTGGGCGGTGCCGAGGCCGCGCGCTATCGCGACATCGCGGGCCGGATCAGCGACGCGATGGCCTTCATGCAGGCGGCGGGCGTCAATTCCGACACTGCGCATCAGCTCTCCAAGGTCGATTTCTACACCAGCCACGAGGCGCTGCTGCTGGAATACGAGGAGGCCCTGGCCCGCATCGACAGCACCACGGGCCTGCCGGTGGCCGGATCGGGCCACATGATCTGGATCGGCGACCGCACGCGTCAGCCCGACGGCGCGCATGTCGAGTTCTGCCGCGGCGTGCAGAACCCGATCGGCCTGAAATGCGGCCCCAGCACCACGGCGGACGATCTCAAGGTGCTGATGGAGAAGCTGAACCCCGAGAACGAGGCGGGCCGCCTGACGCTGATCGCGCGCT
This sequence comes from Paracoccus sp. ME4, assembly GCF_046736325.1. Classification (GTDB taxonomy): domain Bacteria; phylum Pseudomonadota; class Alphaproteobacteria; order Rhodobacterales; family Rhodobacteraceae; genus Paracoccus. Next base: position 2,003,698 of record NZ_CP151276.1, read on the forward strand.
TCGGTGCGGGCAAGGTGGGCGACCACCTGCCCCGCCTGATCCGCGCGGTGCAGGAGGAGGGCGCGAACGTCGTCTGGTCCTGCGATCCGATGCACGGCAACGTCATCAAGTCGTCGACCGGCTACAAGACGCGGGCCTTCGATTCGATCCTGCGCGAGGTTCGCGAGTTCTTTGCCGTCCACAAGGCCGAGGGCACGATCCCCGGCGGCGTGCATTTCGAGATGACCGGCAAGGACGTTACCGAATGCACCGGCGGCGTGCGCGCCGTCACCGACGAGGATCTGTCGGACCGCTATCACACCGCCTGCGATCCGCGCCTGAACGCCAGCCAGTCGCTGGAGCTGGCCTTCCTGGTGGCCGAGGAGCTGCGCGCCCGCCGCGAGGCCGCGGCCCCGCAGCGCAACGCCGCCGCCGGCTGAGGCGGCCATCGACCGAATGCAGGGGGCCGTCCGCAAGGGCGGCCCCTTTCGCATGCGCCTCAGCGGAAATTGCGGCCGGTCACGGTGATGCCGGGTCCGGGCAGGTCGCGGATCAGGATGTCACGCGGTCGCGGGGTCTTGGCGCGCGGATCGGGCGGCGGGGCGCCGCGGTGGAATTCGTCGCCGCGCCCGTGGGGCAGCGGAAAGGCGCCCTGCCGGCCGACGCCGGCCAGCAGGTCCGACAGGTCGGTCAGGCGGTGGGCGACCAGATGAACGACCTCTCCGGCCCGCTGGACGCGGCCCTCGACCCCGATCATGCCCGCGCCCAGAACGATGCGGCGATGCCGGTCGAAGACCTTGGGCCACAGCACCAGATTGGCGATGCCGGTCTCGTCCTCCAGGGTGATGAACATCACCCCCTTGGCCGAACCCGGTCGCTGACGCACCAGGACCAGCCCCGCCACCTGCATCCAGCGACGGTCGGCGCCTGCCATCGCCTCGGCGCAGGGGCGGATGCCGCGCCGGGCCAGGCCCTCGCGCAGGAAGGCCAGCGGGTGGCGGCGCAGCGTCAGGCCGGTATGGGCGTAATCCTCGACCACCTCGCGTCCGGCGGGCATGGGGGTCAGGCGGACGGCGGGTTCGGCCGCAGGCTGGACCGCGAACAGCGGCAGGTCCGGCTGATGGCCGCGGATCGCCCAGATCGCCTCGCGCCGCGCCAGCCCGAAGGCCGGGCGAAAGCCGTCGGCCTCGGCGATGCGGGTCAGGGCGGCGGTGGGAACGCCCGCGCGGCGGCACAGATCCTCCGCCTTGGCGGCCGGGCGGGCGGCGATGATCGCGCGGGCATGGATTTCCGCCAGCCCCTTGACCATGCGCAGGCCAAGGCGCACGGCATGGCCCTGCCCCGCGGGCTCCAGCGTGCAGTCCCAGTCCGAGCGGGCAATGCAGATAGGGCGGATCTCGACCCCGTGGTTGCGCGCGTCGCGCACGATCTGGGCGGGGGCATAGAAGCCCATCGGCTGGCTGTTCAGCAGCGCCGCGCAGAACACGTCCGGATGCCAGCATTTCAGCCAGGCCGAGGCATAGGCGATCAGCGCAAAGCTGGCCGCGTGGCTTTCGGGAAAGCCGTAGCTGCCGAAGCCCTCAAGCTGACGGAAGATCTGTTCCGCGAAGGCCGCCTCATAGCCGTTGGCGACCATGCCATCCACCACGCGGTCGCGGAAGGCCGAGACGCCGCCCGTCAGCTTGAAGGTCGCCATCGACTTGCGCAGCAGGTCCGCCTGACCAGGGGTGAAGCCCGCGCAGTCGATGGCGACGCGCATGGCCTGTTCCTGAAACAGCGGCACGCCGTAGGTCCGGCCCAGCACCCGTTCCAGTTCGGGCTTGGGATAGACCACCTCCTCCTGCCGCGCGCGGCGGCGCAGATAGGGATGGACCATGTCGCCCTGGATCGGGCCGGGGCGGACGATGGCGACCTGGATGGTCAGGTCCTCGAGGCTGCGCGGCCTGAGGCGCGGCAGCATCGACATCTGGGCGCGGCTCTCGATCTGGAAGGTGCCCAGGGTGTCGGCGCGGCAGATCATGTCGAAGGTCGGCGTGTCATCGGGCGGGATCGTGGCCAGTTCCATCGACAGCCCCTTGTGCGCGCGCAGCAGGCGAAAGCAGCGCGCGATGCAGGTCAGCATCCCCAGGGCCAGCACGTCCAGCTTCATGAAGCGCAGCGTGTCGATGTCGTCCTTGTCCCATTCGATGATCTGGCGGTCCTGCATGGCGGCGGGCTCGATGGGCACCAGCCCGTCCAGCCGGTCGCGGGTCAGCACGAAGCCGCCCGGATGCTGGGACAGGTGGCGCGGCGTGCCGTGCAGCCGGGCCGCCAGGTCCAGCGTCAGGCGCAGGCGGCGGTCGGCCGGGTTCAGGTTCAGCGCGCTGAGCAGACTGTCCGGCACGCCCTCCTCGGACCAGGCCCAGACCTGGCCCGAGATGGTGCGGATCACGTCCTCGGGCAGGCCCAGGGCCTTGCCCACGTCGCGCAGCGCGCCCTTGGTGCGATAGCGGATGACGACCGCCGTCAGCGCGGCCCGGTCACGCCCATAGGTGCGGTAGATCCACTGGATCACCTCCTCGCGCCGCTCATGCTCGAAATCGACGTCGATGTCGGGGGGTTCGTGACGATCCTCGCTGATGAACCGCTCGAACAGCAGGGTGCCGCCCTGGGGGTCGATGGCGGTGATGCCCAGGACATAGCACACGGCGGAATTGGCCGCCGACCCGCGGCCCTGGCACAGGATGCCCCGGTCGCGCGCATGGCGCACGATGTTGTTCACCGTCAGGAAATAGGGCGCGTATTCCAGCCGCGCGATCAGGCCCAGCTCATGGCGCAGGGTTTCGGCGACCTGAGGCGGGACGCCCTGCGGATAGCGTTCGGCCGCCCCCTGCCAGGTCAGCGCCTCCAGCGTGGCCTGCGGGCTGATGCTGGGGTCCGGGCGTTCCTCCGGGTACTGGTAATCCAGATCGTCCAGCGTGAAGCGGCAGCGGTCAGCGATCTCGGAGCTGCGGGCCAAGGCGTCGGGATGGCGGGCGAACAGGCGCGCCATCTCGGCCGGGGGTTTCAGGTGCCGGTCGGCATGGCGTTCGCGGCGCAGGCCCAGGGCGTCGACGGTGGTGTTCAGGCGGATCGCGGTCACCACGTCCTGAAGGATGCGGCGCTCGGGATGGTGATAGAGGACGTCGTTGGTGACGACCGTGGCCACGCCCGCCCGCGCGGCCAGCGAGGACAGCTGATGCAGGCGCAGCGCGTCGTTGGGCCGCCGCCGCAGCGTCAGCGCCAGAGAGGCACGCTCGCCGAAGACGTCGCGCATCCGGCGCAGGCGCAGCGCGCAGTCGTCATCGGCCATGTCGGGCACCAGCACTGCCATCAGCCCGTCGGCATGATCGGCCAGATCGGCCCAGTCCAGGTGGCACGCCCCCTTGCCCGCCCGCGCCTTGCCCAGGGACAGCAGGCGGCAGAGCCCGCCATAGCCCGCGCGGTCGATGGGATAGACCAGCACCGACATGCCGCAGCGCAGGTCCAGACGGCAGCCGACGATCAGCCGGACGCCGGTCTCCTTGGCGGCCTCATGGGCGCGCACGATCCCCGCCAGGCTGTTGCGGTCGGTGACCGCCAGCGCCCGCATGCCCATCAGCGCCGCCGTCGCGAACAGCTCCTGCGCGGAGGACGCGCCGCGCAGAAACGAGAAATGCGTGGTCACCTGGAGTTCGACAGGGCTCATCCGAAGACCCCGTGCAGGAACCAGCGATGCGAGCCTGTGGCCGTGTCCTCTCCGTCGCCCTGGCGGAAGATCCACAGGCGGCGGCCGTCCTGATCCTCGATGCGGAAATAGTCGCGCACGGCGCGCATCTCGGCGTCGCGCTTCCACCATTCGCCGAAGATGCGTTCCGGCCCGTCGGCATGGCGGACCCGGTGGCGGGTGCCGCGCCAGACGATCCAGTGCGGCGGCTGGTCGGGCAGCAGGGCCAGGGTGGTGATCGGCTCGGGCCGGGGCAGCAGGCGCGCCGGGCGGGGCCAGTGGTCCGGCCAGGAGGCGGTGACCGCCGAGAGCGGCGCCACCCGCGCGACCGAGCGTTCGGGCACGTCGCTGGCCACCGGCGCCAGGCGAAAGACGCCGCGGGCGCCGACGCGGTTCGTCAGGCTGTCGATCAGCCCGGCGATGTCGGGCGCGGCGGGTTCCAGCAGGCCGCCCACCTGGCGCGGCATCAGCGGTTCGGCCAGAGTGGCGGTCAGGGACATGATCTCGATCCCGAAACCGGGGTCGATGGTGGCGATCCGGTCCGACAGCAGCCGCGTCAGCCGCGCCGGGTCGCGCTGCGGGGCGGCCAGGCCCACGCGCACGGGCTGGGCATGGCTGTCCACCCGCCAGCAGATCAGGTCCAGCCGCCGCGCGCCCAGGGACCGCGCCTCCAGCTGACGGCAGAGGTCGCGGGTCAGGCGGTCGATCTGGCGGGCGATGGTCTCGGCCGCGGCGATGGGTTCGGCAAAGACGCGCCGCGCGGTCACCAGATCGGCCGGGCGCAGCGGGTCGATGGGTTCGGCCGCCGCGCCCAGGGCCTGATCCAGGCGGCGGATGACCTGGGGGCCAAAGCGGCGGGTCAACGGCGCGCGGGGCATCGCGGCCAACTCTCCGATACTGGCCACGCCCAGATCGCGCAGGCCGGACAGCGCCGCGTCAGGCAGGCGCAGCGCCTGAAGCGGCAGCGGCGCCAGCGCGGCCGCCGCGCCGCCCGGCGGCACGATGGCGGGGCTGTCCCCGTGCCGCGCCAGGGCATGAGCCGCGCCCCAGCTGTCGGCCATGGCCAGCCGCGCGGTTACGCCCGACAGGGTCAGCCGGCCCAGGATCGCGTCCAGCATCGCGGCCTCTCCGCCATGCAGGTGGTCGGTGCCGGTGGCGTCGATCACCACTCCGTCGGGCGGATCCACCGCCACGATGGGCGCGAACCGCTGCATCAGCCACAGGGCCAACCGCTCCAGCGCGGCCAGATCGGCGGCGGGATCGGCGGGTTCGACGCGCAGGTCGGGCACCATCGCCTGCGCCTTGGCGACCGGCATGCCGGGCCGCAGGCCAAGCGCCATCGCGCCGTCGCAGGCGGCGGTCACCAGGCGGCGGCTGCCCACGCGCCCGGACAGGATCAGCGGCGCGTCAGCCGAAGGCGTGTCGTCCTGCCGCCGCAGCCGGTCGATCGGCCACAGCGGCAGGCAGACCGAGATGACCCGTGCCATCGCAAGCCTCCAGTTCCAGATCGAAGGATTCGCCGCCCCGCACCCGCAGCAGCTCAACCCGCCAGCGCGCCCGGCCAAGGCCCGGCACCGGCAGCGGCACGGACCCGCGTTCCGAGACGCGCCAGCGCGTCATCGAGGCCGTGGGCTGGCCGAAATCGGCCGCCTCGGCCTGCTGACGCCAGCGGCGCAGCGCGATGCCGGTGGTGCCGCTGCCCTTGGCGGCCAGGTGCAGGCGGCGCGAGGCGGTCATGGACAGCCGCCCGATCTCGGCCACGACGGCGGACAGGCCGCCATGGCGCAGCCCCTCCTCCATGCAGGCCAGGACGGCGGTCTCGTCGTCGGCCTCGACATGGATCACCCGTTCGGGCGGCAGGCCGGCTTGGGCCAGACCCGGCGCAAAGAGATCCGCCCGGACCACGCACCACAGGACCTGACCCGGCAGGCGCGCGGCGATGCCCGCGGCAAAGCAGGCCGCCGCCGCGCCGTCCACCGCGCCCTCGGCCCCGCCCGCGACCTCGTGCAGGCAGCCCAAGGGCAGTCCCCCCTGCGGCAGGCGGCGGTCCAGATCGGGGATGCCGAAGGGCAGCATGTCACGACCCTGCCCCTCGCCCTCCAGATGGGCGATGCGCGATCTCAGCGTGGGCAGGGTGGCGGCAGGGGACATGGGTGAACCAAGATGGGATTCTCAGTTCATGTTTTGTTCTTATCGGCGATGGAGTCAACCTTTGTTCCGCCCCGGCGTCGTGCGGAACGGCTTCAGGCGGTGCGGTCGTCCAGCCCGACCAGGGCGCGGGCGAAGTCGTCGGCATCGAAGGCATCCAGATCGTCGATCTGCTCGCCCACCCCGATCGCGTGGATGGGCAGGCCGAAGCGGTCGGCCAGCGCGACCAGCACGCCGCCCCGCGCCGTGCCGTCCAGCTTGGTCATCACCAGACCCGAGATGTCGGCCAGCTTGCGGAAGGTCTCGACCTGGCTCAGCGCGTTCTGGCCGGTGGTCGCGTCCAGCACAAGCAGGGTGTTGTGCGGGGCCTCGGGGTCCTTCTTGCGGATCACGCGGACGATCTTGGCCAGCTCCTCCATCAGGTCCTGACGGTTCTGCAGGCGGCCGGCGGTGTCGATCATCAGGAGGTCGGCGCCCTCGGCCTCGGCGCGCGCCATCGCGTCCCAAGCCAGGCTGGCCGGGTCGCTGCCCTGCGGCGCGACCATCACCGGCACGCCCGCCCGCTGACCCCAGACCTGCAGCTGTTCGACGGCCGCCGCGCGGAACGTGTCGCCCGCGGCGATCACGACCGACTTGCCCGCGGCGCGGAACTGGCTGGCCAGCTTGCCGATGGTGGTGGTCTTGCCCGCGCCGTTGACGCCCACGACCAGCACCACCTGCGGCTTCTTCGGATAGATCGGCAGGGGACGGGCGACCGGGGCCATGATGCGGCCGATCTCGGTCGCCAGAAGCTCCTTCAGCTCGCGGGAGGAGACGCGGCGGCCCATGCGACCCTCGGCGATGTTGGCGGTGACGCGCAGCGCGGTGTCCACGCCCAGATCGGCCTGGACCAGCATGTCCTCCAGCTCCTCCAGCATGTCGTCGTCCAGCGCGCGCCGGGGTTCCTCGGGCTGCGCCGCGCCGCGACCGAACAGGCGGCCGACCAAGCCCGGCTGGACGGGTTGCGGATGGGGGGTGGCGACGGGGGCGGGCAGTTCGGCCGCGGGGGCCGGTGCCTGGGGCGCGGGTGCCGCGGCCTCGGGGGCGTCCGCCACGATGTCGTCCAGGCCCGAGCCGATCTTGGTCGACGACCGCGTCAGCCGTTCGCGCAGTTTCGAGAAGAATGCCATGGTCAGACCTTTCCGTGCTGGCGCGGACCCTACAATCTTGCGCCGCCAAGGAAAAGCCGCCCCGGACGGCCGGGGCGGCTTTCCTGTCGTGCCAGGCGGGGCCCGTCAGCCGCGCATATCGCGGATCAGCGCCGCCAGCGCCTCGGTCGAGGGGTCGTGGCCGGGGGCGGGTTCGCCCTTCAGCAGCGGCTCGACCTTGAGGGCCAGCTCCTTGCCCAGCTCGACGCCCCATTGGTCATAGCTGTTGATGCCCAGGATCACGCCCTCGACGAAGACCCGATGCTCGTAGAGCGCCACGATCTGACCCAGGGCGAAGGGCGTCAGCTGCTCCATCAGCAGCGTGGTGGAGGGGCGGTTGCCGGGGAAGACGCGGTGGCGGGCCTGACGGTCCAGCTCGGCGCCCTCAAGGCCCTTGGCGGCCATCAGGGCGCGGGCCTCGTCAAGGCTGCGGCCGCGCATCAGCGCCTCGGACTGCGCCAGACAGTTCGCGGCCAGCAGGATGTGGTGATGCGCCAGGTCCGGCTCGTGCCCGCGCGCGGCCAGGATGAACTCGCAGGGGACGCGCATCGTGCCCTGGTGGATCAGCTGATAGAAGGCGTGCTGGCCGTTCGTGCCGGGTTCGCCCCAGACGACGGGGCCCGACACGACCTCCAGATCACTGCCGTCCATGGCCACGCGCTTGCCGTTCGATTCCATCTCCAGCTGCTGCAGATAGGCGGGCAGGCGCATCAGGCGGTTGTCATAAGGCAGCACCGCGCGGGTCGGATAGCCGCAGATCTGGTGGTGCCAGATGCCGGTCAGGGCCAGCATCATCGGCAGGTTCTGCACCGGTTCGGCGGTGCGGAAATGCGTGTCCATCGCCGCGCCGCCCGCCAGGAACTGGTCGAAGGCTTCGGGGCCGACGGCCAGCATCAGCGACAGCCCGATCGGCCCCCAGACCGAATAGCGCCCGCCGACCCAGTCCTCGAAGCCGAAGACGCGATCTTCGGCGATGCCGAAATCGGCGGCCTTGGCGGCGGCGGTGGACAGGGCCACGAACTGCGCGCCCGGATCGGCGACTGACGCCGCCATCCAGTCGCGGGCGGTCTGGGCGTTGGTCATCGTCTCGATGGTGGTGAAGGTCTTGGAGGCCACGATCACCAGCGTCGTGGCCGGGTCCAGCCCCTTCAGCGTGTCGGCGATGTCGGCACCGTCCACGTTGCTGACGAAATGCGTGCGCGGCCCGTCGTGATAGGGCGCCAGCGCCAGCACCGCCATGGCCGGGCCGAGGTCCGACCCGCCGATGCCGATATTCACCACATCGGTGATACGCCCGCCCTGCCCCGCAAAGCCGCCGTCACGGACCTGGCGCGCGAAGTCCGACATCCGGGCATGGGTGTCGCGCACCGCGGGCATCACGTCCTGACCGTCGACGATCACGCTGCCCGAGAGGTTGCGCAACGCGGTGTGCAGGACGGCGCGGCCCTCGGTCTCGTTGATCTTCTCGCCCGCGAACATCGCGTCGCGGCGGGCGGCCACGGGGGCGGCCAGCTCCAGCAGCAGATCGCGGGCGCGCGCGTCGATCATCGTCTTGGAGTAGTCGAAGGTCAGCCCGTCCGCCTGCACCCGGTAATCCGTGGCGCGGTCGGCGTCGAACAGCGCCTCGATCCGGGCCTGTCCTTGGGCCTTGCGGTGATCCTTGAGGCGGTTCCAGAGTGCGGTCATGTCAGTTCCTCATTCGGCCCAATGGACGGTGGCCTGGTCAAGAAAGGCGCGGATCGGGGCATCCATCGGGTCCGATTTCTGCGCGCGCTCCAGCGCCTCGCGCTTTTCGGGGCCCATGATCAGGACATGGATGTTCAGCGCATCGGCCAGCACCGGCCGCGTGAGGGTGATGCGCGGCTCCTCCGCGCCCTCGGCGCGGATCGCCATGACGGGGGCGGCGTCGGGGGCCATCGCGGCCTCCAGATGGTCGGCGCCGGGGAACAGGCTGGCCGTGTGCATGTCGTTGCCCATGCCCAGCAGGACCACCGTCAAAGGCAGATGCGGCGCCAGCCGGTCGGCCAGCCCGTCGGTCGCCAGATCGGGCGAGACGTCGCCGGTATAGAGGTCGATATAATCCGCAGCCGCCGCCTTGTCCTTCAGCAGATGCCGCCGCAGCAGGCGCGAGTTCGAGCGCTTGTGTTCGCCATCCACCCACCGCTCGTCGCCCAGGACCACCGTGACGCGGGACCAGTCCAGATCGGCCCCCGACAGCGTCTCAAAGACCGGCGCGGGCGATGTGCCGCCCGGCACGCAGAGCGTCGCCCGGTCATGGCCGCGCAGATGCTGCGCCAGCTGCGAGGCGATGCGGTCCGCGACGGACAGGGCCAGCATCTCGCGGTCGGGATAGTCCTTGAAGTCCATGCTCATGCCCTGATCTCCCTCCAGCGACGGTTGTCGCGATGCATCAGGCGCAACGCCTCCTCGGGGCCCGAGGATCCGCTGTCATAGGGTTCGGGACGCCGCTTGCCCTCCTCCCAGGAGGTGATGATAGGGTCGGTCCAGGCCCAGGCCGCCTCGACCTCGTCGCCGCGCATGAACAGCGTCTGGTTGCCGCGGATGACGTCCATGATCAGCCGTTCATAGGCGTCGGGCATGTCCGCGCCTTCGGCCCCCAGGGCATCGGCGAAGGACATATCCAGCGGCACCTGAACCAGGCGCATGCCGCCCGGCCCCGGCTCCTTGATCATCACCTTGAGGTTCATGCCCTCGTTCGGCTGCAGGCGGATGACCAGTTCGTTGGCCTTGGGATGGCCGCTGTCGTCGAAGATCGAATGCGGCGGCTCCTTGAAGACGATGGCGATCTCGCTGGTGCGGGCGCGCAGCTTCTTTCCGGTGCGCAGGTAGAACGGCGTGCCCTGCCAGCGCCAGTTGGAGATGCGCACCTTCATCGCGACATAGCTCTCGGTCCGCGAATCGGGATCCTCGGCATCGGTCAGATAGTCGCTGCCCTCGCCCTGATACTGGCCGCGGACGATGTCGGCGGGCTCCAGCGGCTCCAGCGCGCGGATCACCTTCAGCTTCTCGTCGCGCACGGCATCGGGGTCGAAGTGATAGGGCGGCTCCATCGCGATCAGGCACAGAAGCTGCATCATATGGTTCTGGACCATGTCCCGGATCGCGCCGGACTTGTCGTAATAGCTGCCGCGTCCGGCCACGCCCACGGTCTCGGCCACGGTAATCTGGACGTGGTCCACGTATTGGGCGTTCCACAGCGGTTCGAACAGGACATTGGCAAAGCGGACCGCCATCAGGTTCTGGACGGTCTCCTTGCCCAGGTAATGGTCGATCCGGTAGATCTGCTGTTCGTTGAAATGCCGCGCCAGCGTGGCGTTCAGCGCCTTGGCGCTGGCCAGGTCGCGGCCGAACGGCTTTTCGACCACGATGCGGCTGTCGTCATCGGCGATGCCGTGGCCCGCCAGACGCTCGGCGATGTCGCCGAACAGCGCCGGCGCGACCGAGAAATAGAAGGCATGGACCGCGCCCTTGCGCATCCGGTCCTTCAGCGCCTGCCAGCCGCCCTCGCCCTTGGCGTCGATGGGGACATAGCCCAGCAGGCCCAGGAACTCGGCCAGCTGCGGGTCGTCCGGCTTGGTGCCCGCGAATTCGCAGATCGCCTTGGACGCATCCGCGCGGAAGGCGTCGTCGTCCTGGTCGGTCCGCGCCGCGCCGATGATCTGGCTGGTGGCCGGGAACTGTCCCGCCTTGAAGCGCCGGTAGAGACCGGGCAGGATCTTGCGATGGGCCAGATCGCCCGTGGCGCCAAAGATCACGAGGTCGAAGTCATCGACCGGAATGACACGAGAGACCATGCTGTCCTCCTGTTGGGTGGCGTTCGCCTTACCCCTTGTTAGCGATAACAGCAATGCCGTTCAACCTTTCACTGCACGCGCCAGCCGCGGAAGCCGACAGCGCTTCAGCATCTCGGCCATGCTCATGGCACCGCCCGCGGCCTCCGCACGGTCGCGGGCGGCCTGCAGCGCGGACAGGACCGCGGGCCGGTCGCGCGCCAGTAGATCCAGCAGAAACGCATCGGGATGGATCGCGCGCAGGCCCAGCCCGGTCATCATCCGCTGTGGAAAATCGCGCAGGTTCGCGGTGACGATCAGGGATGCGTCCCCGGCCAGCGCAGCCTCGACCACATGGCGGTCGGCAGGATCGGGAAAATCCAGGTCGATCGCCGCCTGCCCGTCAGCGGCCCGCACCGCCTGCGGAAAGCGCAGGCGCAGAAGCGCGATCTGGGCCCCCGCGACGCTTTCGGCATCAGGGCCGATGCGCGCGGCGGCGCGGTGCCATTCCTCCAGGATGCGGTCCGACCAAAGCGCGTGGTAAAGCCCCGCCTGCGCCAGATCGGTCAGGATCTCGCGCAGGATGGTGGGGAACAGCACATTGGCGTCCAGGACGGCGCGCATCAGTCCAGCCGGAAGAACAGCGCCTTGAGATAGCCCGTCTCGGCCAGCTGCGGCAGGGTCGGATGGTCGGGACCGGCCTGACCCGTATGGATCAGCACCCCGCGCCGCCCGCCGCGCCCGATGCCGCGCGCGCTCACATTGCGGAACGCGGTCAGGTCGGCCGCGTGCGAACAGCTGCACAGGACCAGATAGCCCCCCGGCGCGACCAGCGGCGCGGCCATCTTGGCGATCCGCTCATACGCGCGCAGGCCCTTTTCCAGCGCGGGCTTCGACGGCGCGAAGGCCGGCGGGTCGCAGACCACCACGTCGAAGGTCCGTCCCTGTTCGGCCAGGGCCTCCAGCGCGTCGAAGGCATCCGATTGCTGCGTCTCCAGCCGGTCCGCAGCACCCATCGCCGCCGCACCCCCCCGTGCCAGCTCCAATGCAGGCGCACTGCCGTCGATGCAGAGCGCGCTGTCGGCCCCCGCCGCCAGCGCCGCCAGGCCGAAACCGCCCACATGGCTGAACACGTCCAGGACCGAGCCGCCATCCACCAGCCGCTGCGTGAAGGCGTGGTTCGGGCGCTGGTCGAAGAACAGGCCCGTCTTCTGCCCGCCCAGCAGGTCGGCCAGATAGGTCGCGCCGTTCATGCGCACCTGGACCGGGCCGGTCGGGGCCGCGCCACGGATGACCTCCAGCCGCTCGGCCAGACCCTCCAGGCCGCGCGACCGACCCTGCCCGTTCAGGACGACCGTGGAGACGCCCGCGACCTCGATCAGCGCATCGGCGATGTCCTCGGCCATGCCGTCGGCCCAGGCCGCATTGGGCTGGATCACGGCCGCGTCGCCGAAGCGGTCGATGACCAGGCCCGGCAGGCCGTCGGCCTCGGCATGGACCAGACGATAGAAGGGCTCGTCATAGATCCGCTCGCGCATCTGCAGGGCGCGGGTCAGGCGGGCGCGCAACCAGGCGCCGTCGATCACCGCATCCGGGTCGCTGTCCATCACCCGGGCGATGATCTTGCTGACCGGGTTCACGGTCACCAAGGCCAGCGGCTGACGCTCGGCATCCTCCAGCACCGCGAGGCCGCCGGGGGGCAGCGCCTTGGTGCGGCGGTCCAGAACGGCCTCATCGGCGAAGACCCAGGGGAAGCCATGGCGGATCGCCTGCGGCTTGGATTTCGGACGCAACCGGATCACGGCGCGATCGTTGGGATGGGTGACCGGCTGGTCGTCCTGCAGTTCGCTCATGGCAAAACTCCTTTTGCGGTCGATCTGACATTTCCCACCCCTGCGCACAAGGCTGGCCACCGCCGACGGTTGCCCCGTTATCGCTAACGGCGTATAGTGCCGCAAAGCCAGAGGAGGCACCCATGACCCTTCACGCCATGATCGACCGCGTCACCGACCGCATCCGCGAACGATCCCATGACAGCCGCAGCGCCTATCTGGCCAAGATCGCCCGTGCGGCGCAGGACGGCCCGGCCCGTGCGCACCTGTCCTGCGGCAACCAGGCCCATGCCTATGCCGCGATGGACGACAAGGTCGACATGGCGACGACGCGAAAGCCCAATATCGGGATCGTGACGGCCTACAACGACATGCTGTCGGCGCATCAGCCCTTCGAACGCTATCCCAACGTGATCCGGGCCGCGGGCCGCGCGGCGGGCGCCACGGTGCAGGTCGCGGGCGGCGTCCCGGCCATGTGCGACGGCGTGACGCAAGGCCGCCCGGGGATGGAGCTGTCGCTGTTCTCGCGCGACGTGATCGCGCTGGCCGCCGGGGTGGCCCTGTCGCATGACTGCTTTGATTCGGCCCTGTATCTGGGCGTCTGCGACAAGATCGTGCCGGGGCTGATCATCTCGGCCGCGACCTTCGGGCACATCCCGGCGGTCTTCGTCCCTGCCGGTCCGATGCCCTCGGGCCTGCCCAATGACGAAAAATCGAAGGTCCGCCAGCAATTCGCCACCGGAGAGGTCGGCCGCGACGAGCTGATGAAGGCCGAGATGGCCAGCTATCACTCGGCGGGCACCTGCACCTTCTACGGCACCGCGAACACCAACCAGATGCTGATGGAGTTCATGGGCCTGCACCTGCCCGGATCAAGCTTCGTGAACCCGAACACGCCGCTGCGCGAGGCGCTGACCGTGGCCGCGGTCCAGCGCGCGGCGCAGATCACCAATCTGGGCAACGAATACACCCCCGCCGGTCAGGTGCTGGACGAACGGGCCTTCGTCAACGGCATCGTCGGCCTGATGGCCACGGGCGGGTCCACGAACCTGGTCCTGCACCTGCCCGCCATGGCGCGGGCGGCGGGCGTGCTGATCGACCTGCAGGACTTCCACGACCTGTCCGAGACTGTGCCGCTGATGGCCCGCGTCTATCCCAACGGTCTGGCCGACGTGAACCATTTCCACGCGGCGGGGGGCCTAGGATACATGATCGGGCAGCTGCTGGAGGCGGGCCTGTTGCACCCGGACGTCAAGACGATCGCCGGATCGGGGCTGGACGGCTATGTCCGCGAACCCAAGCTGGACGGCCAGGCCATCCGGTGGGAGGACGGCGCGCGCGCCACGCTGAACGACCGCATCCTGCGCCCCGCCAGCGATCCGTTCGCGGCCACGGGCGGGCTGAAGCAACTGCAGGGCAATCTGGGCCGGGGCGTCATCAAGATCAGCGCGGTGGCCCCCGAACGCCACCTGATCGAGGCGCGCGCCCGTGTCTTCAGCGACCAGGACTCGGTCAAGACCGCCTTCCGCGCCGGTGAGTTCACCGAAGACACGATCGTCGTCGTCCGCTTTCAGGGCCCGCGCGCCAATGGCATGCCGGAACTGCACTCGCTGACGCCGACCCTGGCGGTGCTGCAGGACCGCGGTCTGAAGGTCGCGCTGGTCACGGACGGGCGCATGTCCGGCGCGTCGGGCAAGGTGCCTGCCGCGATCCACGTCTCGCCGGAGGCGGCGATGGGCGGTCCGCTGGCTCGGCTGCGCGACGGCGACCGGGTGCGGCTGGATGCGGCGAACGGCACGCTGGAATGCCTGGAGGCCGATTTCGACAGCCGCGAAGCCGCCGTCTTCGACCCCAAGGACAGCCACGAGGGCCTGGGCCGGGAGCTGTTCGCGGCCTTCCGCGCCAATGCGGGGCCTGCGACGGATGGGGCGGGCGTGGTGGTCTAGGCAGCCGCCGCGACCTCGCAGACGACGCGGCGCAGATAGCCCGCGAAATCCGAGGCGGTCCGCCGCGCCGGGCCGTCCGCCACATAGACGTTCAGCCAGGTCGGCGGCAGCGGCGGCAGCGCGCCGCCGTGTTCGACATCCTCCAGCCCCGCCTGCGGGATGCCGCGGGGGCGCACGGTGACGCCCAGATCGGCGGCGGCCAGGATGTGCCAGTTCTCGTCCCCGCCCTCGCCCGCCGGATGGGTCCAGGCGATCCCGGCCGCGTCCAGCGCCGCGATGGCCGCCGGGTAATAGGCGCAATGCGACGAGGTCGCCAGCGCCAGCGGCCTGTCCTGCCAAGCGGCACCCCCGACGGCCCCCACCCAGGCCAGATCGACCTTGGCCAGATGGATCGCGCCGGGCGGGGTCTCGAATTCGGTGGTCAGGATGATGTCATGCTCGCCCCGCCGCATCTGCGCGCGCAGGTCCTTGGTGCGGGCGTCGCGCATGAACAGCTGGACGCGCGGAAAGTCGGTGCGGAACGCGCGCACCGTCTGTGCCACCTTGGCGAACAGCCAGTCGCTGCTGAGCCCCACCCGCAGCTTCTGTTCCGGCTGAAGCCCGGTGAAGCGCGACAGGATGGCGTCGTTCAGCGCCACCAGCTTGCGGCTCTCGCCCAGCAGGTCCTGCGCGAAATCCGACAGGATCACGCCCCGCCCGGCCTTGGCCAGCATCGGGCGGCCGAACACCTCCTCCAGGCGCTTCATCTGCATCGACAGCGCGCTCTGCGTCATGTTCAGCGCCTCGGCGGCGCGGGTCACCGCACCATATTCGGCTACCGCCTGAAGCGATCGCAAGGTGCCGACATCCAGATTGCGCATCGTCCAGTTTCCCTGATGGATTGCATCACAACCATTCGTTTCACAAATACCGCGCCGGGCCGTAATCATCAACATGAAAGATGATGCAAAGACAATTCATCTATCATGTTGATGATAAAGATCACGGAGCCTGAACCATGTCGCCCAAGACCGCCCTGCTGAACGTCGTGACCGGTCACGGCATCCTGCCCCGCCCCTGGTGGCTGGAGCGGGCGTTGACCATGTTCGACGTGCGCCGCACCCGCATCGACCTGTCCCGCCTGTCGGACGAACAGCTGCGCGACATCGGCCTGACCCGCGACGAGGTCATCGCCGAGATGGCCCGCCCCCTGTGGGACGTGCCCGCGCATTGGCGCCGGACGGGCGATGCGCGCTGCTAGGCCGGATCGCCGCCGGCTTCGGTCCGCGGCGGGCCGAAGCGGGCGCGCATCCGCGTCTCGATCTGGTCGCGGGTCTGGCGATAGGCGGCCAGGCGCGCCTCGCGCCCCTCGGCCAGGCCGGTCGGGTCCATGATGGGCCAGTACTCGACCTCCAGATGGGCATGGCGCGTCATCTCCAGCGCCATGCGCTGGCTGGCGGGCGACAGCGCGACGATCAGGTCGAACTGGCTCAGGTCGTCGCCCCAGTCCTCCATCTCGTCGAAGCTGCGGCTGCGGTGGTTGGCGATGGTCACGCCGATCTCGTCGCAGACGGCGATGGCGAAGCCGTCCACCTCCATGTCGTTCCTGACGCCCGCCGACTGGACATAGGCGGCGCGGCCGTAGAACTTCTTCATCATCCCCTCGGCCATGGGCGAGCGGATGGAATTGTGGTCGCAGCAGAACAGAACCGACGAGGGGATCTTGTCCTGCGCCATCGGGTCAGGCCTGCGGGATCAGCGCGCAGATCAGGGTGAACAGGCGCCGCGCCGTGTCGATGTCCAGCCCGGCCTTGCCCTCCAGCCGCTCCTGCAGGGTGCGGGCGCCCTCGTTGTGGATGCCGCGCCGGGCCATGTCGATGGCCTCGATCTGCGCGGGCGGCAGGCGCTTCACGGCCTCGAAATAGCTCTGGCAGATCTGGAAGTAGTCCTTGACCACCTGCCGGAACGGCCCGAGCGACAGGTGGAACTCGGCCACCTTGGTCGCGTCCTCGGCGGTGACGTCGAAGACCAGCCGCCCTTCGCGGATGCACAGCTCCAGCACGAAGGGACCGTCGGGCGCGGGCTGGCCGTCGCGGGCCGGGACCGTGAAGCTGTTATCCTCGATCAGGTCGAAGATCGCGACGCGTCGCTCCTGCTCCATCTCGGGCGTGGCGGGCGGGATGGCGCTGTCGTCGATCTCGATCCGGATGATGCGCGTCATTCATGCGGTCTTTCGTTCAAGGTCCCAAGCCGAGCCTGAACCGAAGCGCCATGCGCCTGCAAGCCCTCCGATGCGGCCAGACGCACGGCGGCCGGTCCGATCGCGGCCAATGCCCCCGGCGTCAGCCGCGCCATGGTCGTCCGCTTGAGGAAATCCATCACCGACAGGCCCGAACTGAACCGCGCCGAACGCGCCGTGGGCAGGACGTGATTCGGACCGCTGACATAGTCGCCCACCGCTTCGGGCGTGTGCGCGCCCAGAAAGATCGCGCCGGCATGGATGCATTTCGCGGCCAGCGTCTCGGGGTCTGCCACGCACAGCTCCAGATGCTCGGGCGCGATGCGGTTGGACAGGGCCGCCGCCTGATCCAGGTCCTCCACCACGATCAGCGTGCCGTAATCGCGCCAGCTGGCCCCCGCGATGGCCGCGCGCTCCAGCGTCGGGATGATCCGCTCCACCTCGGCGGCCACGGCGCGGGCCATGGCCGGATCGGTGGTGATCAGGATCGACTGCGCATCGGCGTCATGCTCGGCCTGCGCCAGCAGGTCCCAGGCCAGCCATTCGGGATTCTGCTCGCCATCGGCGATGACCAGGACCTCCGACGGGCCCGCGATCATGTCGATGCCCACCCGGCCAAAGACCTGCCGCTTGGCCGCCGCGACATAGGCGTTGCCCGGCCCGGTGATCTTGTCGACAGGCTGGATGGTGTCGGTGCCGTAAGCCATCGCCGCCACCGCCTGCGCGCCGCCGATGCGATAGATCTCGTCCACGCCGGACAGCTGCGCGGCCAGCAGGACCAGCGGGTTGATCACCCCGCCGGGCGTCGGCACGCAGATGACCAGCCGCTCCACCCCCGCGACCCGCGCGGGGATCGCGTTCATCAGCACGCTGGAGGGATAGGCCGCCTGCCCGCCCGGCACATAGAGACCCGCCGCCGAAACCGCCGACCAGCGCCAGCCCAAGGTCGCGCCCTCGGGGTCGGTCCAGCTGGCATCCTCGGGCATCTGCCGGGCGTGATAGGCGCGGATGCGCTCGGCGGCCAGCGCCAGGGCGGCGCGGTCCTCGGGCGTCACGCGGGCCACCTGCTCGGCGATCTCCTCGGGCGAGAAGCGCAGCGTCGCGGGCGTCAGGTCCAGCCGGTCGAAGCGCAAGGTCAGATCGCACAGCGCGGCATCGCCCCGCTCGCGCACGTCGCGGATGATCGCCGCGACCGCGTCGTTCACATCGGTCGAATCCTCGCGCTTGGCGCCCAGCATGGCACGAAAGCCCTGTTCGAAATCGGCATCGGCGCTGTTCAGAAAGACCGGCATCTTCATTCCCTTCATGTTCCTGCGCGCCCTACCCCGCGCCCCCGGCCGGCTCAAGCGCCGGGGCGCGGACAGGATGCCGCGGGCCGTCTACCTGCGGCCCGGCCTCAGTCCGGATGCGCCGGCGCCTTGCCCGAGACCGCCCGATGCGGGCGCGTCACGTCGTGCAGGTCCAGGTTGATGCATTCGACATCGACCAGGATCGTGCCGTCGCCCGCGAAGTCCAGCGACAGGCGGCCGGTGCCGTCCTCTCCGCCCTGCCAGCGGATCGCCAGCAGCGACAGGACCGTGTCCGCATCGCGGCCGACGCCGTCACTGACCACGCGCATCACGTCGCCGATGACCAGCACGGAGCGCACGCGCTCGAACTCGCGGCCTTGGGCCTGGGCCTCGCCCGCATCCTCCCACCGGAAGCGCGTGACCAGCAGCGCCAGCCGCCGCGCGCGCGCGTCATGGGTGATGTCGGCCCCGGTCAGCACCGCGTCCTGCACCAGCGTCGACAGGATGCGCAGATCGACCTCGTCCTCGGCCCTCAGGGCCAGCGGCCGGGGGTCGGCATCGGCGAAACGGGCATCCTGTGGCATGGATCACTCCTCCTTGACGCGTTCGATATGGGCACCCACGCCGCGCAGCTTGCGCACGACATGCTCGTATCCGCGATCCAGGTGATAGACGCGGCTGACGGTGGTCTGGCCTTCCGCGGCCATCCCCGCCAGGATCAGGCTGACCGAGGCGCGCAGGTCGGTCGCCATGACCGGCGCCCCGCGCAGCTTCTCGACCCCGGTGACGGTCGCATGACCGCCGTGAACCTCGATCTGCGCGCCCATGCGGGCCAGTTCGGGCGCATGCATGAAGCGGTTCTCGAAGATCGTCTCCTCCAGCACCGACGTGCCTTCGGCCATGCACATCACCGCCATGAACTGCGCCTGAAGGTCGGTCGGGAAACCGGGGAAGGGCTCGGTGCGGACATTCACGGCGCGCACGCGACCGTTTTTGCGCGCGACCTTCAGGCCGCGCTCGGTCTCCTCGACGCTGATCCCGGCCTCGTCCAGCTTCTCGCAGAAGGCGGCCAGCAGGGCGATCCGCCCGCCCAGCAGCTCGACCTCGCCGCCGCACATGGCGGGCGCCAGCATGTAGGTGCCCAGCTCGATCCGGTCGGTGACGACGCGATGCGTCGCCCCGTGCAGCGCCTGCACGCCCTGAATGGTGATGGTGCCGGTCCCCTCGCCCTCGATCTGGGCGCCCATCGCGCGCAGGCACTGGGCCAGATCGACGATCTCGGGTTCGCGCGCGGCATTCTTCAGCACCGTCGTGCCGCGTGCCAGCGTGGCCGCCATCAGCGCGTTCTCGGTCGCACCCACGGACACGACCGGAAATTCGAAGACCGCGCCCTTCAGCCCGCCCGCCGGCGCCTTGGCATGGACATAGCCATCACGCAGGTCCAGCGTCGCGCCCATCGCCTCCAGCGCGCGCAGATGCAGATCCACCGGCCGCGCGCCGATCGCGCAGCCGCCCGGCAGCGAGACCTCGGCCACGCCGTCGCGCGCCAGCATCGGCCCCAGCACCAGGATCGAGGCGCGCATCTTGCGCACGATGTCGTATTCCGCCCGGTGGCTGGTCATCGCATGGCTGGACAGGGCCAGAACCTGGCCCTCCTGGAGGCTCGCCACCTCCGCGCCCAGAGAGCCCAGCAGCGCGGTCATGGTGCGGATGTCGGACAGGCGCGGCGCATTGGTCAGCGTCAGCGGCTGGTCCGTCAGCAGCGTCGCGGGCATCAGCGTCAGGCAGGCGTTCTTGGCGCCCGCGATGGGGATCTCCCCGTGAAGCGGGCCGTTCCCCGTGACGATGATCTGGTCCATCAGCTGTCCTTGCCTGTCTCGCCGCCCGCGTCCGGGGCGGTCTCGTTGTCGGTCCGTCCGGCCCGCGCGCGCGCCTGCGCCTTGCGGCGTGCCAGATTCGCGCGCAGCGCCTCGCGCAGGCGCTCCTCGCGGTCGGACGATGCAGGCTTGTCACGGTTGCGGTCGGTCATGGCAGATCTGTTAGCGCCGCGCGCGCCTCCCGTCCAGCAAACGCACGCGGCCTTGGCCGTCATTCGCCAAAATCGCGAAAATTCGCATCCACCCCCTTGCGCGCCTCCGCGGCATTGTCTAAACGCCGCCTCACGATGCTGTGGTAGCTCAGTGGTAGAGCACACCCTTGGTAAGGGTGAGGTCGAGAGTTCAATCCTCTCTCACAGCACCATCCCAACCCTCCCATATGAAAATGCCTTGTTTTGTGGGCCTTGGTTCCATTTCTGGTGCCGGAGCAAGTGCATGAATGAAGGTTGCGACATGGCGGGATCACGACGTCACCGGAAGGGAAAGAACGGCCGCTTCCGGGCGCGGATCGCCATTCCCGAGGCCTGCGACCCTTCCTCCGCGGAAGGACACAGCCGACGGAACACTTGGGAGGAGACCGCGTCCTAGCATCGCGGAATCACGCCGCCGCCGACCCGGCCTAAGTCTGCCTTCCCATGACCCCGGAAATCATCCAGTAGCTTGCACACCGGCATTACGACCAAGTCATCTCGTATTACGATGCGAAACAGGAGCGCATGCCAAGCCTCGAAAATCAGCAGGCCGAGTGTGCTCAATTCACGCAGAAGATCGAGACAGGTGAGGTCGGTGACAGCGAGGACCCCGTCGGTACCATAATGGCGCAGACGGATTATGAGCTGATGAGAGGCGAGCACGACGGACGTCTGCTCCGGTCGCGCATGGAGGCTCTCTAGGTCAGGCTCGGCGCCGGAGACTACACACTTGTCGAGATCAGTACAGATCGCGCCGTCGAGGAGCATTCGCTTGCAGCTGCGCGCGGGTTTCAGGATCGGCAAATGCTTTCGGCCGCGGTGGTTCGGGCAGAGATTGCGGCACTCACGCAGACCCTCAAGCGTGATGCAGGGAACTTCGAAGGCCGATCCGTCGACCCGCTCCTGCAGCCAACGCACCGTCCAGTCCTCGCACAGACGCGGATCAGCCTGCAGCGTCTCTTCGCGGACGACATCCTCTCGCAACAGCAGTTGGGAAAACACTGTGACGGGGGTACGAACTGGAACCTCGCAATCGCCGACCTGCGAAAATTTTGCGGTCATCACGATGCCGGGAGGATTGGCGTGACGCGCTGCTCTCGTCGTGCAAGACACCGAAAACGGTGTCCGACAAGTATCTGGCAGCAGTCCGGGCCGTTCTGAAATGGGCGCATTATAACGACCGCCTGCCGCCGAATGAGGCGTCCAGCGTCCAACAGCAGGTTCCACGAACTATCCAGATGCGCGAGAGAGGCTACAGCACTCTCGAAGCGACACGTATCTTCGAGGCCGCGCATCACTACCAGCCACCGCATCGGAAGAACCCGGCAAACCAGGAGCGGTCGTGGCTCTCGGATGCCAAACGATGGGTGCCGCTGCTGGCAGCCTTCTCGGGCGCGCGTCCCACCGAACTCACCCAGCTTCGAGAGGAGGATCTCCGCATCGAGGCCGGCAGGTGGATCATGCGCATCACCCCTGAGGCGGGATCAATGAAGACGGGACAGTTTCGCGACGTGCCTTGGCATCCGCAGCTGGTGTCAATGGGATTCGCAGATTTCGTCACAAAAGCCGCAGCTGGGCCACTGTTTCATCGGGCACCTTCGCCGGAGAACTATGTTTTGAGCGCGGGCGATATTTGATGAGCTCAGCAAATTGCTGAACCGCTTGGGGCTGGCGCCTGACGGTCTTCAACCGAACTATGGCTTTCGCCACAGGTTCAAGACGTTGGGCCTTGAGCAGGGCGCACCAGTTCGTGCCCTCGACGCGATCCAGGGTCATCCGGGAAGGACCACCAGTGATTGCGATGGCGACGTGACCATCACGGCGAAGCTCCGGGTGATCGAGGCCTTTGTCGAACACGACCTGAACACCCCCTGTACTGAGCTATGGCTGACTCCAAGCGACCATGCACCGACAGGTTCTCTCCGGAGTGCGTGATCGCGCGGTGCGGTCGATCCCGGACAGGGAGGGTCGGAGTGACGCGCGATGGCAGGCGGTCGTGTCGATTTCGGCGAGGATCGGCTGTGCGCCGCAGACCGTGAACGATCGGGTCGGGAAGGCCGAGGTCGATGGCGGCAAGCGTCCGGGCGTCTCTGGCGAGAGGACCGGGAGGATGAAGGCGCCAAAACCGCGGGCTGCGCCGGGATGAGGAGGATCAGAAAGCAGTCCAGTGGACTGCTTTCCCGACGAACGAGATCCTTCGCAGGGCGTCGGCATGTCTTGTCATGGCGCAGCTCGACCGCCGGTCGAGGTGATGGTGGCTCTCATCGACGCGCACCGGGATGCGCACGGGGCCTGGCCATCGCGGCGCCATCGGTCCCAGTCCGATGGACAGGACCGATCTGCGACGTGCCGCCGATCGCCCCGTCCACCCGTCATGATCACCTGGCGACGCGAGCCGATCCGTCTCGGCTGTCGGATCGGGCACGTCAGGACGAGGTGTCGCGCCCCGAGGTCCTTCGCGTGTTCGAGGAGAACTGGCGGGTCCATGGTGTCCGGAAGGTCTGGCGACAGCTTGGCCGTGAGGGCTTCGATGTCGCGCGATGCACGGTGGCACGGCTGATGAGGAGCATGGGCAGTCACGGCATCATCCGCGGCAGGCCGCACAGGACGACGATCCCGGACAGGAAGGCCCGCTGTCAGCTAGACAGGGAGAACCGCCGGTTCCGCGGTCCGGCCCCGGACATGCTGCGGAGTCGTCCATCGCGGCGCCATCGGTTCCGGCCCGACGGACGACGATTTCACCTGCGTCGCCGCCTGAAAGGGTTTCGTCCATCTCGCCCCTCGCCATGGTCGCTCGGACCGGTGGCGCTCCCATGGCTCGATCATCGACGCCAATGCCCGCAGGATCGCCCTCTGGCGCGTCAGCGGTTCGGCGCATGCGGGGCTTGGCGGTGCATGATCGCCGCCCGGGAAGGGGCATGGGGCTCGCGGGGCCTGTCCATCCGCTGCACGGAGCGCTTGGCGGAGGCCGGTATCGAACCCTCGGTGGGCAGCGTCGGCGACGGCTGCGACGACGCCTCGGCCGAGACGATCGACGGCCTGTTCAAGGCTTAGGTCATCCACCGGCACGGCCCATGGCGCGGCTTGCAAGCCGTGGACTGCGCGACGCTCGAACGGGTGGACCGGTTCAACGACCGCCGGCCTCTCGAGCCCATGGGGACCATACCGCCCGCAGAAGACGAGGCCGACGTCCTTGCAGCACCGGAAACCCACACCATGGCCCCGCAACCAACTCCGATCAGCCTCCGCCAGACCCAGCGCGGTTCATGATTTTGCTTCGCGGTGCCGCCTTAGCGGAAAAGTTCATACGCTCGCCAGGTGGAAACCATCGCCCCGAAGCCCCATGTCGAACATATGACCGACGTGATGGACAGACAGACCCGCTCCAAGGCTATGGCCAAGATCCGTGGACGCGACACGAAGCCGGAGTTGCTGGTTCGCAGGTCTCTTCATGCC
Organism: Paracoccus sp. ME4; assembly: GCF_046736325.1. Classification (GTDB taxonomy): domain Bacteria; phylum Pseudomonadota; class Alphaproteobacteria; order Rhodobacterales; family Rhodobacteraceae; genus Paracoccus. The sequence goes on from NZ_CP151276.1 coordinate 2,027,336, forward strand.
ATGGGCTTCCGGTTTCGGCTCAATGAGCGCAAGCTCCCCGGTTCACCAGACATCGTGTTGACGAAATGGCGCACCGCGATCTTCGTCCACGGATGCTTCTGGCACAGACATCACAGCTGTCGCAAGGCGACGACACCGTCTACGAATGTGGACTTCTGGGCTGCGAAGTTCGAGGCCAACATGGCTAGGGACCAGCGCGCCCTTGATGCATTGGCGGCCTTGGGCTGGCGGACTGCGGTGGTTTGGGAATGTGCCTTGCAGCCACCCGGTGCACGGACCGCGCTAGACGGACTTGCCGATTTCATAAGAGATGGCGCAACCGACAGGGTCGACATCAGTGGTACCGGTGCGGGGTGATGTAGGTTCCGATCCGGATATCGACAAAGTGGTACGACCCCACGGTCGCGGCTTTCAATGCCGTGATCCCGATGCGAAAGGTGATCGCCGATGCACCCAAGGGTGAAGACACGGCTCTGGTCTGCGATGGCAGCTTGCCTGTAGCGTCAGAGCAGAGCGGGTGATCTGACAGCCCGGTGAACGACCGGATGTGGAGAACGGTTTCTCCTCATCGCGCTTCGGGCTGGATTCAGCTGTCGCTGCATCAGCGCCACTGTATGCCCGAGGAAGAGCGAAACCCGTCACGGTCGCGGGCATCAGTGGCAGTTGCGATCCCGAGGTCCCGGCGCGGCTGATCCGGGGGCTGGCACAGCGTGATCCCTGTTCCGGCAAACATGCGGGTCGGGGTGGCTTCCGGCACGCTGCCCGGGCGAGAATCGTGATGTGATAAGGCCGCCTTGGTCGGGCACTGATCGGCATGCCGAACTGCAGCAGCGGCGGCACATGAGACCGGTCCGTGGGTTCGGTCGTCAGGGTCGATGGCGGCATTCCGATAGATCGTCGTTGGTCTGCTCCACCGCGACGTCCTCGACAGTGGCGGCACGACCGTTCTTGCAGCACGGGTCCATGTACGGCTCCTAGGCTCCAGACCCATTGATTTCATGCTTTTCGCGTGATTCAGGCTCCTCAAGGAGACCTGATCGATGAGTAATCTTTACTGGCTGAGCGACGCCCAGATGGAGCGTCTGAAACCGTTCTTTCCCAAAAGCCATGGCAAGCCCCGCGTCGATGATCGCCGTGTCCTCAGCGGCATAATCTTCATCAATCGCAATGGGTTGCGGTGGTGTGACGCGCCGAAGGAATACGGCCCGGCCAAAACCCTCTACAACCGCTGGAAGCGCTGGAGCGACAACGGGGTTTTTGCCCGGATCATGGTCGGCCTTGCCGCCGAGAGCGCCGAGCACAAGACGATCATGATCGACGCGACCTATCTCCAAGGCACACCGCACGGCCTCAAGCCATGGGGTGAAAAAGGGGGGCGCGGGCGCCAGATCGGGCGCACCAAAGGCGGTATGAACACCAAGTTGCACGCTGTCGCCGATGCCAACGGGCGGCCGATCGGGTTCTTCATGTCGGCCGGCCAGGTCAGCGATTACACCGGCGCGGCGGCGCTGCTGGGCAGCCTGCCGAAGGCTGGGTGGCTTCTGGCCGACAGGGGCTACGACGCTGATTGGTTCAGAGACGCGTTGAAAGACAAGGGGATAAAGGTTTGCATCCCCGGACGGAAGTCCCGCAAGAAGGTCGTCAAATACGACAAGCGGCGTTACAAAAGGCGTAACCGCATCGAAATCATGTTCGGGCGTCTGAAGGACTGGAGGCGCGTCGCAACCCGTTATGACCGCTGCCCGGAAACGTTCTTCTCAGCTATTATGCTCGCCGCAACCGTCTTGTTCTGGCTGTGAAACTCAATGAGTCTGGAGCCTAGAGACCTGTCGTGTGGATGCCCCGGTTGGGCGTAGGGCGCCCCATGCCTGACCCCGACAATCCAGCGTCGATTTGCGTCACCAATCGACGCCGGGCGCACCGAGATATCTGCCTCGATCGGCCGACCCGTATTGCGTGACCTCAGCAGGCGCCTTGCAAGCATCCTCGGGAACGTGAACACTTCCGCGGGACGAAAGCACTTCGCGGGGCGGCGTGTGGCGGAAGGGAATGGGAGTCGAACCCACCCGGGACAGTCTCGCTGCCCCCACCGGATTTGAAGTCCGGCCAAACCACCGGGTTTGCTGCCCTTCCGAACGGTGACGTCCCGAATGGTTAGACATTTGCGGCGGCAGTTGCAATCGAAGCGTCGTGTTTTCGCCAACAACCGCTGCCATCGCCCGCGCCACGTCGGACCGGAGACATCCAGGCCACCTGACGGGGTCAGGAGCCTACCAGGACAAGACAGATCCAGCCCAGCCTCCACCCCGCTGCAGCAGCGAAGAGTACCCACCACGCTCCTGCGAGACGGCGCGCGGCAATTGGTAAGAGCGCCGCGACGGCCCAAGGCCCGTGAAACCGCGACCCATCAGGCCAAGGCGCGGGCGTCCTCCAGGATCATGCGCGCGGCCTTCTCGGCGATCATCACCGTGGGAGAGTTGGTGTTCCCGGACGTGATCGTCGGCATGATCGAGGCATCCGCGATGCGCAAGCCCCCCACCGCGCGCATCCGCAGGCGCGGATCGACCACGCTGCCCGGATCGCCGCCCATTCGGCAGGTGCCGACCGGGTGAAAGATCGTCGTGCCGATGTCGCCGGCGGCGCGGGCAAGGTCCTCGTCGCTCTGGACGGCGGCGCCGGGGCGGAACTCCTCGGGGCGGAAGCGGGCGAAGGCGGGCTGGGCGGCGATCCGCCGCGTCAGCCGGATCGCGCGCACCGCCACCTCGCGGTCGCTCTCGGTCGAGAGATAGTTCGGCGCGATCGCGGGCTGCATCGCCGGGTCCGGCCCGGTCAGATGGACCGATCCGCGGCTGTCGGGACGCAGGTTGCAGACGCTGGCGGTCATCGCCGGGAAGGGATGGACGCGGTCGCCGAACTTGTCCAGCGACACGGGCTGGACGTGGTATTCCAGATCGGCCGTCTCCTTGTCGGGACCTGACCGGGTGAAGATCCCCACCTGGCTGGGCGCCATCGACATCGGGCCGGATCGCGAGAACAGGTACTGCGCCCCGATCCGCGCCTTGCCCCACAGGCTGCTGGCCTGCTCGTTCAGCGTCGGAACGCCATGGACCTTGTAGACCAGCCGCAGCTGCAGGTGATCCTGGAGGTTCTCGCCCACGGCGTCGACCTGCACCCGAGGGGTGATGCCCGCGGCCGAGATCACGTCGCCCCGGCCGATGCCCGACAGCTCCAGCACATGCGGCGATCCGATGGCCCCGGCGCAGAGCACCGTCTCGCGCGAGGCGCGCACCTCGTGCCGCTGGCCGTTCTGGAGATAGATGACGCCGGTCACCCGCCCCTCCTCCAACACCAGGTTCTGGACCTGGGCATGGGTCTCGACGCGCAGATTAGGGCGCCGCATGGCGGGCCGCAGAAAGGCCTTGGCCGTGTTCCAGCGCAGGCCCGACCGCTGGTTCACGTCGAAATAGCCGCCGCCTTCGTTGTCGCCGGTGTTGAAGTCGTCCACCCGCGGGATGCCCGCCTGTTCGGCCGCGTCCAGGAAGGCGTCCAGCACCGCCCACCGCACGCGGGCCTGCTCGACGCGCCATTCGCCGCCCGTGCCGTGATGCTCTCCGGCGCCGCGGTAATGGTCCAGCTGGGCGCGGAAGATCGGCACGACATCGTCCCAGCCCCAGCCCGGACAGCCCATCTGCCGCCAGATGTCATAGTCGCGCGCCTGTCCGCGCATGTAGATCATGCCGTTGATGGAGGAGCAGCCACCCAGGACCTTGCCGCGCGGATAGTTCAGCACCCGCCCGTTCAGCCCCGGCTCCGGCGCGGTGGTGAAGCACCAGTCCGTGCGCGGGTTGTTGATGCAGTAGAGATAGCCCACCGGGATATGCACCCAGTGGTAGTTGTCGCTGCCCCCCGCCTCCAGCAGCAGGACGCGGTTGCGGGGGTCGGCCGACAGTCGGTTGGCCATCACGCAACCGGCGCTGCCCGCGCCGATCACGACATAGTCGAAGCTGTCCATCGTCATTGCTCTCGCGTGAAGCCCAGGGCGCGGCCGATGCGCGAGGCATAGAACTCGCCCACCAGGCCCCGGCGGAAGACCAGGACGCAGGCCATGAACACCACGCCGGTGATGATCGTCACCGGAAAGTCCGAGGTCGCCAGATAGTTCTGCAGCGTGACCACGATGCCCGCGCCGAAGACCGGCCCGATCAGCGTGCCGATGCCGCCCAGAAGCGTCATCAGGATCACCTCGCCCGACATCTGCCAGCCGACATCGGTCAGGGTGGCGAACTGGAAGACCAGCGACTTCAACCCGCCTGCCATGCCCGCCAGCGTGGCCGACATCACGAAGGCCGCCAGCTTGTAGCGCCCGACCGCGTAGCCGAGCGAGATGGCCCGCTGCTCGTTCTCGCGGATCGACTTCAGGATCATGCCGAAGGGCGAGTTGACGATACGCCAGATGATCGCGATGCCCAGCAGGAAGACCGCCAGCACGAAGAAGTACATCGTCGTGGTGTCCGACAGGTCCAGCATCCCGAACAGCCGCCCGCGCGGGATGGATTGCAGCCCGTCCTCGCCATGGGTGAAGGCCGCCTGCACGCAGAAGAAGAAGAACATCTGGCTGAGCGCCAGGGTGATCATCGCGAAGTAGATCCCCTGCCGCCGGATGGCGATGGCGCCCATCACCACCCCCAGAAGCGCCGCCCCGGCCATGCCGGTCAGGATGCCCAGTTCTGGCGACAGGCCCCAGACCTTGACGGCGTGGCCGGTGAAGTAGGCCGCCCCCCCGAAGAAGGCCGCATGCCCGAAGGACAGAAGGCCCGTGTAGCCCAAGAGCAGGTTGAAGGCCGCCGCGAACAGCGCGAAGCACAGAAGCTTCATCAGGAAGATGGGATAGAGGAAGAACGGGGCCGCCAGGAGCAGCGCCAGGAGGACCAGCAGCAGCCCCGCCTTGAAGGTCGCGGCGCGCGGATGGGCGGCGGGTGCCGCGATGTCAGTGCCGTGATGTGCCATGTCAGGCATCCTTTCCGAACAGGCCCGCCGGACGCAGGATCAGGACGATCGCCATGATGACGAAGATGACGATGTTGGAGGCCTCGGGATAGAAGACCTTGGTCAGCCCCTCGGCGATGCCCAGCAGATAGCCGGTGATGATGGCGCCCAGGATCGACCCCATGCCGCCCACGACCACGACCGCGAAGACGATGATGATCAGGTTCGACCCCATCAGCGGGCTGACCTGATAGACGGGCGCGGCCAGCACGCCCGCGAAGCCCGCCAGCGCCGCCCCCAGACCGTAGGTCAGCGTCAGCAGCAGCGGCACGTTGACGCCGAAGCTCTGGACCAGGACCGGGTTCTCGGTCGCGGCGCGCAGATAGGCGCCCAGCTTGGTCTTCTCGATCAGCAGCCAGATGCCGATGCAGACGGCCAGCGAGGCGATCACCACCCAGCCCCGATAGACGGGCAGGAACATGAAGCCCAGGTTCACGCCCCCGGTCAGCGCCGCGGGCGCCGCATAGGGCGAGCCCGACGCGCCGAAGAAGTAGCGGAACGTCCCCTCGATGGTCAGCGCCAGGCCGAAGGTGAACAGCAGCCCGTAGAGCGGGTCCAGCTTGTAGAGGCGCGACAGCATCGTGCGCTCGATCAGCGCGCCGGTGACCCCGACGATCAGCGGCGCCAGGATCAGCGCCGGCCAGTAGCCGATGCCGCCATGCACCGCCAGCAGCAGCGCGATGAACGCGCCCAGCATGTATTGCGCCCCATGGGCAAAGTTGATCACGCGCAGCAGGCCGAAGATCACCGCCAGCCCCAAGGACAGCAGCGCATAGAACGACCCGTTGATCAGCCCGACCAGCAGCTGGCCCATCAGGGCCTGGACGGGGATGCCGAATATCATTGTCATGTCAGACCCCCAGAACCGTGTTCAGCATGTCCATCCGCTGCGGCAGCTGATCGACCGGGAATTCCGCGACCATCTGGCCGTGATCCATCAGGTAGAACCGGTCGGCCACCTTGGAGGCGAAGCGGAAGTTCTGCTCGACCAGGACCACGGTCATGCCGCGCTTCTTCAGTTCGACCAGCACCTCTCCGATGCGCTGGATGATGACGGGGGCCAGGCCCTCGGTCGGCTCGTCCAGCAGCAGGCAGCGCGCGCCGGTGCGCAGGATGCGCGCCATGGCCAGCATCTGCTGCTCGCCGCCCGACAGCTTGGTGCCGGGGCTGGCGCGGCGTTCGGCCAGGTTCGGGAACAGCGCATAGATCTCGTCGACCGACATGCCGCCCTTGGCGACGACCGGAGGCAGCATCAGGTTCTCCTCCACCGTCAGGGTGGCGAAGATGCCGCGCTCCTCGGGGACGAAGCCCAGACCGGCATGCGCCACCTTGTGCAGCGGGACGCTCATCAGGTCGCGGCCCGCGAACTCGATCCGGCCCGTGCGCTTGCGCAGGATCCCCATGATCGAGCGCAGCGTGGTGGTCTTGCCCATCCCGTTGCGGCCCAGGATGCAGATCATCTCGCCTTCGTTCACATGCAGGTCGACGCCGTGCAGGATGTGGCTTTCGCCATACCAGGCCTGAAGCCCGGCCACGTTCAACAGCGGTGCCATTCAGTCCTCCGTGCCCATGTAGGCCGTCCGCACGCGGCTGTCCTGGCTGACGGTCGCGTAATCGCCCTGGGCGATGATCTCTCCGCGCTGCAGCACTGTGACGTGGTGGCAGATGTCGGCCACGACGCTCAGGTTGTGCTCGACCATCAGGACGGCGCGGCTCTGGGCGACGGAGCGGATGATGTCGGCGACCATGCGCACGTCCTCCTGCCCCATCCCGGCCATCGGCTCGTCCAGAAGCAGCACCTGCGGGTCCAGCGCCAGCGTCGTCGCGATCTCCAGCACGCGCTTGCGCCCGTAGGAGAGATCGGCCGCCCGCGTATCGCGATAGGGCGTCAGGCCCAGATCCTCGATCAGCGCACCCGCCCGGTCGTTCAGCCGGTCCAGCGCCGAGAGCGGACGCCAGAACTGCACCGCCAGGCCCGCGGGCCGCTGCAGCGCGATCTTGACGTTCTCCAGCACGGTCAGGTGCGGGAACACAGCCGAGATCTGGAACGACCGCACCATGCCCATGCGCGCGACCTTGTCGGGCTTTGCATTGGTGATGTCGGTGCCCAGCAGCGTGATGCGCCCCGAACTGGGCTGCAGGAACTTGGTCAGCAGGTTGAAGACCGTGGTCTTGCCTGCCCCGTTGGGTCCGATCAGCGCATGGATCTGCGCGTGATGGACATCCAGGTCCACGTTGCTGACGGCCGCGAAGCCGCCGAAGATCTTGCCGAGGCCGCGGGCGGTCAGGACCACCCGCGGCTGGCTCTGCGGGGATGCAGAGAGGGTCATCGTCCGACCGATCAGTTGGTGACCAGCGGGCAACCGCTGTCGGCCGGGTCCAGATAGGCCTGATCGCCCGGAATGGTGGCGGCCACGTTGAAGTAGTCCCAGGCCACGTCGCTCTCGCCCGGCGCCTTGACCTCCAGCAGGTAGACGTCCGAGATCATCCGGCCGTTGGGCGCCACGCGGCCGTTCTCGGCGAAGACGTCCTTGACGGGAAGCTCATGCAGCTTGGCGGCCACGGCCTCGGTCTCGTCGGTGCCGGCGGCCTCGATCGCCTTCAGATAGGCGGTCACGGCGGAATAGGTGCCGGCATGGATCATGTTCGGCATGGCGCCGGTCTTGTCCATGAAGCGCTGGCCGAACTCGGCCGTCTCGGGCGTGCGGTTCCAGTAGAAGCTCTCGGTCAGGGTCAGGCCCTGCGCGGCCTCCAGGCCCAGGCCGTGGACCTCGGCCAGCGTGAACAGCAGCGCGGCCAGGCGCTGGCCCGACTGCACGATGCCGAACTCGGCCGCCTGCTTGATCGCGTTCTGGGTGTCCATGCCGGCATTGGCCAGGCCGATCACCTTGGCGCCCGAGGCCTGCGCCTGCAGCAGGAACGACGAGAAGTCGGTCGTCGACAGCGGATGGCGGACCGAGCCCAGCACTTGCCCGCCCTTCTCGGTCACGAAGCTGGAGGTCTGCTCCTCCAGCGAATAGCCGAAGGCATAGTCGGCGGTCAGGAAGTACCACGAATCGCCGCCCTGCTCGACCAGCGCGCCACCGGTGCCCACGGCCAGCGCATGCGTGTCATAGGCCCAGTGGAACCCGTAGGGGCTGCACTGCGCGCCGGTCAGCTCGGTCGTGGCGGCGCCGGTGGTGATGGTGATCTTGTTGGCGTCGCGCGACAGCGCCTGCACGGCCAGCGCGACCGAGGAGGTCGTCAGCTCCATGATCGCGTCCACCTGTTCGGTGTCGTACCACTGGCGGGCGATGTTGCTGGCGATGTCGGCCTTGTTCTGGTGGTCCGCGGTCACGACCTCGATCGGCATGTCCAGAACCGAGCCGCCGAAATCCTCGACCGCCATCAGCGCCGCCTGATAGCTGTACTGACCGCCGAAGTCGGCATAGACGCCCGACTGGTCGTTCAGGATGCCGATCTTGACCCGGCCGTCCGAGATCTCGGCCGCGGCCGGCGCGGCCACGGACAGCCCGGCCACCGACAGGCTTGCCGCCGACAGAAGAAGTTTGCGCATGGTTTCCCTCCCAGAAATCGCGTTGCTCAGCGCCAGCCGAAATCGACCCGCATTGGCGGGAACGACGGCATGGTCTGTTCAAAAATGGCCTGACCGGTCTCCTCAAACCGGACGGATGACGCAGCATGAAACGGTTTTCCCTTTGACACAAGCCATTCGTGCCGACTAATCGCATACAAGTCCTGTTCATTTCCGAACAGATCGGCGGCGGGCATGCGATGGCACATTTCACCTGGGACGACCTGCAGTTCTTTCTGGCGGTGGCGCGCACGGGCCAGCTGTCGGGCGCCGCGCGCCAGCTGCGCACCAGCCACGTCACCGTCTCGCGCCGCATCGACCGGCTGGAGGCCGCGCTGAAGCTGCGCCTGTTCGAGCGCAACCCCCGCGGCTACGAGCTGACCGCCATGGGCCGCCGCCTGATCGAGACTGCCGAGCGGATGGAGGCCGAGGCGCACCGGATGAACGCCGACCTGCTGGGCCAGGGCGCCGGTCAGCGCGGCATCCTGCGCATGACCCTGCCCGAGGGGTTCGGCAGCTATTTCAGCCGCACCCTGCTGGTCCCGTTCTACCGGCGCTTTCCCAACATCGCGCTGGAGCTGATCACCCTGCCCCAGATCATGGCCCTGTCGCGGCGCGAGGCCGACGTGTCGGTCGTGCTGGACCCGCCCAAGGCCAGCCCCTACCGCTCCGAGAAGATCTGCGACTACAGCCTGCACATCTTCGCCGCGCGCAGCTATCTGGACCGCCACCCCCCGATCCTGACCCGCGACCAGCTGCTGGAGCATCCCTTCATCGGCTATATCGAGGAGATGATCTTCTCTCCGGGCCTCGACTATCTGGGCGAGGTCCATCCCGGCATCCGGGCCGAGGTCAAGAGCTCCAGCATCTTCAACCAGCTGGCCGCCACGCGCCAGGGTCTGGGCCTGTGCGTGCTGCCCCATTACATCGCGGGCCACCGGCCCGACCTGGCGGTGGTGCTGCCCGATCAGGTCGCGCTGCGGCGCAGCTACTGGCTGACCACGCATCGCGATGCGGGCGCCAACCCCCGCGAACGGGCCGTGATGGCCTTCCTGCTGGAGGCCGGGCGCTATCACGGCCCCCACCTGATCCGGCCGGCCCCCGCGACATCGTGACCGCCCGAGGAACCGCCCGGGCGCTCCGCGGGTTCGCGCTGCATGCCCCCATTGGGAGGTCCGGAGGACAGAATGTTCGACATCCAGACAGAGGCCTATCTGCGCCGCACCCGATCCCGCCCCCGCCCCGTGACCGGCGGCGTCCTGCCCGCCACGGTGGTCGCAAGCGTGACCCTGTGGCTGACGGTGCTGATCGCAGCACAGTGACGCCCGCTTGCGCGACGCCCGATGTCGTGGAACATGGCGCCCGCAGGAGGACGCCATGAGCAGAACGATAATCGAGGCCCTGACCGACCGCCTGCGCAAGCTGGCGAACGCGCCGACGCGGTCGCTGGTGGCGCTGGCCGGACCGCCGGGCGCGGGCAAGAGCCATGTGACCGAGGCCCTGCTGGGCGCCCTGCCCGACGCCGCCCTGCTGCCCATGGACGGGTTCCACCTGGACGACGGGTTGCTCCGCACTCGGGGCGATCTGGCGCGCAAGGGGGCGCCATGGACCTTCGATCTGGACGGTTTCGCGGCCACGTTGGATCGGCTGGCCGCCGATGACGGTCGCGACGTGCTGGTCCCGGTCTTCGACCGGACGCTGGAGATCAGCCGGGGCGCCGCGCGCGAGATTCCTGCATCGGCCAGGCTGATCCTGGTCGAGGGCAACTATCTGCTGCTGGACCGTCCCGGCTGGCGCGATCTGGCCCGCCATTTCGCGCTGACCGTGATGCTGGAGGTGCCCGAAGCGGTGCTGCGGGCGCGGCTGGCGGCGCGGTGGCGCGACCTGCCCCCCGATCAGGCCCGGGCCAAGCTGGAGGCCAACGACCTGCCCAACATGGACCTGGTCCTGGCGGCCAGCCGCGCGCCGGACCTGATCCTGCCCAACGCCTAGGCCGCGCGACGCCGCCGCGCGATCTCGTAGGCCACCGCCCCGATCACCGTCGCCACGATGATGATCAGCGCCAGCGCGTTCACCGCGGGCGTCAGGCCGGTGCGGACCTTGGTGGCGATGAACACGGTCAGCGGCGTCTCGAAACCCCGCACGAAGAGGGTGGTGTTGTAGTTCTCGATCGACTGCAGCACCGCCAGACCGGCCGAACCGATCAGCGCGGGCCGCAGGAAGGGCAGCGTCACCCGGCGGAACACCATGGTCCGCGACGCGCCCAGGCCCAGGGCCGCCTCCTCCTGCGTGCGGTCGAAGCGTTGCAGCCGCGCCATGACCATCAGCATCACATAGCAGATGATGAAGGTCGACTGCGCCAGCACGATCAGGAAAATGCCGCCGCCGACACCCATCTGCCGCCACAGGATCAGGGTCGAGATCCCGATCACCACCCCCGGCGTCAGCAGCGGCGACACCATTACCGCATAGGCGAAGCTGCGCGCCCGCGCATGCAGCGAGGTCAGCACCAGCGCCGCCGCCGTCCCCACCGGCACCACGATTACCACCACGCAGACCGCCACCAGAACCGAGGTCCAGAGCGATTCCCACATCGCCGCATCGGCCCACATGGCGCGGAACCAGTCGGTCGTCGTGCCCTGCCACGGGATCACGGTCGGAAAGCGGCTGGTGTTGAAGCTGGCCGCGCCCATGATGATCAGCGGCGCGAAGAGATAGGCTGCAAAGACAGTCAGATACAGCCAGAACATCAGGTTGAAGATACGCTCGGCCCTCATTTCGCGACATCCGTCAGGTTGACGCGGAACAGGCGCAGCGTGACCAGCACGACCGCCAGGCACAGGACCAGCAGGACCAGCGCATAGGCCGCGCCGCGGTTCCAGTCGCCGCCCTCGAAGAACCAGTTGTAGATGATCTCGGTGAACCATCGGCTGCCGGGAGAGCCCAGCAGCGCGGGCGCGACATAGCTGCCCGCGGCCAGCATGAAGGTGAAGACGAAGCCCGTCGCGATGCCGGCCTTGGCATGCGGGATCACCACCCGGCGATGGATGCGCAGTGGCGAGGCGCCCAAGTCGCGCGCCGCCTCGATCTGCGATTTGTCCAGCGATTCGATGGCGTTGTAGATGGGCAGCAGCATGAACAGGATATAGGCATAGACCATCGCCGCCAGCACGCCGCCATCGCCCTGCCAGCGGATCGGTGCGTCGATCAGGCCGATATTCGTCAGCACCGCGTTCAGCGGCCCGCGATAGGCCAGGATGATGAACCAGGCCAGCGTCCGCAGCACCTCGTTGATGAAGAAGGGGATGATGATCAGCATCATCGCGATGGCCAGCTGTCCGGTGGTGGCGCGCTGCGCCATCCAGAAGGCGATCGGATAGCAGACCAGGAAGGTCACCAGCGCCACGAGGCCGCTGGCCCAGATCGTCTTGAGGAAGATCGCCCGATGCGTGGGCTCGCCCGCCAGATAGAGGACGTTCGACAGCGAATAGGTGTCATCCGGCCCGCCCAGGGCCGAAGGCGGCAGGTTCGGCCGCAGGGCATAGTCGATCATCATCAGGTTCGGGGCCAGAACCATCACCGCCAGCCAGAACAGGACCAGGATGAGGAAGATCGTCGAGAGCCCCGGCCCGAAACGGTTTTTCAGATCACCCATCGCCCAGCACCACCGCATGTCCGGGCGCGAAGCCGAAGCCCGCGCGACTGCCGGGCATCGGCGCATCCGCCAGCCGCGTCGAGGGGACAGAGGCCGTCATCGCCGCCCCGCCGTCGAACTGGCCGTGGACCAGCGCGAAGGAGCCTTCGAAATCGACCCGCTCGATCTGCGCCTGCAGCGCGTTTTCCGCGCCGCCGGGCATCAGCGCCTCGGGGCGGACATAGATCGTGCCCTGCCGCCCGGTCGCGGCGCCCTGCCCGGCGCGGCCGGTCAGCGGACCCAGATCGGTCTCGATCCGGGCGGTGCCGCCCTGCACCTCGGTGATGCGGCCGGGAATGGCGTTCGTCTCTCCGACGAAGCGGGCGACGAAGGGCGTGGCGGGGTTGTCATAGAGCTCGCGCGGGGTCGCGACCTGCTGCAGGAGGCCCGCCGACATCACGGCCACGCGGTCCGACATGGCCAGCGCCTCGGACTGATCATGGGTGATGTAGATGAAGGTGACACCGGTCCGCTTCTGCAGCGCGCGCAGTTCGGCCCGCATGTGCTGGCGCAGCTTCAGGTCCAGCGCCGAGAGCGGCTCGTCCAGGAGCAGCACGCCCGGCTCGACCGCCAAGGCGCGCGCGATGGCCACGCGCTGACGCTGGCCGCCGGACAGTTCGCCCGGCATGCGGTCGCCGTAGCCCTCCAGCGCGATCAGGCGCAGCAGGTCGTCGGCCTTGGCGTGACGCTCGGCCCGGCCGACGCCGCGCGCCTCCAGGCCGAAGGCGATGTTGTCGCGCACGGACATCAGCGGGAACAGGGCCAGCGACTGAAAGATCATCGCGGTCGGGCGCTGGTTCGGACCCAGGCCGCGCATGTCGCGGTCCCCGATCAGCACGCGCCCCTCGGTCGGCTCGATGAAGCCCGCGATCATCCGCAGGATCGTGGTCTTGCCGCAGCCCGACGGTCCCAGGATGGAGAAGAACTCTCCGGCCTCGACCTTGAAGCTGACATCGCTGACGGCGCGGGTGGTGCCGAAGTTCATGCCGATGCCGGCAAGCTCGACCGAATGGGACATCGTGTCTCCTGCGTCTGCAAGGGGGGCGGCGATGGGCCGCCCCCGGTTTGGATCAGGCCGACAGGAAGCGGTCCTGATACTCGTTGCGCTTGGTGATATACCAGCTTTCCTGGATGGGCCACCACCACAGCTTCTCCAGCGCGTCGCCCGGATAGGCGGCGGCGAAGAAGGCCTTGGCCTCGTCCGAGGTCAGCTGGTCGGAACCCACCGCGGTCGAGTTGATCTTGGTCGCGTTGGTGTACATCGCGCCCGCCTCGGGGGTCAGGAACCAGTTGATGAAGGCATAGGCGCTGTCCAGATTCTCGGCACCCGCCGGGATCGACAGGCCCTCCATCCAGGCCAGCGCGCCTTCCTTGGGCGCGACGAAGCCCACGGGCAGCCCCTCGCCCGCCAGCGCGGCGGCGGTCGAATCCCAGGTCTGGCCCACGGTGGCGCCGTTGACGCGGAACGCGCCTTGGGCCTCGTTCTCGTTGGTCCAGAACTGGATGATGTTGCCCTTGCGCGCGATGGCCTCGGCCAGGATCACGTCGAAGATCTCGATCTGCGCCTCGGGCGAGGTGAAGGCGTCCAGCAGCGGACGCGGCAGCTTGCCCTCGGCCTCCAGCCACAGGCCCAGGCCGATCAGCGAGGAATGCCCGCGCACGGTCGCCTGCGCGCCCTCCTTCCAGATGTCGCCATAGGAGGCCGTGCCGTATTCCAGCGGGTTCTGGTCGCTGTCGAAGGCCAGCGCCTCGGTGCCCCAGTCGGTCGGCACCTGATAGCGCTTGCCGTCCACGACCGCGCCCAGGTTGACCGAGTTCTCCCAGGCACTGGGCAGCACCTTGGCGACCTCGATGCGGGATTCGTCCAAAGGCTGGACCAGGCCGAACTCGACATAGTTCGGGACGCGGTCGACGGTCGGCCAGATCAGGTCGAACCCGGCGCCGTTGTTGGCGCGCAGCTGGTTCAGCAGCTCGTCATTGGTGCCGTAGGGGGTGAAGTTCGGGGTGATTCCCGTGGCCTCCTGGAAGGCGCCCAGGATCTCGTCGTTCAGATAGCCGGCCCAGGCAAAGATGTTCACCTGGCCCGCGCCCTGCGCCATGGCGCGCCGCGCCAGGTAGGGAGAGGCCAGCGCCACGCCAGCCGTGGCCGCAGCCCCGCGCAGAAGGCCGCGCCTGTCGATCCGTTTCATGGGAAGATCCTCCATCTCGTTGTCATCCAGCCTGTCCCGTTACCCGGCGCGCATGTCGGTCGCATGACACGGCACCGGCGGACGGCCCCGGTCCGCAGCCTAGACCGCGACCGCGCGCAGGCAAAGTGTCTTGTTGGACAGTGCGTTGACGACGGGTACGCATGACGGAAGGGCCGCCCCCGAAGGGACGGCCCCGATGTCGCGGGGATGCCGGATCAGCGGGCGGTCTCGCGGACCAGCTGGCCCTGCGGGTCCAGCTCCAGCGTCACCGTCTCGCCGTCGGGGTTGGTCGCGTCCAGCAGGACGCGCGGCCCCTCCTGACGCATGATCCCGAAGGCGCTGTAGCCCGCCTGCGTCAGGCGCTGGTTCGCGGCGACCGTGTCGAACTGCGGCGCGGGCGGCATGCCGCGACCCGGACCCTCACCGCGGGGACCGTCACCACGGGGGCCCTCGGCGCGCGGACCGCGGTCGTCGCCGCGGGGGCCGCGATCCTCGTCGCGCTCGCGCCCGCCGCGGCGGTCGTCGTCGCGGCCGAAGCGCAGGACGGCACCCGCCTCGTCGAAGGCGGCGCGCATCTCCTGGCCGCCCGCATCCTCGCCCTTCACCTCGAAGCGGCCGTATTCCGCCTTGATCTCCTCGATCATGCCGAACTGCGCCATGACCTCGTTGCCGCGCACGGCCTGGGGCAGGATCGCGTCGATGATGGGCTGCGGCAGGGCGGTGTCGTCGGTCTCGACCTCGATCAGGCTGTTGTCGGGGGCGAACTTGGCCTCAAGCTCGGCGCCGTTCTCCTGCCAGCCCTTGACCTCCAGATGGCGCGGGGTCCGCTTGATCTCGTCGACGCGGGCGAATAGCGCCATGGCGGGCGTGTCGCGGATCTCGGCCGACAGGGCCGCTCCGATCACCGGCGCGGGCAGGATGCCGTCATCGGCCTCGATCTTGATCAGGTTTCCGGCCATGTCGAACTCGGCCTCGATCTGGGTGCCGTCGGGCAGGAAGCCCTCGTATTCGCGCTGGCCGTCGCGCTTGGTCTGCACGCCGACGCGGGTAAGGTCCAGGCCCTGCAGCAGGGCGGGCAGCTCGACCCCGCCCGCCTGCGTGGCGGCAGTCTGGGCGGCGGCGGGCACGGCGCCCGCCAGAACGGCGATCAGGGCGGCGGTCGATGCAAGATGCTTGCGGGTCATGGGACACTCCTTCGGGTCTTGGACGGCCGGGTCGTCCGGCCTTCTGCGAATCATCTCTAACCGAACGCGGCCGAACGGAACGCCAACGCGCCGTTTGGTTTCCATTTACCCGGATCGGCGCATAATGACGCCATGAGGAATGCCCCGAATCTCCTGATCCTGGTCCTGGCCGCCGCCCTCCCGCTGGCGGGCTGGTCGCAGACCGCGCCCGCCACCCCGCCGGACCCCTGGGCCACCAGCTTTCAGCCGCAGCCCTTCCACCGCATGGCCGAGGCGGTCACTGCCCGGTACCAGGGCCGCCTGGTCGCGGCCGAGACGCGCCCGCCCCTGCCCCATGAGCGCGCCGCGGGCGTCGAGCTGATCTACGAGTTCCGCCTGGTGACCCCGCAGCGCAACATCCTCAACATCCGCGTGGATGCCCGGACCGGACGCTTCCTGGAGGTCGCGGGACGCGGCCAGCTGGAAGCCCGCCGTGCACCCCCCGCCCCGAACTGAAGGCCCCCGATGCGCGCCCTGATCGTCGAGGACGACCCGATGCTTGCCGACCAGCTGTCCCAGGCCTTGATCCAGGCCGGATTCGTGACCGACATCGCCGGTGACGGCACCCAGGGCGAATTCCTGGGCGCGACCGAGAGCTATGACGTCGCGGTGCTGGATCTGGGCCTGCCCGGCCTGCCCGGGATCGAGGTCCTGACCCGCTGGCGCGACCAAGGCGTCAGCATGCCGGTGCTGATCCTGACCGCGCGCGGCGACTGGACCGACAAGGTCGCGGGCTTTCGCGCGGGCGCCGACGACTATGCGGTCAAGCCGTTCCGCTTGGACGAGGTCGTGCTGCGCGCCCAGACCCTGATCCGGCGCGCGGCGGGCCATTCGCGCCCGCAAATCGCCGCCGGGCGGCTGCAGCTGGACGGGCAGCTGGGCGTCATCACGCTGGACGGTATGGCGCTGCGACTGACCGCCTTCGAGCAGCGCATCCTGACCTACCTGATCACCCATCAGGGCCGCGTGATCAGCCGGACCGAGCTGTCCGACCACCTCTACGAGGCCGAGACCGACCGCGACTTCAAGTCGATCGAGGTCGTGATCGGCCGCCTGCGCAGGAAGGTCGGCGAGGGCGTGATCGAGACCCGCCGCGGCGAGGGCTATGTCCTGAGGGCGGCGTGACGCGCTCGATCCGGGGGCGGCTGCTGCTGCTGGCGGCGGTCTGGCTGTCGGCGGCGCTGCTGGGTGCGTTCCTGCTGATCGCGCAGCTGCTGGAGGATTTTGTCACCGACCGTTTCGATGCCGAGACCCTGGCCATCGCCGACAGCCTGATCGGCCAGCTGGAGGTGGACGACACCCGGATCGAGCTGGACGACACGCCGCTGGACGTGCGCTTCTCGCTGCCGCTGTCGGGGTGGTACTGGCAGGTCACGGCGGATGAGGCGGTGGTGGCGCGGTCCCCTTCGCTGCTGGACGGGCGGCTGAGCGGGCCGTCGGGCGATCTGACCGGCGCCGCGGGGCGCGATGCCGACGGCGCGGGCCTGCGCGTCCTGCGCCGCGAGTTGACCATTCCCGACAGCGATGCCCGCATCGCTATCACCGCGACCGCCCCCCAGGCCGAGATCGGCGCGGCGCTGGCGCAGATCGTGCGCCCGCTGGCCGTGGCGCTGGCGGTGCTGGGCCTGGGGCTGGCGGCGGCCAGCCTGATCCAGGTGACGTTGGGCCTGCGCAGCCTGGACCGGCTGCGCGCCGATCTGGCCCGCGTCCGGGCGGGCGATCACGACCGGCTGGCCCTGCCCGACGTGACCGAACTGCGTCCCCTGACGGCCGAGATCAACGCGGCGCTGGACCAGAATGCCAGCCTTCTGACGCGCTCGCGCCAGCATCTGGGCAATCTGGCCCATTCGCTGAAGACCCCGCTGGCGGCGCTCTCGAACGAGCTGCCGGCCGACCATCAGGGCCAGGCGCTGATCACGCGGATGGATCGGCTGATCGGCTGGCACCTGCGCCGGGCGCGTCAGGCCGGGCCGCGGCTTCTGGGGCAGCGGACCCCGGTTGCCCCGGTGATCGACGACATCCTGCTGGTGCTGCGCTGGCCCCTGGCCGAGCGGGGCATGACCGCCGAGGTCGACTGCCCCCCTGACGCGGCCTTCCCCGGAGAGCGCCAGGACCTGGAGGAGATGATCGGCAACCTGTCGGAGAATGCCGCCAAATGGGGCCGGACGCGGCTGCGTATCGCGGTGCGCGCGACGGCCGGGCGGCTGATTCTGCGCATCGAGGATGACGGGCCGGGCCTCAGCCCCGATCAGGCGCCCCGCGCGCTGATGCGCGGCGCGCGGCTGGATGAGCTGGGCGCCCCCGGCGCGGGGCTGGGCCTGGCCATCGTCGCCGATCTGGCGGCGCTGCATGGCGGTGCGCTGCGGCTGGAACGCTCGGATCTGGGCGGTCTGGCAGCAGTTCTGGACCTGCCTGCCTGAAATATTCGCAAAGCTTACGCACCCATATTTTACCATTTGATAAAAAAACGGACCTGTGCCAGCCTGATCCGACCAACAGGTGAGCCAGGAGACGAAAATGTCCCAAGCAAGACTGTCGCCCGGCGTCGTGCCGGGGCGACTGACCCCCGACCAGCTGGCGGCGAACTTCGTCGATGTCGCCCCGCCGCTGGACCGCCACGAGGCCCGTGTCGCGGCCGATCGCTGCTATTTCTGCCATGACGCGCCCTGCATCACGGCATGCCCGACCAGCATCGACATCCCGCTGTTCATCCGCCAGATCGCGACCGACACCCCGGATGCGGCGGCGATGACGATCTTTCACGCCAACATCCTAGGCGGCATGTGCGCCCGCGTCTGCCCGACCGAACAGCTCTGCGAGGGCGCCTGCGTCCGCGAGGCCGCCGAGGGCAAGCCGGTCGAGATCGGCGCGCTGCAGCGTTACGCGACCGACGGGCTGATGGCGCAAGGGTCGCACCCCTTCAAGCGTGCCGCCCCCACCGGCAAGCGCGTGGCCGTGGTCGGCGCGGGCCCCGCGGGGCTGGCCTGCGCGCACCGTCTGGCCGCCAAGGGCCATGACGTGGTGATCTTCGAGGCGCGGCCCAAGCCCGGCGGGCTGAACGAATACGGCATCGCCAGCTACAAGGCCGTGGACGGCTTCGCGCAGGCCGAGGTCGACTGGCTGATGGGCATCGGCGGGATCGAGCTGCGCCACGACCAGGCGATCGGCCGCGACATCACCCTGGCCGCGCTGCAGGCGGAATACGACGCGGTGTTTCTGGGCATGGGCCTGGGCGGCGTGAACGGGCTGCGCGCCGACGGCGAGGAGCGCCAGCATGTGCTGGATGCGGTCAGCTTCATCCGCGACCTGCGCCAGGCCAGCGATCTGGGCAGCCTGCCCGTCGGCCGCGATGTGGTGGTGATCGGCGGCGGCATGACCGCCGTGGATGCCGCCGTGCAGGCCCGGCTGCTGGGCGCCGAGAACGTCAGCATCGTCTATCGCCGCGAGCAGGCCAAGATGGGCGCCAGCCGCCATGAACAGGACCACGCGACCGCCAGCGGCGTGCGCATCATCTGCAACGCCGCCCCCGTCGCGGTCCATGGCAACGGCGCCGTGACCGAGGTCGAGTTCGCCTATACCCGCGCCGAGCCCGACGGGCTGGTCCTGACGGAGGACCGCTTCCGCCTGCGGGCCGATCAGGTCTTCCGCGCCATCGGCCAGCGCCTGGAGGGCGCGCCCGAGGGGCTGGAGCTGGCGGGCGGCAAGATCCTGGTGACCGGGCCGGGCCGCACGACGCTGGACGGGGTCTGGGCCGGGGGCGATTGCGCATCCGGCGGCGACGACCTGACCGTGACCGCGGTGGCCGAAGGCCGCGACGCGGCAGAAGACATCGACGCCCGGCTGACCGGACGTCCCGTCGAAATCCCCGGCTGAGGACGCGAGATCATGGCAGACCTGCGCAGCAATTTCATCGGGATCAAGTCCCCGAACCCCTTCTGGCTGGCCTCGGCCCCGCCGACCGACAAGGAATACAACGTCCGCCGCGCCTTCCAGGCCGGTTGGGGCGGCGTGGTGTGGAAGACCCTGGGCTCGGAAGGCCCGCCCGTCGTCAACGTGAACGGCCCGCGATACGGCGTGATCCACGGTGCCGACCGCCGCGTCCTGGGCATCAACAACATCGAGCTGATCACCGACCGACCCCTGGAGGTGAACCTGCGCGAGATCAAGTCGGTCAAGCGCGACTATCCCGACCGGGCGTTGATCATCAGCCTGATGGTGCCCTGCGACGAGGACAGCTGGCGCGACATCCTGGCCAAGATCGAGGATACCGGCGCCGACGGGGTCGAGCTGAACTTCGGCTGCCCGCACGGCATGGCGGAGCGCGGCATGGGGTCCGCCGTGGGCCAGGTGCCGGAATACATCGAGATGGTGACCCGGTGGGTCAAGCAGTACTCCCGCATGCCCTGCATCGTGAAGCTGACCCCCAACATCACCGATGTCACCAAGCCCGCCGAAGCCGCCAAGCGCGGCGGCGCCGATGCGGTCAGCCTGATCAACACGATCAACTCGATCACCTCGGTCGATCTGGACCTGTTCGCGCCCCAGCCCACCATTGACGGCAAGGGCAGCCATGGCGGCTATTGCGGCCCGGCGGTCAAGCCCATCGCGCTGAACATGGTGGCCGAGATCGCGCGGAACCCCGCGACCGCGGGCCTGCCCATCAGCGGCATCGGCGGCGTCACTACCTGGCGCGATGCGGCCGAGTTCATGGCGCTTGGCGCGGGCAATGTGCAGGTCTGCACGGCGGCGATGACCTATGGCTTCAAGGTCGTGCAGGAGATGATCACAGGCCTGCACGACTATCTGGACAGCCATGAGATGGGCCTGTCGGACCTGATCGGTCGCGCGGTGCCCAACGTGCGCGACTGGCAGCAGCTGAACCTGAACTATGTCACCAAGGCGGTGATCGACCAGGATGCCTGCATCAGCTGCGGCCGCTGCTATGCTGCCTGCGAGGACACCAGCCACCAGGCCATCGCCATGAAGCCGGGCCGCGTCTTCGAGGTGATCGAGGAGGAATGCGTCGCCTGCAACCTGTGTGTCGACGTCTGCCCGGTCGAGGACTGCATCACCATGCGCGAACTGGAGATCGGCGAGATCGACAAGCGCACCGGCATTCCGCGCGGCGAATACGCGAACTGGACCAGCCATCCGAACAATCCGATGGCCCGCGCGGCCGAGTGATCCGAGAGCGCCGGGGGGCTTTGCGCCCCCCGGACCCCCCGCAGGATATTTTCGTGAAGAAGAAGCCCGGCGGCACCACGCGCCCCGGGGCTTCTTCTTCATATGAATATCCAAATCCGACTTCAGAGGCCGTAGATGCCGGTGAACTTCCGCTCCAGATAGTCCAGCAGCGGTTCGGGTCCGATGGGCTGACCCGCAGCAGTCTCGATCACCTCGGTCGGGGTCATCAACCCGCCATGGCGTTGGACGGTCTCGCGCAGCCATTCGGTGGCGGGGGTCGCGTCGCCCTGGGCCAGGGACGCGTCCAGATCGGGAACCGCGCCGCGCAGGGCCTGGTTCAGGCAGCCCGCATAGACATTCCCCAGGGCATAGGTCGGGAAATAGCCGAAGAGGCCCACCGACCAATGCACGTCCTGCAGGACGCCATTGGCAGGCCGGTCAACCGCGACGCCGAAATCGTTGAGGAAGCGGGCGTTCCAAGCCGCCTCCAGATCCTGAGTGTCGAGGCGGCCCGAAATCAGGTCACGCTCCAGATCGAAGCGCAGCATGACGTGCAGGTTGTACTGCACCTCGTCGGATTCGGTGCGGATATAGCCCGGCGTCACGCGGTTCACGGTCGCGTAGAAGGCATCGGGGTCGGTGATGTTCAACCCGTCGAAGGCCTCGGACATGCGCTCGAACAGCCAGCCGGTGAAGGCGCGACCGCGGCCCAGCTGGTTCTCGTAGATGCGGCTCTGGCTCTCGTGGACGCCCATCGACACGCCGCGCCCCAGGGGGGTGAAGGCATAATCGGGGTCGATGCCCAGCTCATAGCTGGAATGGCCGACCTCGTGGATGGTGGAATAGAGGCAGTTGAACGGATCCGTCTCGACCACCCGCGTGGTGATGCGGCTGTCCTGCCAGCGCCCCGAGCTGAACGGATGCACGGCCAGGTCCATCCGCCCCCGCGTCCAGTCATAGCCGAAGGCCGTGGCGCAGGCGCGGGCCAGGCGCAGCTGGGTCTCCTGAGGGAAATGGCCCTTCAGCGCCTGCGGCTGATCGGCACCCAAGACGTCGTCGCGCAGCGCGACCAAGCGCGGGCGCATCGCGTCGAACAGCGCCGACAGCCGCGCGCCGGTCATGCCGGGCTCGTAATCCTCCAGCAGCGCGTCATAGAGGTCGCCGCCATCGGCGAGGCAGGCGGCCTCCTCGCGCTTCAGCATCAGGACCTGATCCAGCGTCGGCAGGAAATCCGCGGGCGCGTCCTTGGCGCGGGCCTCGGCCCAGATGCCCTGGGCCAGCGAGGTCAGCCGCGCCAGCTCGGATGCCAGCCGCGCGGGGATACGGCTGCTGCGGGCATAGTCGCGCGCGATCAGGGCGACGACGCGGCGGTCGGCCGGCGTCTGCGGATCGGCCGCGTCCAGCCACTCGCCGATGCGCGGATCGGTGCGACGCTCGTGCAGCACCTCCTCCATCGCGCCCATCTCCTCGGCGCGCTGCTCGGCGGCGCCGCGGGGCATCACGGTCTCCTGGTCCCAGCCCAATCGCTCCGCCACGGAGGACAGGGCTTCGGTCTGGCGCTGGAAGGCCAGCAGGTCGGTCAGCGCGGTCATCGGATCGCTCCCCGGATCGAGGTTTCAAACGGATAGCGCGCGTGATGGCGCGCCCTGAGGATCATCGCGAACAGCACCACCGCGAAGAACTGATGCGTCAGCGCCAGATGCAGGGGCGAGGCGTGGATGACGTTCATGACGCCCAGCCCGATCTGGGCGGCCATGACCACGATCATCACCGTGAAGGCCCCGCGCGTCACCGGATGGGGCGAGCGGCGCGCCCGCAGCCAGACGACCACGGCGAAGATCGCCAGCAGATAGCCGGTCATGCGGTGGATGAACTGCACCAAAGCCGGGTTCTCGAAGAAGTTGCGCCAGCCCAGGGGCGCGTCCCAGATGGCCGACGGAATCCATTCGCCGCCCATGGTGGGCCAGCCCGTGTAGGTGCGCCCCGCGTCGATCCCCGCGACCAGCGCGCCCAGCAGGATCTGCAGGAAGGTCAGGTGCAGAAGGCCCGTGGACATGCCGAACAGCTTGGCCTCGCCCGCGCGGCGGGCGCGCATCAGTTCGGCCTCGGACCGCGACAGTTGTAGCACATACCAGGTGATCAGGCCCAGGATCAGGAAGGCGATGCCCAGATGCGTGGCCAGCCGATAGGAGGCGACGCTGTGCATGCCCGGCTGCAGGCCGGAGCTGACCATCCACCAGCCGATCGCCCCCTGCAGACCGCCCAGAGCGCCGAGGCCCAGCAGCCGTGGCGTCCAGCCCGCCGGAATCCGCGAGGTCGCCCAGAAGAAGACGAAGCCCAGGGCCCAGACCAGCCCCACGATGCGGCCCAGGAAGCGGTGGCCCCACTCCCACCAGTAGATGTACTGGAACTCCGACAGCGACATGCCGCGGTTGATCTCCTGATATTGGGGGATCTGGCGGTAGGCGTCGAATTCGCGCTGCCAGTCGGCGGCGTTCAGGGGCGGGATGGCTCCGGTGACCGGCGCCCATTCGGTGATCGACAGGCCGGAATCGGTCAGGCGCGTCGCGCCGCCGACCACGATCATCGCCAGGACCAGCACGAAGAGCACCGCCAGCCAGGCCCGGATGGCGCGGCGCGCGCCGCGCGGGCGGGCGTCGATCATGCCGGTGGTCTGGGGGGCACGGGCGGCCTGCGGGTCCGAGATCTCCTGAAAGACGGGGCGCTTGGCCATCGCGATCTCCTTTGGGTTGGGGCGGCTCAGCGGCGGGTCAGCTGGCGCAACACGCCGTGCAGGATGCGCACGTCGCCCTTGGTCAGCGTCAGGCGCGACCACATGTTGCGCATGGTCAGCCGCATCGACGCCGCCTTGGTTTCGGGGAAGAAGAAGCCGGCCTGGGTCAGCTCCTCCTCGTAGCGGTCTCCGAGGCGCTCGATCTCGACGCGGTCGGCGGGGGCCTCGGCCTCGGACCGGCGCAGATGGGGCGCGGGTTCGGGCGGCAGGATCTCGCGCCCGTATTCATAGCCCATCAGCAGCACGGCCTGGGCCAGGTTCAGCGACGGGAAATCGGGGTTCACCGGCACCGTGACGATGGCATTGGCCCGCGCGATGTCGTCGTTCTCCAGCCCGGTGCGTTCGGGGCCGAAGATGATCGCGGACCGCCCCTCATGGGCGCGGGCCTGGGCCATGGCGGTGGCCGGAGTGAAGACGGGCTTGGTCAGCTCGCGTCCCCGCGCGGTCGTGGCATAGGCATAGTCGATGCCCTCCATCGCCTCGGCCAGGGTCGGATAGATGCGGGCCGTGTCCAGCACGCGGCCCGCCGCCCCCGAGGCCATGGCGACGGCCTTGGGGTTCGGCCAGCCGTCGCGCGGATCGACGATGCGCATCTCGGTCAGGCCGAAGTTCAGCATCGCGCGGGCGGCCGCGCCGATGTTCTCGCCCATCTGCGGGCGCACGAGGATGATGACGGGGTGGCGTTCGATCTGCATGCCCGGCAGATAGTCCGTCTGGCGGCGACGGGCAAGCTGCGCTATCTGCGACAGAAAGGAGATCGCCATGACCGACGACGCCCCGCAACTGTATCTGATGACCCCTGCCGGCGCCCAGGCATCGGCGCTTGGGCCGATGCTGGCCGAGGTGATGGACCGCGTGGCCCCCGCCTGCCTGCGCATCCGCGGCGGCGCCGAGGAGGACGAGCTGGGCCGCCTGGCCGACATGGCGCGCGAGATCGCCCATGCCCGCGACGTGGCCGTGGTGATCGACGACCATGTGAAGCTGGCCCTGCGCCACGGGCTGGACGGGGTGCATCTGACCGACGGCGCCAAGGCCGTCCGCTATGCCCGCAAGGAGCTGGGCGACGATGCGATCGTCGGCGCCTTCTGCGGCGCGTCGCGCCACGAGGGCATGAACGCGGCCGAGGCGGGGGCCGATTACGTCGCCTTCGGTCCGGTCGGCGACAGCGCGCTCTATCGCGGAGAGCCGGCCGCCCTGGAGCTGTTCCAGTGGTGGTCCGAGATGATCGAGGTTCCGGTCGTGGCCGAGGGCGCCATCACCCGCGAGCTGCTGACCCAGCTGACGCCGGTCACCGACTTCATCGCGCTCGGCCCCGAGATCTGGGCGCAGGATGACCCGGCCGCGACGCTGGCGCTGCTCTGGGCCTAAAGGGTCAGCGGCGTCGCGTCGCCACCGGCGAAGCGGCGCAGCACCGCCGGATAGAGGCAGTGCTCCTGCACCAGGACGCGCGCGGCAAGCGTGGCTGCGTCATCCCCCGGCAGGACCGGCACCCGGGCCTGACCCAAGGCCGGACCGGCGTCCAGCTCCGGTGTGACCAGATGCACGGTGCAGCCGGCTTCCGCATCGCCCGCGGCGATGGCGCGGGCATGGGTGTCCAGCCCCGGATATTTCGGCAGCAGCGATGGATGGATGTTCAGCATGCGCCCCGCGAATCGCTGCACGAAACCGGGCGTCAGGATGCGCATGAAGCCCGCCAGGCAGATGATGTCGGGTTCCAACGCCAGGATCGGCTCCAGCAGCGCCCGTTCGAACCCGGCGCGGTCGCGCGGAAAGGCGCGGTGGTCGACCGCGGCGGTCGGCACGCCCATCGCCGCGGCGCGCGCGAGACCCGCGGCCTCCGGATCGTTCGAGGCCACGAGGACCGGCCGCGCCGGATGGTCTCCGGTCATGTCCTCCAGCAGGCGGATCATGTTCGACCCGCCGCCCGAGATCAGGATCGCGACCCGTTTCACGCAAGCCGGCCGGAATAGCGCACGCCCGCACCCGCCGTGACGGTGCCGATGCGGTGGACCGTCTCGCCGTCGGAGGCCAGCAGCTGGGCCAGCGCATCGGCGCGGTCGGCGGCCACGACCACGATCATGCCGATGCCGCTGTTGAAGGTCTTGAGCATCTCGGCCTGCTCGATCCCGCCGGCCTCGGCCAGCCAGCGGAATACCGGCGGCAGGGGCCAGGCGCCCAAGTCGATATCCGCGCCAAGGTCTTTGGGCAGGACGCGCGGCAGGTTCTCGGTCAGGCCGCCGCCGGTGATATGGGCCAGCGCATGCACGCCCCCTGCCCGGATCGCGGCCAGCGCCGGCTTGACGTAGAGCCGCGTGGGCGTCAGCAGCGCCTCGCCCAGGGTGGTGTCGGCAAAGGGCGCGGCGTCGGACCAGGCCAGACCGGCCCGCTCGGCCACCTTGCGGACCAGCGAATAGCCGTTGGAATGCACCCCGTCGGACGCCAGGCCCAGCAGCACGTCCCCCTCGGCCACGCAGGCAGGCAGCGCCGATCCGCGATTCATCGCGCCGACCGCAAAGCCCGCCAGGTCGAAGTCGCCGTCATGATACATGCCGGGCATCTCGGCGGTCTCTCCGCCGATCAGCGCGCAGCCGGCAGCCTTGCAGCCCCGGGCGATCCCCTCGACCACGCGCGCGCCCTCATCGACCGACAGCTTGCCGGTCGCGAAATAGTCCAGGAAGAACAGCGGCTCGGCCCCCTGGCAGACCAGGTCGTTCACGCACATAGCGACCAGGTCCTGACCCAGCCCGTCCAGATGGCCGGTATCGATGCCGATGCGCAGCTTGGTCCCCACGCCGTCGGTGGCCGCGACCAGGATCGGATCGTCATAGCCCGCCGCGCGCAGGTCGAACAGCGCGCCGAAACCGCCGAGGGCGTCCATCACCCCCGGACGCTGCGTCGCGGCGGCTGCCGGCTTGATGCGCTCGACCAGCGCATTGCCCGCGTCGATATCGACGCCCGCGTCGCGATAGCTGATCCCGTTCTGTGTCATGGCGGCCCCCGGCTGATGTCGCCCCCCGATAGCCCAAGCCTGCCCGTGGGGCAACGCCCTAGCTTGACCTGTCCGGCCCAGGGTTCTACTCAGGGCGCGCTGCGGGGGCCTGTAGCTCAATTGGTCAGAGCAGGGCGCTCATAACGCCTTGGTTGCGGGTTCAAGTCCTGCCGGGCCTACCACCGCCGCAGCGATGCGGCGCCCCCCATCCCATGGTCGGCCGATGTCCCGAAAAGACTGGACGACGACAGACCGATGCATCGGATCCATCCTCTCATGGGGCGAACTGGGCTGTGCGGACGCCGGTGCCCTCGCGTTGGAATCGGACTTCCGGCGCCACTAACGGCGTCTGGCAGGAAGGCATGAATTCGCGTGATGAAGCCGTCAAAGAATACTTGACAGGTAACGACTAAAATTAATCAATTTCAAATACTTATATAAAAATACGGCCGGATATGATTACATTGTAAAAATCTTAACACAACGTTAACGAATCGGCCTTGACGACCAATTTTTGTTGAAACAATGTTACGTCAACGGAAGTAATTCAGTCAGAAAATTGCGCCGTTAGCCCAACGTTGGACTGTTCAGAGTGATGGTTTACTCTATTGTTCACGATGCGCTGGTACGTGGTTTGTGCTCCGTCCGACGTTGGGTCCGAGACATCGTGTGGGGATTGATCCCCCTGTGAAGGACTGAAACATGCCGCGTTACAAGTATGCCGCCGCCGCAGCCATCGCTGCGGCAGTTTTGTCCGGGTGCACGACGCCCGAACAGTTCGAGAGCGCTCCGGTGGAGGTCGCGACCCGGTCCGGAGCGGTCACCTGCCAGCTCTACACCACGCAACTGACCTCATGGGACCGCTCAATCTCCCGGCCCGACAGCATGTCGGTGCAGGCGGCAGATGCCGTGTGCCGAAAAGAGGGCCGCGACCGACAGCAAATGCAGGATTAGCCGGCCCATGCGGATCTTCAACGGTCCGCGTGACCGAAGGAATACCGAGGTATCGATGACTTTCTCACGTGGCGAGCACGACGAGCCCCTGCATCCCGGCGTCATTCTGGACCTTCTGGTCGACGCCTGCGACGACATGAACCTGGCAGAGGTCGCCGAGTATGTGGGCGTCTCGCGACAGCTTCTCTACCTGATCCGGACCAAGCGGAACAACGTCACGCCCGCCGTGGCCAAGAGGCTGTCGATCGTGTTCGGAACAAGCGCCGCGTTCTGGATCAGGCTTCAGGCCGAATACGACGTCTGGCAGGTCGGGCAGTTGCCCACCCCCGAGGACGCGCGCCCGATCGAAGGCTTCAGGTCGCCGCTCCTGGCCCTGATGCAATAGGGGCGCGCGACGCCCGAATGACAGCCGGCATGGCGGCGGAACCCGACCGCCATGCCATCCCGCCCGCACCCGCCGCGCGGCCCCGGATCCTGTTAAGCCTGTCGGCCCATGACATCCGCACGTCAGCGCCGCCGACGACGTCCATCAAGGTCGCCAGTGCGCGGATCATGCGGAGAGACACGTCCGGGACCGAAGGAAACAACGGCAAGCATCGCCAAGCCGCCGTATTTCACCCTGCGGTTGCATGAGCGGTCGCGAATGGAGGCAGTGCAGTCAACGCCTGTAAAAAACTGCCCGAACAGTTCAGTAAAATATTGACTAAAATCCGGGATCGGCGAAACGTCGAAGGGCAAACTCGATGTGATTCGTCTGTAACCGTTTGTCATTCCGCGTGCCCCCGTTCGGGGCCGGATACCGGCGTCATGCAGTTTCATGGTTTGCTCGCGCCCTGATCGTCAGGGTGGGATTTTAACGATTGTGGAGACTAACCATGGCTTTCAACATTCCGAACGCAACGATTCAGCGGGTGACCTCACCGATCTCGCTGACGTTCACGGGAAACAACACGACCTCGATCAACTTCCCTCTGAACCTCGGCTCGCTGCTGACGAACCAGACCGGCCCGCTGACCGGGGATGACCAGAACGGAAACGGCTTCATCCAGCGCGGTGAGACCATCGATCACAACGGTCCCGGCGGCCCGGTCCCGAACCTCCTCGATCCCGTGCCCGACCTCAGCAACGCGCAGGTCCAGGGCGTCGGCCTGCTGGGCGGTCTCGTCTCGGGTATCGTTGTCCGCTATCCCGTCATCCTGGTCACCAGCGGCGGGTCGCAGTACCTGATCTATCCGGGCGGGACGCCCGACCTGCTCACGCTGATCACCGGAGCGGTCAACACCAACATCATCTTCTATCCGAACGGTCAGATCGGGCCCGGCGGCGGCTTCCAGCCCTGCTTCGCGCGCGGCACGATGATCCGCACCGATCGCGGCGACGTCGCGATCGAGGATCTGGCCGAAGGCGACATGGTCCTGACCGCCGATCGCGGCTTCCAGCCGCTGCGCTGGATCGGCTCGCGCAGCCTGTCCGCCCAGGACCTGGCCGATACGCCAAGCATCCGTCCGATCCGGATCGCCAAGGGCGCGCTCGGGATGGGGACGCCGGCCGCGGACCTGGTCGTGTCGCCGCAGCACCGCGTCCTGGCCCGTTCGGCCATCGCGCAGCGCATGTTCGGCACGGACGAGGTCCTGGTCGCCGCCAAGCAGCTGTGCCTGCTGGACGGCATCGACGTCGCCAGCGACATGGACACGGTCGAGTACTTCCACATGCTGTTCGATCAACACGAGGTGGTGGTGTCGAACGGCGCGGAGACCGAGGCGCTCTACACCGGTGCCGAAGCCCTGCGCGGGGTCGAGGCGGCCGCCCTCGAGGAGATCCTCGCGCTGTTTCCGCAGATCCGCGACTACAGCTATGTGCCGGAAGCCGCCCGCGTCCTGGCATC
Organism: Paracoccus sp. ME4; assembly: GCF_046736325.1. GTDB lineage: Bacteria > Pseudomonadota > Alphaproteobacteria > Rhodobacterales > Rhodobacteraceae > Paracoccus. The sequence continues at coordinate 2,056,868 of NZ_CP151276.1, forward strand.
CGGCCGGATGGGCCGCAAGCTGGCCGTGCGCCATGCCCGGAGCGGCAAGGCGCTGATCTAATGACCTGATCAGCCGCCTTGTCGGCACGGATCGACCATCGAGGGGTGGCCCCGTCGGGCCACCCCTTTCCCATGCCGCACGCCCGACAGGGCGCGCGCGGACCGGTGATCGGCACGGATTGCCGTCAGAACTCGAACATCTGGCCGTCGCTTCTGCCGCCGACGATGCGCAGCGGGACGGGCTCGACCGGCGGCAGCGCCGGCGCCGCGCGCGGGCGCGCAGGATCGGGGCGCATCGCGCGGGTGGCGATGCGAAAGCCCGATATCTCGCGGATCAGGTCCATGGCGCGCTGCTGCAGCGATGCGGCGGCGGCATTGGCCTGCTCGGCCACCGCGGCATTCTGCTGGGTGACCTGGTCCAGCTGATTGACGCCGGTGTTGACCTCGGCCAGGCCGACCGACTGCTCGTTCGCGGCCAGGGCGATGGCCGAGATCTGGTGCGACACCTCCTGCGCGCGCGTCAGGATCTCGCCCAGGCTGGCGCCGGTGCGTCCGACCAGGGCCGATCCGGCCTTCACCTGCGACGCCGACTGAGAGATCAGCGCCTTGATCTCGCGCGCGGATTCCGACGCGCGTTGCGCCAGCCCCCGGACCTCGGATGCGACGACGGCAAAGCCGCGTCCCGCCTCGCCTGCCCGCGCGGCCTCGACGCCCGCGTTCAGCGCCAACAGGTTGGTCTGGAACGCGATGTCGTCGATGACGCCGATGATGCGGGTGATCTGGTCCGAGGAGGCCTCGATCCCGCGCATCGCGGCCACGGCGTCCCCCACCACCTTGGCGCTGGCCTCGGCGGTCTCGCGGTTCTTGTGGCTGGCCTGTTCGGCCTGGCGGGCGCGGTCGGCGGTGGACTGGACGCTGGCGTTCATCTGGTTCAGCGCGGCGGCCGACTGCTCCAGCGTCGCGGCTTGCGTCTCGGCGCGTCCGGCCAGGTCCTGGGCGGCCACGGTGATCTCTCCGGCACCGCCGCGCACCTGATCGGCCACGTCGGTGATGCGCGCGACCGTGCCGGTCAGGTTGGTGACGACCGTGTTGAAGGCCTGGCGCAGCCCGTCATAGCCGGCCGGGAACGGATCATGCGCGGGGCTGGGGATCTGCTCGGTCAGGTCGCCTTGCGCCAGGCGCGACAGGCCCGCACCGATATCGCGGACCACGCGCTCCTGCTGGCGGGCCTCCAGGTCCGCGGCTGCCGCGGCCTCGGCCTCGGCGCGGCGGGACTGCTCCGCGATGTCCCGCGCCGCGATCTCGTTCTGGCGGAAGATGGTCAGAGCACGCGCCAGATCGGCCAGCTCGTTGCGTCCCTCGGCGCCGGTGATCGCGACGTCCAGGTCGCCTGCGGCCAGCCGATTGGTCTGGGCCACCGTCGCCGTCAGCCGGCGACGGAGGTCGCGCGACAGATAGGCCGCGATCAGCGCCCCGAGGACCAGTGCCAGGGCGACGCCCGCCAGGATGGACATGATGGTGCTGTCGACCAGCCCCTCGACCTCGGCCCCGAGGACATCCTTGTCGGCCTGCGCGGCGCTGCGCAGGGCGGTGATCTCGGCCAGGACCGCCTCGGCGGTGACGCGGACGTCTGCCAGCTCGGCGCGGATCGCCAGCTCGGCCGCGCGCAGCTCGGACGCCAGCGTCCAGAACGCATCGACGCCGGCAGTGACCTCGGTCAGCAGGCCGCGGATGTCGGCGGGAAGCGCCTGGCCGTTCAGCTGGCCAAGCCACTGGAGGGTGCTGTCGATCGGCGCCTGCGCCTCGTCGAAGTCGGACGCGGCGCCGCCGTCCAGAAAGCGGTCGACGCGGATCCGCGACACGAGGAAATCATTGGACGCCCCGAGCGCGAGATAGGCCGATGCCTCATCGCCGCGCGCGCGAAGCTCGCGCTGGATCTGCTCGATGATCCGGCGCGTCGTCACCGCACCATCGCGCAGCGTGTCGATGCGCACCTGAAGATCATGATAGCTCCGAGCGAAGCCGTCGGTCTCGGCGATGTGGCGGTCCTTCAGCTCGACGATCCGGGCGGCGATCGGATTGCCGGCCGCGGCGGCCTCGGCCGCCGCCGTGCGGACGGTGGTCATCGCCTCGATGACCGCCAGACGCGCCTCCTCGCTTGGATCGAAGATCAGCGCGTCCAGTGCCAGCTCGGCCCGCACGACGCCGGTCGAGATGTCTGCCGACATCAGGGTCATCGACTCGACCGCGCGCATCCGCGTCTCGATTTGGTCCATCTGGGCAAGGCGGTACCAGGTGAAGGCGGCAAAGGCGGTCAGCATGAGGAGGATCACGGCAAAGCCCGCGGCGATGCGGGTGGTGACCCTGACGTTCTTCAGCATAGGCAATCACTCCGAGTGGACGGCCGGTCGTGTCCGGCGGTCCGGGGTCAGGAAACGGGCGCGGTCGCAGCCGCCGCGCCGAGGGTCAGAACAGCTCGACGTCGCCGCCGCGCTGCTTCATGGGTTGTTCGGGCAGGGCGACGCGCGCCTCGCCCAGAAGGTGCAGCTGGACGCGTCCGATCACGGGCCAGAACCGGATGCGGCGCGCCTGCGTCCCGCAGAGGTCGCTGGCGACCAAAGCGATGCCCTCGTCCTGGAGGAAGCGGCGTGCGGCATCGGCGTTGCGCTGACCGATGTCGGGAAGGCCCGCCATCATGCGCGCGCCGCCGAACAGCTTGGCGCGCATCCGTCCGCGCACCGCGCCGCGCCGCATCAGCCCGTTGACCAGGACCTCCATCGCGGCGGCGGCATAGCGGATGTCGGGACCGCCCGGTCCCGCATCGGGCAGAAGAAAGTGGTTCAGCCCGCCGATGCCGCGGTCGGCATCCATGATGCAGGCCGATACGCAGGAGCCCAGAACCGTGGTCAGCACCACGTCGGGGCTGTCGCTGATGGCATGTTCGCCCTGCACTACATGGATGACGCGGTCGCCCGCCTGACGGATCATGACGTCCTCCGGCTGCGGGCGGGCTCTCGGGACAGCAGCGCGGCACCGATGCGCGCAAGCGGCAGGATCTCGGCCGCGGCGCCGATCTCGGCGGCGACCCGCGGCATGCCCCAGACGACCGAGGTCTCGCGGTCCTGGGCGATGGTGTGCCCCCCTGCCCGCCGCAGCGCGGCCATCCCCTGCGCGCCGTCCGCGCCCATGCCGGTCAGCAGGCCCGCGCGGACGTCCAGCCGGTCGGCAAGGGCCGCCCCGTCCTGGAACAGCACGTCGACGGAGGGCCGGTGCCCCGAGACCGGCTGTCCCGCGACCAGCCGCGCGCGCAGACCGCCGCGCAGGCCCAGCCCCAGATGCCGGTCGGCCGCGCAGGCCAGATAGATCACGCCGCGGCGCAGCGTCGCCCCGTCCTCGGCCGCGACCACCTGCGGGGTCAGCAGCTGGTCCAGACGGCGCACCAGGCCCTCGGCAAAGCCGGGCCGGATGTGCTGGACCACCAGCGTCGGCGGGCAGTCGGCGCGAAATCCCGACAGGACCGTCTCCAGCGCGGTGATGCCGCCGGTCGAGGCGCCGAGGAGGATCACCGACCCGACCGGATCGGCGGCACCAATGGGCCGGGCATCCGTGCCGCGGACCGCGGCGACAGGGGCCGCGCGCAGCGGAGCGACGCCGCCCAGAAGCCGCGCCAGCATCTGCTCCAGCCCGGTCAGCACGGGATAGCCGCCCGCGGCCAACCGCATCTGTCCGAAGATCATCACCTCTGCATCGATCATGGTCAGGATGTCGGCCAGGGCCTCGAATTCCAGCGATTCGGCGAATTCGGCCGCGACGGCCACGCGGCGCGGCAGGTGCGATTCGATCAGCACATAGGCCTCGCCCGGGGTCGCGGCGCCCAGCACGGTGGCGGCGCGGTCGTCGCAGCGGCGCAGCAGGGCCGACAGGCGGGCGGGGTCGGGATCGACGATCAGCAGGACCGGGTGGGGCACGGACAGACTCCAGGTATGGGCTCCTGAAGAATGGCGTGGAAACGTTAAAAAATCGTTCTTTCGAAATGACTTGGGTCGGATGCGATAATTCGCTTCGGGCAACCTTTCCTTAAGGGTTGGCTGCTAGCGATGGGCAAGCCGATGAATGAACGAGGTGGATCAGATGCACGCCCTGCCCCTGCCCGAGACGATGGACCGCAAGGCCGTCCTCGCGCTTCAGCGAACCCTGCTGGACCAGCGGGGGGCGGATGCGGTTCTGGACGCCTCGCAGGTCCAGCGCATGGGGGGTCTCGCGATCGAGATGCTGATCTCGGCGCGCAAGCAGTGGCAGATGGACGGCAAGGCGCTGTCGATCCGCGACGCCTCGGACCCGTTCGTGACCGCGCTCGAGGCTGTCGGCGCCTCGGTCGAGCTTCTTCAAACCGGGGGACCCGCATGACGACCCGTATCCTGGCGGTCGATGATTCGCCCACCATCCGCGCGCTCGTGTCCAAGGCGCTGCGCAATGCCGGCTTCGAGGTGTTCCTCGCCGCCGACGGCGTCGACGGCGTCGGCGCGCTGAGCGAGGCGGACCCGCATCTGATCATCACCGACATCAACATGCCGCGCATGGATGGCTTTGGCCTGATCGAGAACGTCCGCGCCACCGGCGCCTATGCCGAGGTCCCGATCCTGGTGCTGACCACCGAGAGCGGCGCCGACCTCAAGGCGCGCGCCCGCAGCGCCGGCGCCACCGGCTGGATCGTGAAACCCTTCGAGGACGAGCGTCTGATCGCCGTCATCGACAAGGTCCTGGGGCGCTGACATGGCCGACATGGACGAATTCCGCGACATGTTCTTCGTCGAATGCGACGAGCTGCTCGAGGTGCTGGCCAACGGCCTGCGCCAGATGGAGGAGCCGGGCTTCGACAAGGAGACAGTTCACGCCGTCTTCCGGGCGGTCCATTCCGTCAAGGGCGGCGCGGCCGCCTTCGGCCTGTCCACGCTGGTCGGCTTCGCCCACCGCTTCGAGACGGTGCTGGACCTGGTCCGCTCGGACCGGATCGACGTCACGCCGCAGATCATGGCCCTGTCGCATCGCTGCTCGGACTGCCTGACCGATCTGGTCTGCGCGGCCCGCGCGGGTCAGGAGCCCGACGAGGCGCAGATCGAGGGCCTGATGACCGAACTGTCGGCCCTGATCGAACCCGAAGCCGCCGAGGACACGGCCTTCACCTTCACGCCGATCACGCTCGATTTCGGCATGCCGCTGACGATGGACCTGGATGCGTCCGCCGACGTGCCGGCGGGGCTTCTGGTGCAGATGACGCCGGGGTTCCAGCTCTATCGGTCGGGCAACGATCCCGTGGCGCTGCTGGCCGCGCTGCGCAAGCTGGGGGCCGGGCGCGTCGTGCCCAACGCCGAAGCCGTGCCGCCGCTGGAGGACTGGTCGCCCGATCATCCCGCCCTGTCCTGGGACGTCACGATGAACGCCGACGTGGCCGAGGCCGACATCATGGGCGTCTTCGAGTTCGTCGAGGACTGCTGTCGGCTGTCGATCCGCCCCGCGCCCGCGGCGGAGGAACCCGAGGTCATGGCCATTCCGGCTGCGCCCGACCTGCCGCCGGACATGAGCCTCTCGGCGGAGGCCCCGGCCGAAGCGGCAGCCGCCGCACCCGCCGGACCTCGCGCCGTGACGCAGGCCCCGGCCGAGCAGGCCGCCCCCACGATCCGCGTCGCCCTGGACCGCGTCGATCGTCTGATGAACATGATCGGAGAGCTGGTCATCAAGGAGGCCATGCTGTCCCAGGTCATCCAGACCGCCGGTCTGCACGAACAGCCCGACGTGGTGGCCGGTCTGGAGGCGATCCGGCAACTGGCCAGCGACATCCAGGAAAGCGTGATGGCGATCCGCGCCCAGCCGTTGAAGCTGGTCTTCCAGCGCATGCATCGCATCCTGCGCGAGGCCGCCGACGCCACGGGCAAGCCCGTCCGCCTGATCACCATCGGCGAGCAGACCGAGGTCGACAAGACCATGATCGAGCGGCTGGTCGAGCCGCTGACCCACATGATCCGCAACTCGGTCGATCACGGGCTGGAGGACAGCGTCACGCGCCAGCGCCGCGGCAAGCCGCAGGAGGGCACGATCACGCTGTCGGCGGCCCATCGCTCGGGCCGGGTGCAGATCGAGGTCTCGGACGACGGCGGCGGCATCAACCGCGCCAAGGTTCGCCAGATCGCCGAGGATCGCGGCCTGATCGCGCCCGGCGCCAACCTCTCTCCGGCCGAGATCGACCAGCTGCTGTTTCTGCCCGGCTTCTCCTCCAAGGACGAGGTCTCGGCCCTGTCGGGCCGGGGCGTGGGCCTCGACGTCGTGCGGCGCGAGATCATGAACCTGGGCGGCCGGGTGATGATCCAGTCGACCGAGGGCGAAGGCACGACGTTTTCCATCGCGCTGCCGCTGACCCTCGCCGTGGTCGAGGGGATGCTGATCCAGCTGGGCGACCAGACGATGGTCCTGCCGATCACCGCGGTGCAGGAGACCCTGCGCCCGGAACGCTCGATGCTGCACGGGGTGGGCCAGGGATCGCAGCTGCTGTCGAACCGCGGAGAGCTGATCCCGATCATCGATCTCTGCGCCTGCTTCGGCGTGCAGCAGCCCGCCGAGCCGCAGGACGGGGGCGTGCTGATCGTGGTCGAGACCGACAGCCGCCGCCGCGCCGCCTTCCGCGTCGACGCGATCTTCGATCAGCGCCAGGTCGTCATCAAGAGCCTCGAGCAGAACTATGGCCGTGTGCCGGGGGTCTCGGCCGCCACCATCCTCGGGGACGGCAAGATCGCGCTGATCATCGACCCCGAAGAAATCCTTCTTTCCATGTCCAACGACCAAGGCCGCCGCATGGCCGCCATGGCATCGAACGGGTGACGCATGCTGCAATCCATCTCGCATAACTCCGTCGGCAAACGCGACGTCGTGGCCTTCAAGCTGGCGGACCAGGACTTCTGCATCGACATCGGCCTGGTCCGCGAGATCCGCGGCTGGACCCCCACCACGATGCTGCCCCACGCCCCCGACTACGTGAAGGGCGTGATCAACTTGCGCGGCTCGGTCGTGACGGTTGTCGATCTGTCGGCCCGTCTGGGTTTCGGCGCCGCAACCCCGTCGCAGCGGCACGTGGTAATCATCGCCATGCATGCCGGGCGCATCGTGGGGCTGCTGGCCGATCTGGTCTCGGACATCCTGCCGATCAACGACGACCACATCCAGGCCGTGCCGGACATCGCCTCGAACCCCGCGCGCGAGTTCATCGTGGGCATGATCACGCTGGAGGACGGTCGCATCCTGCGCAAGATCGACCTGGCGCAGCTTCTGCCCGCAGCCCATGGGGTCGACGCGTGAGAACGGCCGCAGCCACCCCTATGGCCACCGCGACGGGCCCCGTCCTGACGGACGCGCAGTTCCGCAAGATCGCCGCGATCGTCCATGAAGACAGCGGCATCATCCTGTCGGAATCCAAGCGCAGCCTGCTGATGGCGCGGCTGAACCGGCGCCTGCGCGGCCTGTCCCTGGGCGATTACGGCGCCTATTGCGACCGGTTGGAGGGTCCCGACGGGCCGCAGGAACGGCGGCACCTGCTGTCGGCGATCACGACGAACGTCACGGCCTTCTTCCGCGAAGGCCACCACTTCGACAGCCTCGCGCGCGAGGTCCTGCCGCCCCTGGCGCCGCTGGCACGCGCGGGTCGGCGGCTGCGGCTGTGGTCGGCGGCCTCCTCCTCCGGAGAGGAGCCCTATTCCATGGCCGTGACGCTGCTGGACGCGATCCCGGATGCCGCACGCCACGACGTGCTGATCCTGGCGACCGACATCGACCCCGAGATGGTCGCACGCTCGCGCCAAGGCCGCTTCAGCGCCGAGGCGCTGTCGCCCGTGCCCGCCGCGCAGGCGAGGAAATACTTCCAGCCCTGCGCGACGGGCTTCGAGGCGCGCCCCGAGGTCCGCCAGATCATGCGCTTCGACGAGCTGAACCTGCATGGCGACTGGCCCTTCTCGGGCAAGTTCGACGTGATCTTCTGCCGCAACACGGCGATCTACTTCGACGCGGCCGCCCGCCAGCGCCTGTGGCTGCGCTTCGGGCAGGCGATGGTCGAGGGGGGAACGCTGTTCATCGGCCATTCCGAACGCCTGGACGGGCCGGCCGCGGCCCTGTTCCAGCCGACGGGAACCACCCAATACCGGCGCAACGCGACGCCGGCGCCTGCCAGAACGTGAAAGGGACATCATGGCACTCAAATCGCACCTTCATGTGATGGTCGTCGACGACATGACCATCAGCCGCTCGCTGATCGAGCAGGCGCTGGACTGGGCCGGACTGGTCAACGTCCAGTACGAGGCCGATGGCGCGGCCGCGTTCCGGCGCCTGGCGGCGGCACCGGTGCATCTGGTGATCTCGGATTACAACATGCCCGGCATGGACGGTCTGGGCCTGCTGGAGGCGCTGCGCCAGAACCCCAGCACCCAGCGCATCGGCTTCATCCTGATCACCGGCACCGCGACCCGCGAGATGATCGAGCGCGGGCAGCGGGCGGGCATGAACAACTTCATCGCCAAGCCCTTCACCAAGGAGGCCCTGCTGCGCTGCATCGAATCGGTGACGGGCAAGCTGCAATGACGGTGGACCCCGACACGCTGCGCGCGGCCCTGGACCGCGCGGCCGCCGAGGCGCACCGGATCGCCGAGGGACTGACCCGGATCGACGCGGCCCTGGGGGCGCTGGTGCAGGAGAGCGACGCGGCCGCCCGATCGCTGCAGGCGGCCGATCTGCTGCGCCAGGAGGTCGAGGGCCTGTCCCGCTTTCTGGCGGCGCTGGCCGCGCAGGCCGATCCGGGCGCGCGCTGCGACACGGCGGGGGTGCTGTCCGAGCTTGCGCTCGGCGCCCAGGCCGGCCGGCTCGGCGCGGTCGCACGGGTGGCGGAGGCGGAGATGTCCGATGATCTCTGGGGTCTGCCTCAGGCGGCGGTGGCAGTTCGATGACCGCAATCAGACATATGTTGACTTAAACAGTAAAGAATACTAGGCCGGACGCGCCAGCATCTGCCAGCTCCGAGACGACCCGGCCCCCGTGGCCGCCGATCCCCGAGGCTGCGATGATGTCGACCGATCCGATCCTGACCTTTCGGCCCAAGGCCGCCGCACTGCCGTGGTCCGACCCCGCCGCACCCGGCAATCCGCAGGCCGCGGCCGACTTGGCCAGCCTGCGTGCGCTGCTGATCTGCAGGATGCGGGAGATGGGCGGCGGGCGTGATCTGGTCCCGGTCGGCGGCGGCTGGATCCAGATCGTCGCGCAGGGTCCGCTGGCCAGCGGGCTGCCGCGGCTGTCGCGCCTGATCCGGCATGGTCCCGGCGGTGCCGAGGACATCGACCCCGCCACCGCCCTGTCGCTGATGACCGAACGGCTGGAGCGGGAACACGGTCCCACCGGCGCAGCGGTGGCGCGGCGCGTCCGCGCCAGCCGCCAGCGGATCGCGACGATCCTCGCGCAGCGCGCGGCCCAGCCCGCCGCGGACCCGGACTTCCTGACAGCCGAACAGGCGCTGCTGACCGGGCACTGGATGCATCCCTGCCCCAAGGCCCTGTCCGGCATGACCCTGCCCGAGGAACGCGCGATGACGCCCGACTGGTGCGGCGCGGTCCGGCTGGTCGCGCTGTCGGTGGAGGAGCGGCTGCTTCGCGCCACGGATGCCGGGCGGGTGGCCGATCTGCCGGGCATGGACATCGACCCCGGACCGGGACGCGCGCTGCTGCCCGCGCATCCGCTGACCTGGGACCGCGCGCGCGACGATCCCCGCATCGCCGCGCTGATCGAACGGGGGGCCATCCGGTCGCTCGGTCCGGTCGGGCCGGGCTGGTGGGCGACCTCCTCGGTGCGCACGCTGTGGCGCGGCGACAGCCCGTGGCAGGTCAAGGTCTCGCTGCCGGTCACCATCACGAACTCGCAGCGCGTGAACAAGCGCCACGAGCTTCTGGCCGGGGCAGCCATGGCGGCCCGCATCGGGGCGCTGAACGAACGCCACGGCCCGATGCGGCTGATCGACGATCCGCACTGGCTGTCGTTGGACCTGCCCGGCGCGGAATCCGGGCTGGAGGTGATCTTGCGCCGCAACCCGTGGCAGGGCGCCCGCGGCGGCCGGGTGATGCAGGTCGCGGGGCTGGTGACCGAGCCGCTGCCGGGACAGGCGTCGCTTCTGGCGCAGGTGATGGCGGGCCACGACCCCGCCGCCTGGTTCGACGCCTATCTGGACTGCGCGGTGGCGCCGGTCCTCAGGCTCTATGACGCGACCGGCATCGCGGTCGAGGCGCATCAGCAGAACGCGCTTCTGGACCTGTCGCAGGGCCTGCCGACACGCTGCGACATCCGCGACAATCAGGGCTTCTACGTGGCCGAGGACATGGCCGACGAGACGCTGCGCGCCATTCCCCAGCTGGTCTATCCGCGCCCCGAGGCCGAGGATGCGCTGAGCTATGCGCTGATCGTGAACCAGGTGTTCTCGGTCATCCACCGCATGGCGCTGGAGGGGCTGATGCCCGAGGATCGGGCGATGGCCCGGCTGGCGGCGCATCTGGCGGCCCTGACGCGCCTGCCCGGCCATGGCGGCGCGCTGGCGCGGCGCTGGCTCACGGAACCGCATCTGGCGGCCAAGGGCAACCTGCTGACGCAGCTGGGCGGCGTGGACGAGCTGCTGATCCCCGGCGAACGCGCGCCGATGATCCGCGTGCCGAACCCGCTGCCCGCCGCCCGTCACACCGGGAGCCTGTCGCATGTCGCCTGAGGATCGCGCCCTGCGCCAGACGGTCGAGGCGCTGGCCTTCGAGGGCATCCTGACCCCCGCCCACGGCGGCTGGACCCTGGGCGGGCTGACGATCCGCGCGCCCCACCGCCTGCAGGCCACGGGCCGACCGCGGCTGGTGGGCCGGCCCTGCGACGCGGCAGGCCGCCCGCTGCGCATCGCGACCCTGGCCCGGGCGTTGGCCGAAACCGGGCACGACCCCGCGCCGCTGGTCACGGCCGTCCGGCGCAGCGCGCATTTCCTGCGCGCGGCGGGGCCGGTGCGACCCGACCGCCTGTCCCTGACCGGGCTGGCGCTGGAGGCCGCGCTGATCGAGGGGCATCCCTATCACCCCGGCTTCAAGGCGCGCGTCGGCTTCGACGATGCCGACAACCGCGCCTTCGGACCGGAGGCAGGGCAGCCGATCCGCCCGGTCTGGCTGCGCGTCGATCCGGGGCTGCTGCGGCGCGCGGGCACCGACGTGGCGCAGGGCTGGGCGCCCGCGGGGGCGGTTCCGGTCCATCCGTGGCAATGGCGCGACCTCTGCCGGGACGCGCGGATGCAGGCGGTGATCGCGTCGGGGCGCATCGCGCCGCTGGCCGTGGACGGCCCGGCGATGCAGGCCACCGCATCGCTGCGCACGCTGGCCGCACGGGACGGGGGCGATCACCTGAAGCTGTCCCTGGGCGTGGGCGTCACCTCCTCGGTCCGTGACCTGGTGCCGTGGTCGGTGGCGGTCGCGCCCGCGATCTCGGACTGGCTGGCGGGCGTGGTGGCGGGCGATCCGGCGCTGGCGGGCTTGCGCATCCTGCGCGAACATGGCGCGGTCATCGTGGCCGAGGACCTGCTTGCGGGGCGCCTTGCCGCGATCCGGCGCAGCCCGCCGCCCGACGCGGCCGTGCCGCTGTCGGCGCTGTCGTTGTCGGACCCCGACGGGCAGGCGCTGATCGCGCCTTGGCTGGCCCGGCACGGCACGCGGGCCTGGGTCACGCAGTTTCTGGCGGTGCTGCGGCCGGTCTGGCGGCTGATGACCCGTCACGGCATCGCGCTGGAGGCGCATGGCCAGAACCTGCTGATCACCCATGACGACGGCTGGCCCACCGGCCTGATCGCGCGGGATTTCAGCGAAAGTCTGGAATATGTCGATGCCTGCCTGTCGGGCCCGCCGCCCGACCTGACGGCGGTCGATCCGCGCCTGGCGGATGCGCCCCCGGGCAGCCGTCACGCCATGCCGCATCCGACCGACCTGCGCGACCTGGTGACCGACTGCCTGGTCGTCCATGTCCTGTCGGATCTGGCCAATCTGCTGCACGACCGCGGCCACCTGCCCGAGCCCGCCTTCTGGCAGCTCTGCCGCGCCGCCTGGCCCCCTGCGCCGCATCTGGCAACCGATGCCGCGACCCTGCCTGCCGAAAGCCTGGCGCTGCGCCTTCTGGGCGGGTCGGGCAGCCACAACGTTCCCAATCCGCTGAAAGACCCCGAAATGACGCATCATTTCCGCCTGAACGACCGGCTGGTCGATCCGATGTCGGAGGACTGGCCCGACCTGCTGGTGGGCCGCGACCCGGAGCGGACGCGCATCGCCCTGCTGCTGGGCGACCGCGCCGCCAGTTTGGCGCAGATCCTGCGGCTGCGGGCGGCGGGCGCCTCCTGCCACCCGATCCACCCCGAGACCCCGCAGGATCAGGCCCGCGCGCTGGCGCTCAGGGCGGGCTGCGATCTGTGGCTGACCGATGCGGGGCTGGAGGATCTGGGCCAGGCCGCGCCCCATGCGCCCGGCGGGGTGCTGATCCAGACCAGCTCCGGCACGACCGGCGCGCCCAAGATCATCGCCCGCAGCTGGGCCGCCATCCAGACCGAGATCGACGCCTATATCCGCGCCTTCCCCCAGGCCGACGGGATGGTGCCGGTGATCGCCGCGCCGGTCACCCATTCCTACGGCCTGATCGCCGGGGTGCTGGTCGGACAGGCGCGGGGTCGGGTGCCGGTGGTGCTGGACCATGCCAATCCGCGCGCGATCCTGCGCCAGCTGGAGGGCGTGGCGGAACCGCTGCTCTATGCCGCGCCGCCGCTTCTGCATGTGCTGGCGCGGCTGGCGGGGCCGGGCGGGCTCAAGGCCGCGGTGATGTCCTCGGGCACCGTCCTGCCGCAGCCGTGGTTCGACGCGATCCGGGGCGCCGCGACGCGGATGTTCCAGCAATACGGCTGTTCCGAGGCCGGGTGCCTGGCCATCGCGCCCGACCCCTCCTGCCCGGAGGACATGGGCGCGCCGCTGCCCCATGTGCGGCTGCGCGCGGGCCGGGACACCCCTGCGGCGGTCACGGTCGATGGCAGCCCGCCCATCGACACCGGCGATCTGGGCGTGATCGACGACCGCGGCCACCTGATCTTCGCGGGCCGCGCGGCCGAGGTGATCGATGTCGCGGGGCTGAACGTCTATCCCGCCCAGATCGAGGCCGCGGCCCTGTCCCTGCCCGGCATCACCGATGCCGTGGCCTTCGCGATCCCCGACCCCGCCGCCCATCAGCGCCCGGCGCTGGCCTATGCGGGCGACGTCCCGGAGGCCGTGCTGGACGCGCATCTGACGGCGACCCTCTCGGCGCGCCAGCGTCCGCTGCGCCTGATCCGCCTGCCCGCCCTGCCGCGCGGCGCCAACGGCAAGATCGCCCGCCGCGACCTGGCTGCCACCCTGCTGAGCGAGACCGCATCATGACCGAACCCCGCCCCATCCCCGATCCCGACGCCCTGCAGGACCGCATCCGCGCCATCCTGGCCGGACCGATGGCCTGCCCGCGCATGGCGGCCTTTCACGCGGGCGCGCGCCTCGGTCCCGACCTGGGGCTGGATTCGGTCGGCCTGATGACGCTGATGCTGCATTTGGAGGAGGCGGGCGTCCCCATGACCGAGGACACGTTCGACCGCGCCCCCGGCATGACCGTGCGCGACCTGGCGCTGGCCCTGACCGGCGTCACCCCCGCGCCCGAGGAGCCCGTGGACATCAAGGTCCATTGCGTCGTCAGCTGCCTGTGCCAGGCGCTGAAGGATAACGGCGGCATCGATCACCGGCCGATGTATCTGGGCCTCTGGGACGGGCAGGTGGTCGTGGACGACCGCATGCGCCTGTCCTATCACGCGGCGGGGATCGATCACGGCTTCTACCTGGACTGGGCCGAACGCCTGTTCGGGCTGCGCGTCGCGCGCTGGTACGATACGGCGGCGCCGAAATCCGCGAATTTGGACCGGCTGCACGCGCTGCTGGCCGACTGGCGGCCCGGCCGCTACGTCATGCCGATGATCGACATGGCGCTGTTGCCGCAGCGCGACAACAAGTTCGCCCAGGACGTCTTTCCCCATTACGCCCTGCTGGAGCCGACCGCCGATCCGGCGCAATGGCTGATGCGCGACCCTGATTTCCGGTGGGAGGGCGTGCTGCCCGCCGACGACCTGCGCCGCGCCTTCCTGCGCGACACGGTGGCGGGCGGCTTCGCCTTCGCCGCCGATGACCTGCATCCGGCGACGGACCAGGCGATCACCGCCATCCATCACGCCACCTTCGACGCGCAGGCCGTGCCGCTGATCGACGCGCTGCGCCGCATCCTGCAGGCCCATGCCGGCCCCCTGCCCCGCGCCGATCTGGAGCCCGCGCTGCGCGAACTGCCGGTCATCGCGATCCGGAAATACGCCTATGAGCACGCGCTGGCCATCTTCGGAGAGATCGAGGGCCGCGACCACGACGCCTTCGAGGAATGCTGCGACCGGATCGCGGCCCTGCATGCCGGGCTGAACGGCGTCCACCGCCGCTCCGTGGCCTTCGCGCGTGCAGGCGACGCCGACGACCTGCTGACCGCGCTGGCCGATCTGGACCGACTGACCGCGCTGGAGCGGGGCATCAAGGCCACGCTGGCCCGGTGGTTCGACCGCTGGCAGGAGGACCGCGCATGAGGATCAACGCCTGCTCCGTGGCCTTCCGGCACCTGTCGGTCACCGCCGCCGATCTGGACCGCTATGTCGCGCGCGAGGGGTTCGACGGGCTGGAGATCTGGGCCCCCCATGCCCGCGCGCTGGCCGACGACTGGTGCGCGCTGCCCATGCGTGCGCCGGTGCCGATGCTGGCGGGCTATCTGCCCCTGGGCCTGCCCGGTTTCGCGCCCGACGAGGCCTGCGCGCTGCTGGACCTGACGCGGCGATGGGGGGCGGCGCAACTGCGGCTGTTCGCGGGCGGCACGGGCAGTGCGGCGACCCCGCCCGCGGCGCAGCGCGCAGTCCGCGACGATCTGGCGCGCGTGGCCGACATGGCGGCGGCGCGCGGCCTGTCGGTCGCCATCGAGACCCATCCCGGCACCCTGGCCGACGGGGTCGAGGCGACGCTGGAGCTGCTCCGGGCGCTGGACCATCCGGCCTTGGTGGTGAATTTCGACGCGCTGCATGTCTGGGAATCGGGCGCCGATCCCGTGGCGGCCTTCGCGCGGCTGGCGCCCTGGGTGCGGCACCTGCACCTGAAATCGGTCACAGGGCGGGACCGGCTGTCGGTCTTTGCGCCCGACAACATCCACGACCCGCAGGGCGACCGGCGGGGCATCTGTCCGCTGCTGGAGGGGGCGCCCGACTGGCGGCCGCTGCTGGCGGCGCTGCCCGCCGACATGCCCGCATCGCTGGAATGGTTCGGGCCGAAGCCCGCCGCGACCATGGCCGCCGACCTGCGGGTGCTGCGCGCCCTGGGAGCCGGCGCACGGGCGGCCTGAGCGGGCAGCGTGAGGGGGGCCGCGCATTGGCCCCCTTTTCATCGGCACTCATATGCCTATGCTGACGCCCCAAGGACAGGACAAGGTGGGACCATGGCGCGCTCGGGACTCGATTACGGCGGGATGATGCATCGGGCGATGCAGGGGCTGATCGCCGAGGTGCTGCGCCAGGTGGCCCGCGAGGGGCTGCCGGGCGACCACCACTTCTTCATCACCTTCGACACCCGCGACGACGGCGTCGAGATGGCCCAGTGGCTGCGTGACCGCTATCCCGAGGAGATGACCATCGTCATCCAGCACTGGTTCGACAACCTGACCATCGCGGACGACCATTTCACGATCACGCTGAACTTCGGCAACCAGCCCGAGCCGCTGAAGATCCCCTTCGACGCGCTGCGCACCTTCGTGGACCCCTCGGTCGAGTTCGGCCTGCGCTTCGAGACGCAGGAGGGCGACGACGAGGAGGACGAGGACGAGGAGGCCGACGCCGAGTATCAGCTGGACGCCGAGGATGACGGCGACGACACGCCCCCCTCGGGCGGCGGCGAGGTCGTGCGCCTGGACCGCTGGCGCAAGTGACGATGCAGGCGCTGCGCGGGCTCTGCGCCTTTCCGATCACCCCCGCCGATGCGGACGGCCGCATCGTCGAGGCCGACCTGCGCCGCATCCTGTCGCGCATCGTCCGCGCCCAGGTCGATTCGATCGGCCTTCTGGGCAGCACCGGCAACTATGCCTATCTGCCCCTGGACGAACGCCGCCGCGCGCTGGAGATCGCGCTGGACGCGGTCGGCGGGCGCATGCCGGTCATCGTGGGCGTCGGGGCGCTGCGCACAGGTGACGCCGAGGCGCTCGCGCGCCATGCGCGCGAGGCCGGGGCGCAGGGGCTGCTTCTGGCGCCGATGACCTATCAGCCGCTGACCCCCGACGAGATCGTGACCCATTTCGCCCGCGTGGCTGAGGCGGGCGGCCTGCCGCTGGTGATCTACAACAACCCGACGACGACGCGGGTGACGATGGACGTGGCGCTGCTTGCGCGGCTGGCGGCGCTGCCGCATGTGGCGGGGGTCAAGATGCCCCTGCCCGCAGCCGAAACCTTCGACGCCGAGATCGCGGCCCTGCGCGACGCCCTGCCGCCGGGCTTCGTCATCGGCTACAGCGGTGACTGGGGCTGCAGTCGCGCGCTGATGGCGCGGGCCGACACCTGGTTCAGCGTGGCGGCGGGCCTCTGGCCCGACACGACGCTGACCCTGTCCTGCGCCGCAAGTGCCGGCGACGCCGCCAGCACCCGCCAGGCCGAGGAGCGGTTCCAGCCCCTGTGGGACCTGTTCCGCCGCCACGGCAGCCTGCGCGTGATCCACACGGCCGCGCGCCTGATGGACCTGACCGAGACCGACCCCCAGCACCCCGTCCTGCCCCTGCCCGACAGGGAGCTGTCGGCCCTGCGCTCGGCGATCCGGGCGATGGAGCGCTGATGTTAGCGACGGTATGCCGTCGCATGCGAATTGCGCCCGGACGCCCGACCCGCTACACCCGCCACGAAACCGTGAGGGAGCGACCCGATGACCAAGACCCGCACCGAAACCGACAGCTTCGGCCCGCTGGAGGTTGACGCCTCGAAATACTGGGGCGCGCAGACGCAGCGCTCGATCATGAACTTTCCCATCGGGTGGGAGCGCCAGCCGGTCCCGATCATCCGGGCGCTTGGCGCGATCAAGCTGGCCGCCGCGCGGGTGAACCGCGACAATGGCGACCTGCCCGCCGATCTGGCAGACGCGATGGAGCAGGCCGCGACCGAGGTGTTCCAGGGCCGCTTCGACGACAACTTCCCGCTGGTGGTCTGGCAGACCGGGTCCGGCACGCAGTCGAACATGAACGCCAACGAGGTGATCTCGAACCGAGCGATCGAGATCATGGGCGGCGAGCTGGGCTCGAAGAAGCCCGTCCACCCGAACGATCACTGCAACATGGGCCAGTCGTCGAACGACACCTTCCCGACCGCCATGCATGTGGCCATCGGCATGCTGGCCCGCGACGTGCTGCTGCCGGGTCTGGAGAAGCTGGCCGGGGCGCTGGAGGCCAAGTCGGCCGAGTTCAAGGACATCATCAAGATCGGCCGCACCCATACCCAGGATGCGACGCCCCTGACGCTTGGCCAGGAATTCGGCGGCTATGCCCATCAGGTCCGCAAGGGGATCGAGCGCGTCCGCGCCTGTCTGCCCGACATCTACGAGCTGGCGCAGGGCGGCACGGCGGTCGGCACCGGTCTGAACACCAAGGTGGGCTGGGACACGGCCATCGCGGCCGAGATCGCCCGCATCACCGACTTGCCCTTCGTCACCGCGCCGAACAAGTTCGAGGCGCTGGCCGCCCATGACGCGATGGTCATGTTCTCGGGCGCGCTGAAGACGGTGGCCGGATCGCTGTTCAAGATCGCCAACGACATGCGCCTGCTGGGTTCCGGCCCGCGCTCGGGTCTGGGCGAGCTGATCCTGCCCGAGAACGAGCCCGGATCGTCGATCATGCCGGGCAAGGTGAACCCGACCCAGGCCGAGGCGCTGACCATGGTCTGCGCCCATGTGATGGGCAACGACGCCGCCGTCGGTTTCGCAGGCTCCCAGGGCCATTTCGAGCTGAACGTCTACAACCCGATGATGTCCTACAACGTGCTGCAGTCGATGCAGCTGCTGGGCGACGCGGCCTCAAGCTTCACCGACAACATGGTCGTGGGCACCCAGGCCAATGTCGAGCGCATCGAGAAGCTGATGAAGGAATCGCTGATGCTGGTGACGGCGCTGGCCCCCACCATCGGCTATGACAACGCCACCAAGGTCGCCAAGACCGCGCACAAGAACGGCACCACGCTGCGCGAGGAGGCCATCGCCCTGGGCTTCGTCGACGGCGAGACCTTCGACCGCGTCGTGCGCCCCGAGGACATGATCAGCCCCAAGGGCTGACGCCCCTCTTGACCCGACCCTGCCGGGGCGCGCTATGATCGGCGCGCCCCGTTTTCATGCCGGACCCATGACCCGCATCATCAACCTGCGCCAGGCGCGCAAATCCCGCGCCCGCGACGCCAAGCGCGCCCAGGGCGACGCCAATGCCGCCCTGCATGGCGAGGCCAAGCCCCTGCGCGACGCGCGGCAGGCCGAACGCGACCGCGCCGAACGCGTGCTGGACGCGCATCGCCGCGACGACGATCCCGAGCCATGATCGACCTGCCGCCCATGACGCCGCCGGTGAAGCGGTCCGTGTCGATCGACGGGCACCGCACCTCGGTCTCGCTGGAGGAGGCGTTCTGGAAGGCGCTCGGCGCGCAGGCGGCGGCCCGCGGCCTGACCCGCGCGGCGCTGATCGGCCAGATCGACCATGCCCGCCCGCCCGGCATCGGGCTGGCCACGGCGCTGCGGCTGTTCGTGCTGGCCCATGCCTGAGCTGCGCCCGCGCGACGCCTATCCGGTCTGTCAGACCCTGCCGACGCGCTGGCGCGACAACGACCAGTACGGCCATGTCTATAACGCCACCTATCTGGAGCTGTTCGACGAGGCGATGACCATGACCCTGGCACCGCAGGGTTTCCTGGCCCCCGACGCCCCGCCGCTGGTGGTGGTCGAGAACGGTTGCCGCTACCTCTCGGAGGTCTCCTGGCCCGCGATCCTGCGGATCGGCGTCGCGGTGACCCATCTGGGGCGCAGCTCAGTGCGCTTCGACATGGGCATGTTCGACGGAGAGGCCGAGAGCCCCTCGGCCACGGCGCATTTCGTCACCGTCACCATCGACCGCGTCACGCGCCGCCCCGTCCCCATCGCGGAGGGGCGCCGCGCCTTTCTGGAGACGCTGCGCTAGCGCAGATCGGGCAGGACGTGATCCGCAAAGCGCTCGCGCAGGGTCAGCTTGCTGATCTTGCCGGTGGCGGTCAGCGGCATCTCCTCGACATAGACGATGTCGTCGGGCAGCTGCCACGAGGCCAGATGCGGGCGCAGCACGGTGCAGACCTCCTCCAGCGTGGGCCGCGCCGCGCCGCGCGGCCTGACCACCAGCAGCGGCCGTTCATCCCATTTCGGGTGCGGCAGCGCGATCACCGCGCATTGCGCGACCTCCGGATGGGTCAGGGCCAGGTTCTCGACATCGATCGAGCTGATCCATTCGCCGCCCGACTTGATCAGGTCCTTGGACCGGTCGCGCAGCGTCAGCAGCCCGTCGGGCCGGATCGAGGCGATGTCGCCGGTGCCGAACCAGCCCTCGGCGTCGATGGCCTTGGCGGTGGCGGCGGCATTGTCGTGATAGCCGGCCGCGACCGTGTTGCCACGCACATACAGCTCGCCCATGGCCTGCCCGTCATGGGGCTGACGGCGGCCGGCATCGTCGACGATCTTCATCTCGACCCCGAAGACCGGGCGGCCCTGCCCCTGCTTCAGCGCCATGCGCGCCTCGAAGGGCATCCCGCGCTGCTCGGGGGTCAGCGATCCCTGGCTGCCCAGGGGTGAGGTCTCGGTCATGCCCCAGGCGTGGTTCACGTCCACGCCCATCCGCTCGAAGGCCTCGGTCAGGCTGCGCGGCATCGCGCTGCCGCCGACGACGATGTGGCGCAGCGCCTCGGGCTTGGCGCCGCGGGCCTGGATCTCGGTCATCAGCCCCTGCCAGATGGTCGGCACGCCCCAGGCGCTCTCGACCTTCTCGGCCTGGCACAGGTCCCACAGGCTGGCCCCGTCCAGCGACGGGCCGGGCATGATCAGGCTGGCCCCCATCAGCGGCGCGCTGAAGGGCAGGCCCCAGGCGTTGACGTGAAACAGCGGCACGACCGGCATGATGCGCGGCTGCGCGCCCAGATCGGGGCTCAGCACCGCCGCCGTGGCCAGCGCGTGCAGCATGTTCGAGCGGTGCGAATAGAGCACCCCCTTGGGATCCCCGGTGGTCCCGGAGGTGTAGCACAGGCCCGACGCGGTGGTTTCGGGAAACTCGGGCCACGCCCGGTCCACAGCCCGCCCGGTCAGTAGGTCCTCATAGCACAGCGCGTCCAGCGCGGTGTCGGGCATGTGCGCCGCATCGGTCATCACGACATACCGCATGGCAGGCAGCCGGTCGCGCAGCCTCTCCAGCAGCGGGACGAAGGTCAGGTCGGTGAACAGCAGCCGGTCGGCGGCGTGATGGGCGATGAAGACCATCTGTTCGGCCGACAGGCGCGGGTTGATCGTGTGGCAGACCGCGCCGATGGCCGGGACCGCGTGATAGATCTCCAAGTGGCGATGCCCGTTCCAGGCCAGCGTCGCCACGCGGTCGCCGGGGCGGACGCCCATCTCCTCCAGCGCCAGGGACAGCTGGACGGCGCGGGCGTGGGTCTGCGCCCAGCCCTGGCGGTGCAGGTCGCCCTCGACGCGGCGCGACACGATCTCGGCCGCCGGAAAGTTCTGGGCCGCGTAGTCCAGAAGCCCGCTCTGCAGCAGCGGGCGGTTCATCATCATGCCGTCCATCGGGTGTCCTCCATCCTCGGCGGACATGATGGCCGGATCGGCGCGGGTTTCAAGCGCGCACGCGCCTGCCGCCGCGTCAGCGCGCCGTCATGTGGGTCGAGGTCAGGTCCAGAAGCACCGCGCCCTGCGTATCGGCCACCTCGGTCCGCACGGTCGAGATGCGCCGCCCCCGCCGGACCCAGCACGAGGTCGCGGTCAGCACGCCGTCGCGCCGGTTGGTCAGCAGCTGCGCGTTCAGCGTCACCGCGACCGGGAAGCTGTCCATGCCCTCCTGCGGCTGCTCTCCGCCCAGGACCAGGTTCGTGGCGATGACATCGGCGAACCAGATCAGCGCGCCGGCATGGATCGTGCCGAAGGGGTTGAGGATGCCTGAGGCGACGACCATCTCGCCGGTCGCCTCTTGGTCATTGACGCCGGTGATCTCGAATTCGATCTGACCGGCCAGAGTGCGATACGACATGGCGTGTCCTTGTCCTGTGATGACGTCCTGTGATGGCGGGGCGCGCGATGCCCCCCGCCCGTTTCGCGGCCCCCCCCCCGGGGGGCGGACCGCCTTGCGTCTTTCAGCGGGGCAGCCGCGCGATCAGCGAGGACGTGTCCCACCGGCCGCCCCCCATCGCCTGAACATCCTTGTAGAACTGGTCCACAAGGGCCGTGACCGGCAGCGCCGCGCCCAGCTCGTCCGCCGCGCGCAGACAGATCGCCAGATCCTTGCGCATCCAGTCGACCGCGAACCCGTGCTCGAAGGCGCCGCGGTCCATCGTCTCATGACGGTTGACCATCTGCCAGCTGCCTGCGGCACCCTGGCTGATGACCTCGACGACATCCGACACGTCCAGCCCCGCCTTGCGTGCGAAGGCCAGCGATTCGGACAATGCCTGAACCAACCCCGCGATGGCGATCTGGTTGCACATCTTGGTCATCTGTCCCGCGCCGGTCTCTCCCATGCGACGGCAGATCTTGGCATAGGCGGCCATGACGGGCTCGGCGCGGTCGTAATCGGCGGTGCCGCCGCCGCACATGATCGACAGCTTGCCGCCCTCGGCACCCGCCTGCCCACCGGACACGGGCGCATCGACAAAGCCCAGGGACGCCTCCTGCGCCACCGCGGCCAGCTCGCGCGTGACCTGGGCCGAGACGGTCGTGTGATCGACCAGCACCGACCCCGCGGCCATGCCCGCGAAGGCGCCGTCCGGCCCGGTCAGCACCTGCCGCAGGTCGTCGTCATTGCCCACGCAGCACAGCACGATCTCGGCCCCACGGGCTGCCTCGCGCGGGGTGGCGGCATGGCGGCCGCCGTGGCGCGCGACCCAGGCCTCGGCCTTGGCCGGGCTGCGGTTGAATACCGTCACCTCATGCCCGGCCGCGGCCAGATGGCCCGCCATCGGAAAGCCCATCACGCCCAGACCCAGAAACGCCACCTTCGCCATTCAACTCTCCTCGGGATGTTCGCGGGGCGCGCGGGGGGTGCGTTGAACTGTCCGCGCGCCTGTCCTATGCAGCACACCACCATCCATGCGCAGCCGGGTCAACCCGTGCCGCGCCCCTGGCCAAGGACCTGCCCGACCATGCTGACCTTGTTTCGCTGGCTCTTGAGGCTGACCATCGGGCTGATCGTGCTGGCGGTGCTGTCGGCGGTGCTGGTCTGGTACTTCGCCGTGCGCTCGCTGCCCGACTATGCCGCCAGCCATGTCGTCAGCGGCATCGGCGCCCCGGTCGAGATCGTCCGCTCGACCGAGAACGTGCCCCACATCTTCGGGCAGTCGGACCGCGACGTGTTCTTCGCCCTGGGCCTCGCGCATGCGCAGGACCGGCTGTTCCAGATGACCATGCTGCGCCGCGCGGCCCAAGGCCGTCTGGCCGAGGTGCAGGGCCCGGCCGCCCTGCCCTCCGACGCGCTGGCCCGCAGGCTGGGCTTGCAACGCGCGGCCCAGGCCTCGCTGGAGGTTCAGGACGCCCCCACGCGCGAGGCGCTGGAGGCCTATGCCGACGGCGTGAACCAGTGGATCGGCATCGTCAACGATGGCGCGATGGGCCGCGGCGCGCCGGAATTCTTCCTGTTCCCCGATGTCATCACCTTCTGGCAGCCCGCCGATTCGCTGGCCATCCTGAAGCTGCTGGCCGCCGCCAGCACCGATTCCGCCACCGACGAGATTCTGCGCGCCCGGCTGGCGCTGGCCTGGCCCCCCGCGGGGATGCAGGTCGCCCGGCATGCGGGGGTGCCCGCGACGCTGCCTGCCTATCCGGACCTCTTTCCCGGCGCGCGCCTCGGGACGCCCGAACGCCGGCTGGACGGTGCGCCGCCGGCCGATGCGGGGCTGTTCCTGGCGCCCGGCCAGGCCATAGGCGGCAATGCCTTCGGCGCCGAGCCGGACCGCACGGCGGCGGGCGCGGCGCTTCTGGCCAACGACCTGCATGTGGGGCTGACGGCGCCGTCGCTGTTCTATCTGGCCCGGCTTGAGCTGGCCAGCGGGGGCGTCATCGGCGCGACCGTGCCGGGAATGCCGCTGGTCATCTCGGGGCGCAACCCGTCGCTGTCCTGGGCCGTGACGCCGCTGGATCTCGACGTGGCCGACATCGCGATCGAGGAGGTCCAGCCCGGCAACCCCGACCGCTATCGCGGCCCGCAGGGCTGGACCGCCTTCCAGACCCGGACCGAGGTGATCCGCGTGCTGGACGCCCCCGCCCGCACCATCACCCTGCGCGAGACGCTGAACGGGCCCGTCGTGCCGGGCCTGGACCCCGGCCTTCAGGACGTGACGCCCATCGGTCAT